>NZ_SNUN01000028.1:0-409 GCF_012027535.1 Thermococcus sp. GR5 | reverse complement strand
GATAATCTCGACTGTATTGGCCAAAAAGTTATCGTTGATTATGTTTATCAAAACGCTTCTTCCTACGTCTAATCTACAAATACATTCGGAGGTATATATATTTTATTTAATAAAAAGAACATATTATATCTTGTTTACCATTTTAACGTTCCTATCGACACTGTTGATACTTAACAGGAGTTGCACAAAAAATGCTAATGATTCTTGTGACATAGGATATACTTTTGGCTTTATTGCTGGGATTAGTGTTGCATCAATAGTCTCATTATTTAGTAATGGATCGATTCCACTATTTAGAATAGTGGAACTTCTTGTAATTCCGTTTTCAACATTGCTTGTATATCCCTTAAATAAATTTACATACAAAACGTCAAAGGTGATATCATTCAATTATATGTACACTTTTGTA
>NZ_SNUN01000027.1:0-423 GCF_012027535.1 Thermococcus sp. GR5 | reverse complement strand
TCCACTCTTATTGAGTTTGGACTGGTAATCGGCAATTTTTCTTCTCCAATAAAAATCAATGCTCTTCAAAGGCCTTCCATTCACGAGGAAGCTTTCCCCGTTTTCCACGTAAACGGCCATGAGATTGTTCACTCCCAAGTCAATTCCTGCTGAGAGGCTTCCTTTAGGTTGCCTTGGAACACTAACCCATTCCTCGTCCTCAAGTTTTTCCTCAACGGTGAGGCTCACGTGAGCATACCATTTTCGCTTTATGGGGTCAAAGGTTATTTCCAACCGCCCTTGCTTACCCTTCAAGTGTATTCTGCCCTTGAATTGAATTTCGAGGCGTCTGAACTTCCCAAGGCCTTTTAGAATGAGCTTGTTTCCTTCAATCTTGTACTGGTCGTTTCTGAGAATGATTAAGGGTTTTCTCTTCCCGTCTTC
>NZ_SNUN01000026.1:0-423 GCF_012027535.1 Thermococcus sp. GR5 | reverse complement strand
AAAAGGTTGTGGTAAATGGAAAAGTGGCTTGGGCTAAGCCCTCATAGCCTTCTCAATCTCTTTGAGCCTCTCTCCGGAGGGCTCTACGTCGAAGAACGCCTCTGCCTCTTTTATCGTTTCTTCGTCAAAGTTTCCGCTCAGGATGCTTTCGCTCGTTACGTCGAGCATGGAACTCAGAGCCTCGTCGAGGGTTTCAACCTTCGCCATCGCCTTTTCGAACTCAACCTGCATCTTGGCAACGTCCTCTGCTCCGGGTCCCTCTGCAATGCTCTCAACGATGTCCCTGCTGAAGCGGAGGAACTCAGCCGAGACCTTAACGAGTTCCCTCTGGATTTCTGCCTCCTCCATGAGGAGGAGAAGGCGCTTCGCCTGCTTTATTCGATTCTCAAGGACAAGGTACTTTACGGCGCTTCTTCTCAGCAG
>NZ_SNUN01000025.1:0-432 GCF_012027535.1 Thermococcus sp. GR5 | reverse complement strand
CATGCGTTTTAAACAGTTTATTTTCGGGTGGGGTTGCTCTTAAACTCGCCTGTTTTAAGCGTGTTTCCTTCATTAGCGCCCTTCGGGCGCTTTCAAAGAGAGAAACATGTCACAAAGAGCAGGTCAAAAAGAAACCCCCTCTAAAACTTGCACTTTTAAAAAAGGCACGTCATCTTCCGCCAGCGCTGAAGCTTTTGAAAAAAGCTTCACCAAAAGCTCGTAGCTCTCGCTCAAAGGCTCAAAGGAAGAAGATTTTACTGAGAAAATCGAGCCTTACAAGAGAGAACCAACCAAAACAGCCCTTTCAAAGGGTTTATTTTCCTTTGACGCCCTTCGGGCGTCGATTTAAAGGTTAAACCCATAAGCAAGGAGCAATTTGAAAAGTTCTCACACTCAGAACGACCAACTGAAAAGAAAATCACCCGAAATATA
>NZ_SNUN01000024.1:0-444 GCF_012027535.1 Thermococcus sp. GR5 | reverse complement strand
ATCCCTCTATCAGTTACCACAAGCCACTTAGGCTTTGCTTCAAGACCAAATTTCTTCTTATTGCATAGAGAACCTTTTCGTCTGGAGAAGGTTTTCTAAGATTCCTTTTGGAAGTTTTTCTTTCATAATTCACTCTCTTCTCCCTGATCTCTTCTCCGCCGTGAACGGCAAGGCTTTCCAAGAAAAATGTAAATATATTACTCCAAGATGCTCAATGAATAAAGTTTATTACGCCAAATAGCTTAACCTATGGTTAGGTGATTTCATGAATTTTGAAAGAAAAGTTCTCATCGGGATGGTTCATCTCAAATCCCTGCCAGGCTCATATCTTTATGAAGGGAACTTTGATGTAGTGCTTGAACATGCCATCAGAGAAGCAAAAAAGCTTGAACAAGCAGGTTTTGATGCAATAATGATTGAAAACTTCAATGATATACCGTTTTA
>NZ_SNUN01000023.1:0-472 GCF_012027535.1 Thermococcus sp. GR5 | reverse complement strand
TGAAGCTTAGAACCGAGAAAAAACGCAGGGTTGCCAATTCACTCCTAAAAGCCTTCTCAGAGCACAACGGGAGAATAAATGCCTATGAAATGGGAAGCAAAGACGGAATAATATTCAAAATTGCCGAAGAGAACGGCGTTTCCTACGTTCACGCCTATGAAGTCCTAAAAGAACTCATAGACCTCGGCATAATCGCCAAAACCCTCAAAGGCTACGAACTAAGCCCAACCTTCAGAAAAAGGGTTTATCGCCTCTACAAGGCCCTCGGAGACTTATAAATCCGCTTTTTCCCCACACATCTCATTTTCAATATCACTTTCGATATCGAATTCAATATCACTTTTAATAGCTCCTTTCGCCGAAATTTTCGCTTTAAATTGAAAAAAGGATAAAAACAGGAAGGAGAAGGCTAACTGAAGAACTACAGGGGAGAGGGTGTGAGATTTGAAACACACGATTAGCAGAGCCCGGT
>NZ_SNUN01000022.1:0-498 GCF_012027535.1 Thermococcus sp. GR5 | reverse complement strand
TTCTCCCCGACCGGAAGCAGTGCCTTTGGGTTGTCCTTCGTTATCGGCCATAGCCGAGTTGCGTAGCCGCCGGCCATGATTAGGACCTTCATGGTTTTTCCCTCCTGAGTGCTTTTGAAATCGAGTCCATAAATTCCTCAATATCCGACAAGTTATCCTGGAGTATCTCATAAATAAACTCATCATCAACCTCCCAGTAAATGTGAACGAGTCTGTTCCGGAATCTCGTCATGAGAACAAGTCTCTTGGTTAAATCATCGTTAATGATTTCCCTCTCGTTTAAAACCCTGAATGAATCTGCGTAGTCCTTTGGAAGTCTCATTTTGTTCCTTGATATCAGGTGGTAGGCAATGTCAATGCACGCTTCGATTGCAACAAGAAGGTTGTACTTTGCGCTTGAAACGTAGTGTCTGTTCTGAAGAAATTCCTCCTTAGGAAGTTCCGAGAGCTCATAAAGTGCTTCCAGAGCAGTCCTCGCCTCCGACATCAGGCGAGTTA
>NZ_SNUN01000021.1:0-502 GCF_012027535.1 Thermococcus sp. GR5 | reverse complement strand
TATTTGTACCTCCTTTTTGCTTCTCTCAAAAGTGAATTCTCAGGCACCTTTGAGACTGCAACGATACAGTACTTGATGGCCTCATTAAGAGACATATCTACACTCAACATTGGGATGTCCTGATCAAACTCCTTGCAGATATCCACAATTGCTAACAATACCCTAAACTGGTCATATTTTCGTTTGTATGCTTTCTTTAGTATCTTCTCGATATCATCCATAATGTTTGGATCATTTTTTGCTTTAATACACAAATATAATGTTTTTTTGACCCACACAGAAAAAGACTTCCTATTTTCTTTGGGTTGTTTTTTCAGATTTTTAGAACCCGATTTGTAGTTATTGATCCATTCTCTTAATTTTTGAAGCCTGATCTCAGGAGTATCAGTATCTACACTTTTTACGATTTCAGTTGCACCTGCCAATGCATATAATGTTTTATATAGTGTTTCTTGGATATCTATCAAGTTTGAAATTATATTGAGAGCTTCCCTCCTTCTTA
>NZ_SNUN01000020.1:0-504 GCF_012027535.1 Thermococcus sp. GR5 | reverse complement strand
CTCATCCCGACGAAGGGGACGGAGATGGAAAACGTCCCGAAACCGGGCGTTGAGGAGAGCCTGAAGGTCGTCGAGTACGCGCGCGAGCGCTTTGATGGAGAGCTGAGCATAGGTTGCATGCGCCCAATGGGAAGATGGCGGGTGGAATTCGACAGGGGGGCGGTTCTGAAAGGAGTTGACAGATTGACGAATCCGCCGAGGAAGGTCATCGAGTGGGCAAAAACTGTCAGAGAAGTCGAGATAATCTACGAGTGCTGTGTTATGTAGGGCTCATCAAACCTCGCATCATCATAAATCAGAAAGGAGAACGCCAATCATCGCCCTAAAGCCTCAGAGCTCCTCTTTAACCGTAACGAAGGACACCATGGTTACCGTCTGACCGACACCCTTTATTTCCCTAAGCTTGTCAACGACGATTTTACCGACTTCCTCAGAGCTGGGGGCGCGGACCTTTATGAGAAGGTCCCACTCACCGGCTATTATGTGAACCTCGTAGACACCTTC
>NZ_SNUN01000019.1:0-515 GCF_012027535.1 Thermococcus sp. GR5 | reverse complement strand
AAAATATCAGATGTCAATTTAACATTTTCAGAAAATCAACATCTAAAAACTCTTTCAAACAAAACCATATCAGTAAATACTGTAATACTTCATTATACAGTTCCCAATGTTAACAAAGTGAATTTGTTGCTAACGTATTTTTCAGGAGTTCTTATTTTCATGCTAGTATTATTTGCTCTATCATTTTATATAGATGCCAAACAGAAAAACACTACATATTGGCCAATGATTATCGCCTTTAGAAACGCTCTTATAACTATTATTTTTATATTTATCCTGTCATTACTCGTAGCATTGATAATGCTCGAGACTGAGACACAAACAGTTAATGACGAGACAGTCCGAATAATAAGAAAGTTGCTGGCACTTACGTTTACGTTTTATCTATTCGGGTTTCTTTTCTTATTCTCTGTAACTTGGACAATAAATCCGAGAAAACAAATGAAGCATACAGCAAATTCACAGGCCAAGTTGAGTAAAGGAAATGTTATCATAGTACTTCTCTTTTCGTCGGC
>NZ_SNUN01000001.1:0-382647 GCF_012027535.1 Thermococcus sp. GR5 | reverse complement strand
ACTCGAACAGAGGCTCCTCCAGAGGGAGTACGTCACGGACACGATAAGTATCGCCGACATCTACATGCAGGTTCTTGGCAGGCTCCCGGAAAATGAGGAAGAGGCAAAGTTCGTCCTTGACGTGCTCATTCCAACAGCCGGCACTGAGATGGAGAGCCTTCAAAAGCCAAGTGTGGAGGAGAGCCTCAACGTTGTCAGGTACGCCAGGGAAAAGTTTAATGGCGAGCTCAGCATAGGCTGCATGAGGCCGCTTGGGAAATGGCGCCTTGATTTTGATAAGGGGGCCGTCTTAGCGGGCGTTGACAGACTGACGAACCCACCAAGAAAAGTTATAGAATGGGCAAAAACTGTGAGGGAAGTTGAGATAATCTACGAGTGCTGCGTTATGTAGGGCGCCACGGTAGTGGGCTCAGTAAACCTCGCATCATCATAAAATCAGAAAGGAGAACGCCAATCATCGCCCCAAAGCTTTACAGCTCCTCCTTCACGGTGACGAATGACACCATAGTTACAGTCTGGCCGACGCCCTTGATTTCTCTGAGCCTATCAACGACTATCTTGCCAACCTCCTCCGATGAGGGGGCGCGCACCTTTATGAGGAGATCCCACTCGCCTGCTATGATGTGGACCTCGTAAACCCCTTCGAGGGCGGCTATTCTTTCAGCGACCTCCCGCTGGCTCAGGCCGGAATCTGGCTCGTATCTGGCAAGTATGAAAGCGGTAGTGCCAAGGTTGAGCTTCTTGTAGTTTGGCTTAACCGTGAACTTCTCGATCACGCCCTCCTCAACGAGCTTTTTGATGCGGTAGTGGACGGTGGTCCTCGGGATGCCCAGCTTCTTACTGAGCGAGGCTATGTTCTCCCTGGCGTTTTCCTTAAGTTCCTTCAACAGCTTCATATCAGTGGCATCGAGTGAAGTTACCATCGCGACCCCCTTCGTCACTTGTACAACTGCAATCATAATTTTTGGGAGGATGAGCTTATTTAAGGTTTTCCTTTAGCCACTCTGAAAAAGCTTTAAGAGCCCCACCTCTGTGTGATATTTTGTTCTTTTCAGCGGTTGTCATTTCGGCAAAAGTTCTGTCGAAACCCGAAGGCTTGAATACCGGGTCGAAGCCGAAGCCCATGTTTCCGCGCTTCTCGTGGATTATCTCGCCTTCCACAATACCGGTAAAGATGTGAGCTTCGCCGTCCCAGTAAGCTATGACACTCTTGAAGTACGCCCTCCTGTTCTCAACGCCCTCCATGAGCTTCAGAAGGCCGTCAACGCCGAGGGTCTTGTAGACGTAGGCAGAGTAAACACCAGGGAATCCCTTCAGAGCTTCAACGAAGAGACCAGAATCGTCGAGGAAAAACGGTTCATCGATTTTCCTGCTCAGCCACTCCAAGCCGAAGAGGGCAACTTCTTCGAGCGTATCTGCCTGTATCTCTGGATACTCAACTTTGAGCTGATAAACTTCAACGCCCAAGGGTTCAAAGTACTTTCGCGCTTCCTCAACCTTTCCCGGGTTAGAAGTGATGAACGCCAGCCTCATATAACCACCGGAGGATAGGGAAGAAAAGACGATAAAAAACTTTCAGTCTATTTTGTAACCAATCTTCTCGACGAGCTCACGCCTCTCAGCTTTCTGTTCCTCGGTCTCTATCTTGTTTGCCGCTTTGCCGTCAACGACGCCAAGTACAGACCTTCCAAGATCGGTCTCGGCAACGATAACCTGGAACGGGTTCTCGCTGGCACCGTAGACCATGGCAACGGCAGGGTGGTTCTTGACGGCGTTGAGGACGTTTATCGGGAAGGCGTTCTTCATGAGAATCACAAAGACGTGGCCGGCTCCTATCTTCACTGCGTTCTTGGCGGCAAGCTTCTCAAGCTCCTCATCGTTGCCGGTGAAGCGCGTAAGCTGGGGTTTTGCCTCATTCATGGCCACACCAAACTTTATACCCGGGACAGTTGTGAGAAGTGTCTTTGCGAGGTCATCAACCGTGAATATGGAAAAGTTGCCCTGCCCGATTATTACCTCAACGCCCTCCGGCTTCTCGATGTCCACAACCTCTATCTTCACCATAGTCATCACCGGAAGAATTTAATATCAAAACGATTTAACTTTTTCCTAGGCATAAATCGGTGAGGTAGAATGGTCGAGCCTGTGATGGAAGAGCTCGAGTTTCTGGTTGAAATCCTTAACAGGCATCCAACAGACAGCCTGAAGAAGATATCCGAGAGCGAGGGCATAGACTACTACAGGCTCAAAAGGCTATACGACAAGTACTACGGGAAGTATCTAAACGTAAGCGCCTTGTACAATCTAAGACTCATTGGACTGAAGAGTTTCGTCGCATTTCTGAGCGTGCCCCCAGATGAGCTTATGGAAGTAGCTAACAGAATGGCAACAAATCCATTTATAGGCTACATAAATCCCGCCTTTGGCTTTAAGAATGGACTGTCGCTGATTATATACGTTCCGGCAGATCAAACCGATAAGATAGACGACTTTATCTCCAGATACTCCCAAGACTATGAATACTACGAAGTTAGAGCCTATCCATACAACGGAGACGACAACTTTGGGAGATGGACCCTCAGCTACGACTACGCCGTTCTCATGGACATTCTCAAGGTAGACGCCAGAACCCCGATAACTGAAATAGCCAGAAGACTTGGAAAGACCCGGCCAACGGTCAGGTTTATGATAAACAGACTCAAAGAGGAAGGTATTCTCGTTGATTTTGCCCCCATGATCGATATGAATATCCATGACAGAGGTGTTATAGGGCTCACAAAGAGTCTGAACGAGGAAGTGCTGGAGCGCTTCAGAGAGTACGAGATAACCGTGGGCGTGCTGCCATCCTACGGCTATCTTCTTGAGTGGTTCTTCTCGTCAAAGGAAGATCTGGGAAGCAAGATACTCGAGTTCAGCAACTACGTGGACAAGCTCCTCATAGAGTACTTCGACACTTTCAAGGAGTTGAACGACATGAAATACAACAGAAGGTTTTCCGACATGGTTAAAAAAGATGGGAGCGGCTATCGCTCCATACTGGAGTTTTAGCGGTTTATAAGGCAGTACTCGATCCCCTTTATCTCCCCGGTTGCCTGATATTCCAGAGCCCTGCAGTCGTGGCAGATGTACTTGAAGGGACAGGTGCTGCAGGCCTCTATCTTATCCTTCGTCATCTTCCAGAACTCCTTGAGGCGCTTCTTCCTGAGGGCCTTCCTCAGTCCGACCTCCTTAACGTCAGCCACGATGTAATTTCTGAGGAGCGGGCACGGAAGGGCATATCCCTCGGCGGTTATTGCAAGGGTTCCTGCAAGGCAGTCATGATACGTCTCGGCGCTCTGATTAAGAACCCTCTTCATCTCTATGACGTTAAAGTCGAGCTTCCTGGCGGAGCCAGGGTAGAGTATATCAACGTAAATTTCCCCGCGGAAGCTGATTTTGAGACCCTTGAGTTCATCGTACTGCTTCGCGGTGGCCATTACGAGAGCTCCGTGGAGCCAGTCCTGAGCCTCAAGCTTCTGAATGTTCTCTTTGGAGTATTCTAGTTCGGCTATGAAACGAACCCCCTCAACTGGATGAACTGATTCGAGGTCCTCGAGCTTAACGACGGCGTACACCTCGGGGACGCCTATCTCAACGGCATATGCAGCGATGCTGGTGAGGTATTCGATGCGATCATAGTTTGTGAGCCAGAGCTCCTTTCCACCGATATCCATGAAATCCTTTATTATTTCCCTCACCCTCTCGGGACTGAGGGGTTCCCGCCGGAGCAGAAATGAGTTGTTACCGATGCAGCCTATCGAACGGGGGATACCTGTAATCTCAGAGAACCTCCCACTTCCAGCGCCGAGCTGGATGATGAGTCTCTCCAGCTCCCCGCTATGGGACTGACTGCTCCATGGAGGCTTTCCAACGGAGACAATGTTTGTGGACGTTCCGACATCAACTGAATTAGCGACACTGTATACAACCTTCTCCATTGACCCCCACCGACCGAGAATGGGACAAAATTGTATATATACTTTTTCTATTCCGATTTTGCATACTACTAATAATAGTTAGCAAAAAATGGAGAGAACATAAATGTTCATTCGTCAGGTATAAGCTTATCACCCTCAATCCAGAAGATACCCTCATCAGTCACCTCACGTTTCCAAACCGGGACGCGCCTCTTGACCTCGTCGATTGCCCACATACAGGCCTCAAATGCCTCCTTCCTGTGCTTGCCACTGGCAATAATGAGTATCGTGTCCTCGCCCACGTTGAGCTCGCCGTAGCGGTGCCATATCAGGATGTCCAATATGGGAAACTTTTCAAGTGCTTCTCCCCGTATCCTCTCCATCTCTTCAATGGCCATCTCTTCATAGGCCTCGTAGATGAGTTTTCTGACTCTTCTGCCATGGTTTTTGTTCCTGACCTTCCCCAAGAAGAAAACGTAGCCACCGGCCTCTGGAACGAGAAGATAACTCAACGCCTCATTGAGATCGAAGGGTTCTTTAGTAATCTTAACCTTCATATCCATCCCCCATGGAACTTAAAGCTTCACCCAATTAAATCTGTCGGGCTAATAAAAAGGTTTAAGTGGTTTCAAGCTCAGGGGTTGTCGGTGAATGGAATGAGAAAATACGCGCTTGTGCTTATCCTCATTTTGCTCACTGGACTCATGGCGGGTTGCATATCCTCCAGTGGCTCAACCACGACATCGAGCGAGTCCCTTCCACCTGAAACCCAGACGTTGAGCCCAACAACCATGAGTACTTCCACAACCACCACCCCCACTGAAATCCCAACCTCAACGGAAACTTCGAAGAGGTATAACATTCTCGAGCTCCTACAGGCAGTCTCAGAGATAAAGCAGTTTACCTACGTGAGCAACGCCACGATTTCAATGGTAGTAACAGTGGAGCAGGAAGGGATCACCCAGAAAGACCACGTGAACCTCAGCATAGTCGAGGAAGGTTACATGGACTTTGAATCATGGAGCGCGTGGATAAATTCCACCACCGTCAGCATGCCGGATGGGGCTTCCACCAACTTCTCACAGGTAATTGTGGGCAACGTGACATACATCCGGACGATTGCCGGATGGATAAAGACGGACGATAGTACCACCAGCAAATTCCTCTGGGAATACAATCTCGTGAGCCTCGCCAGGAAGTATCTAACCAGAGACCCCGACGAACGCGAGGAGGGTGACGTTCTAACGCTCATATACTACCTCAGAAGCTCCGATCTCGAGCCACTGGCAAGGATGTACTTCGCAACCACTCCAGACACGGAGATAAGCGTTGACAACGGCATTTTAGAACTCTACTTCAAGGACGGAGAGCTTGTTGGCGGAAAGATAAGCTACACCGTTAGTTCCAAGACAGTGATAGACGACCCAATGCTCGGCACCATGACGATAACCCAGGAGGGATCCTGGAACGAGGTCATCGAGATAAAGAGCATCAACGAAAAGAAAAGCGTGAAGGAGCCCTCTACTTAAGCTCCACGACATCGAATGTATTGAAGGCCAGATCGACTATGAGAAGCTTGTTCAATAGCGGCTCGCCGATACCGGTGAGCAGCTTAACGACCTCCATTGCCTGAAGCGCGCCGATAACCCCCGCAGTAGCTCCTAAAATAGGGAACTTCTCCTTCTTTCTCCCTACGTTTGGAAAGATTTCGCGCAGGCTTTTGGTGAAGCCCGGAACTATCGTCGTCACCTGACCGTAGGTTCCTTCGACCGCGCCATGGACGAGGGGGATTTTCTTCCTCTGCGCATAGTCATCGAGAAGGAAGCGCGTCTCGAAGTTGTCGAGGCAGTCAACGATTACATCAACGCCTTCGAGAACCTCATCGATGTTCTCCTCACTTAGACGTCCCACGAAGGTCTCGATTTTTATGTCGGAGTTGAAGCGTTCCAGCTTCCATTTGGCGGAGATCGGTTTGGGGTTCTTATCCAAATCCTCCTCCCAGTGGAGTATCTGCCTGTTGAGGTTGCTGAGCTCGGGTGTCTGCTCGTCTATGAGGAGGAGCGTCCCTATTCCAGCGGCAGCAAGGTAGTAGGCGACCGGACTTCCAAGACCGCCTACTCCTACCACGGCCACCTTGGAGTTCTTGAGCTTCTCCTGACCTTCCTTTCCGAAAATCATGATCTGTCTGTCGTAGCGCTCCAGTTCCCTCTCGCTCAGCATATCAACCACCACTTACCGGGGGGAACAGCGCTATCGTGTCACCGTCATTCAAAACCTCGTCGAAGCTCACATAGCGCCCGTTCCGCGAAACGTTGACGTCGGCCAAATCGTCGTCCTCCGCGAAGACCTCGTTTTTGAGAATTGGGTGCCTTTCTTTGATGATATCGATAAGTTCTCTGACCTTTATCCCATCCGGAACCTCCAGCTCCTCCTCGCCAGTGCCAACGAGGGAGCGGAAGCGGGCAAAGTACCTGACCTTTACCTTCATCTTTACACCACCGAAGGAGTTGGGAAACGGAAGTTAAAAAGGGTTGCTGGATGATAGTGGGTAAAGAAAAATCACCACGGCACGCTCTTCCAGCCCATTTTGTAGGCGAAGTAGTTGGCCCCCCAGTGAACGAAGGGCGAGACGACGAGGAGGAAGATTATCTGACCAGAATCGAGTGTTTTGACCGGATAAGCAAAAGCCAGCGCTGAAATAAGGAAGCCGAGCTGGTCGAGACCTATCGCCGGAGAGCCACGCGGAAGATCTATCCTCCTCTTGAAGAAGCTCCCGACCAAGTCGCCAAAGAGGGCACCAAATGACAGCAGGAACGCAAGAAGAAGAGCCTTCCCAAGTGAGCCGTAGAACTCAGGGGTAATGAAGTACTGGAGAGCGCCAACTGCAGTTCCAATTGCAACTCCTCCGATTAAGCCGCGCCAGGTTTTACCATCCCCAAAGACCCTCCGCCCGTCTTTCCAGTACCTGCCGCCGTCTATCGGCCTTCCACCACCGACCAGGACGGGCGATGCATTGGCGAAGTAAGCGGGAAGAATATACCAGAATGCCCACAGCAGCGACGACAGCGACATTCCTCCACCCCAATTTGACTACCAACAGCTGGTTTTAAAGCTACCGCTTCTCTTCGCCCTCAAGGCACTTAAGGAGCCTCTCAAGAACCTCCTTATCGTCGTGGTTCATGAGAAAGCGGAGTATCCTTTCGGCAAGATCGTTCCTCTTCATGGCTAACTCGATGCTTTCCCTGATGAACTCCGCCTCGGGGCCGGTCTCACCTTCAAGCTCCTCCAAAGCACGCATGAGGTTCTCCTTCATCTGCTGAATGTCTTCAAGAATCCTGCTGTAGTAGGCAGCCTGTCTCCAGTCCTTGAGGAGCTTTGTCGCTTTGTAGTAGGCCTTCTTATCGCCAGGCTTCTTGATTCTAACCACCAAGCCGAGGCTCTCCATAGACTTCAGGGCAGTACTCACGTGAGAGAGCGAATAGCCCGTCCTCTCGGCTATTTCACTCAGGCTCATTGGTTCCTTAGCCAGGAAGAGAGCACCGTAGATGTAGCCATAAAGCTCACTAAAGCCGAATCTTCTCGCGGCGTTTGCGAAGTGTTCCATAACTATTCGACGGGCTTCCTCGATTCCCATGCCCAGCACCTCGATTCCAGTGATAATAGTAATCTCAGGAAAAGGTTTTTAAGGCTTCACATATTTAAAACTTTCGGAAATTTCCGAAAGTTCGGAGGGAAAATAATGGAAGCGCTGCGCAGTACCGCTAGGATAATCGTGAGGTACAGGGTCGCTTTTGCCCTGATAGCGATATTCCTGTTAGTGGTTTCCATCTACGGAATTCAGAACCTCCGCTTTGAGAGCGACCTGAGAAGCATGCTTCCCGAAGGACACCCTGCCATAGATGACTATACCACACTTCAGAATGAGTTCCAGAGCGGCGACAGCACCATCATAGTGGTCAAAGTGAGCTCCATCGAGCCGGGTGGAGTTTACGACGTGAGGGATCCCCAGGTAATTCAAGCCATTTATGAACTCGAACAGAGGCTCCTCCAGAGGGAGTACGTCACGGACACGATAAGTATCGCCGACATCTACATGCAGGTTCTTGGCAGGCTCCCGGAAAATGAGGAAGAGGCAAAGTTCGTCCTTGACGTGCTCCCACCGGAAACGAGGAATCAGCTCGTGAGCAGGGATTACACGACGACGATGATAGTGGTGACCATAAGCAGGGAGAAGAACTCCAAAACCCTCGTCAGAGTCTATGAGGGGATTCAGGAGGACATAAACGACGTGAAGTTCCCGAAGAACGTCGAGGTTATCCAGACAGGCAACATAGGCATAACCTACCGCATACTGGAACTCCTCCAGAGCGACCTCAACAAGACCATGGCGATATCGTTCATAATCGTTCTCGCCCTGCTCCTCTACTTCTACCGCTCGCCGGTCAAGGCGCTGATACCCCTAACGCCGCTCGTTTTTGGTGTAACCATGACCCTGGGTGCAATGGGGCTCCTCGGCATTCCCCTCGACCTTGCGACGACCACCATAGGTGCGATGCTCATAGGAATGGGCATAGACTACGGAATCCACGTAACGAACCGCTATTACGAGGAGCGCAAAAGGGGAAGGACAATCGAGGAGGCCGCTGAGGAGGCCATAGCCGAGACGGGAAAGGCCCTGCTCGGAGCGGCGCTGACGACCGTTGCCGGCTTTGCTGCCATGTACCTCTCGAGCCTTCCGATGCTCCACAACCTGGCGACGACCTTGATCCTAGGACTGAGTCTGGCGGCACTGAACGCGGTCGTGATAACTCCCTCGGTGATAATCCTTGAGGAAGACGTCATGAAGAAGCTCAAGGGGCACTACGAGGTTCCGGAGATACGCTCCCATTCAGGCTTCGTTGGGAAAGCCTTCCGCTCCCTGGGCGAGGCCGTGAGGAGGAAGCCCTTTGCGTTTCTCGGTGCAGTCTTTCTGATAACGCTCATCTTCGGCTATGGTGTGACACAGGTAACTACCGAGGTCAGACTCGAGAAGTTCGTTCCCAAGGGAATGCCCGAGATAGAAGCTTTGATGGACATACGCAGCGATTTCGGCGGCCAGGATGAGCTCTACATTCTCGTAAAAGCGGATGACGTTAGGGATCCCACCGTAGTAAGGAGCATCTACCGCTTCGAGAACCAGATAAAGGCAGACACCTACTACAACAACGTCTTTGACTCCGAGAGTATAGCCGACATCGTTGTTCAGAAGTACGGTTACATCCCCGACGACAGGGAGAAGATAAAGGAAGCTCTGAAGGACTACCAGGGGGTTCAGCTCGTTTCATCGGACTACTCCATGACGGTAATCAAATTCACCGGCGACTTCAGCGGCTCGAGTATAGACGACTTCAGGAAGATAATACGCTATTTTGAAGAGGAAGTTCAAAACGCCGTCTTCCCACCGGGAGTGAGCCTCTCCCTGACGGGTGACATCTACCTCAACTACGTCCTCGACCAGCTCACAAACGAGGAAATAAACCGCATCTCCATGTATGGAACGGTTTTCGTCGTCGTGATAGTCCTGCTCCTCTTCAGGCGCCCAAAGGTCTCCCTGGCAATGATAACGCCGATGTTCCTCGGTGCCCTCTGGACGGTCGGCTTCATGGGCCTCGCTGGCATTCCTTTCACCCAGACACTGGCTGGTGTTATCTCGATGATAGTCGGCCTGGGCGTCGATTACGGGATGCACCTGACCCACCGCTTCCTCGAGGAGATGAACGAAGGGAACCCGCGCCCGATAGTCACTTCGATAGAGAGCGTGGGGCCGGGCATACTCGCCGGCGCCCTGACGACTGCCGGAGGCTTTCTGGCGCTCCTGGCTGGAGAGCTGCCAACGATACACGACTTTGGATTGACACTCGCGTTCGGAATATTTGCCTCTATGTTTGCCGCTTACCTTGTAACGCCTGCACTGCTGCAGGTCTTCTACGGAAAGAAAATTGGAGGTGATGCGGAATGAAAAAGATAAAGGTTGTCCTGCTCGGATTGATGCTCATCACGGGTCTGCTCGGAAGTGCGGTGAGCGCCTCGACGGGAAGCCCACTTTTCGAGGGCTACTTAAGCAGGGGCGAGGCCATACTGGTTGGGCCGCTCATAATCTCGCTGGTTGATACTCAGAAAGACTATGGGAACGGCGAGTACTACGCCTTCCTGGTGATAATGAAGGATGGAAAGATACTCAACGCCGAGTATAGGACGATATACGTACCCGACCCTGAAAAGATTCAGAGGCTCCTCCTCGACCCAGAGTTCCTGCTGGCCCTCGCCGAAACCCAGGGCTACGATGTAAGCTCGTGTTCCCAGTACGTCAACGACACTACAGCGTTCAACGCATGCCTGATGGCCAACGCCTTCGGCTTCTACCAGTGGCTCAACACGGCATCGCCGAAGGAGATAGTCAACGCGGTCGTGAAAACCATTGAGGAGCACCCAGAGCTCGGGATAAACAAGGAAGACATCTTAATGCCCATAACGTATCCAGACATAACTCCCGTGCGGGAGGGAGAGACGGTAGAAGTTGATGTGGATGATCAGACAGTTTACGTGACCGTCCTCGAAGTATATCCGAACGGGATAAAGATAAGCATCAGCGGGCCACCCGAGTGGAGAGCATCAACCGCCCCAGGAGTGGTGATCTCAAGCGTTGAAATGCCAGAAACTGTCCAGCCAGGCGATACAGTCACGATAAAAGTCCACCTGAGGAATGAAGGAGCGCTGAAGGTTCGCTATCTGAACGTCTTCGTTTCACCAACGCCGGTGAGCTTCAACGACAGCTCCTCCATAGCGAGCGCGGTATCGATGGCACTGAGTCAGAGCGGATTATCCCAGAGTGTATTCTACCCCGAAGGAAGCGCGATCCAGTACGTAGAGTATCTCGATGGCAAGGAGAACACAACACTGACGTTCAGGATAAAGATAAACCCCAACGCTGACGTCGGCACCTATCCGCTCTACGTTGGGGTGGTTTACTTTACGGGTCTGGGGGCTAACATGAAAATGATTCAGGGCTACAACTTCGTCGCCCTTACCGTCAAAAAGAGCAGGGAGGGCTTCGTCGAGATAACGAAGGTCGAGACGATTCCAGGGGAGATAAGTCCCGGCGATACCTTCACAGTGAGGTTTACGGTGGAAAACACCGGAGCCGAGCCCATCAAGGCCCTCAGCTTGAAGATAACCTCCTACCAGGTCCCGGTCCAAGGGGAAATCAAAAACGTTGACCTCTCAGCCCTTTCACAGTTGCCAATCCAGGGGAGCGAGGCCCTAAGCAAGAACCTTCAGACAGCGCTCAACCAGATAATGCGCGAGCTGGCGAAGCAAAACATTGACGCATTCCTACCCATCGGCGAGGACAACGTAAAGTACGTGGCCGAGCTCCAACCTGGACAGAGCACGACGCTGGAGTTCAGGATTAAGGCCAACAACAGGCTCGAGAACGGCATATACCCTCTCAGGATAGAGCTCAAGTACCTCAGCGAGCCGGATGAGAAGGAGATAACCGATGAGAGGCTGGTGGGAATAGATGTCACAGGAAGGGCCGAGCTAATCCTTTCAAAGGTCTCCACCTCGCCGAGCAAGATTTTGCCGGGAACCGACAATGTGGAGGTAGATATTCAGATAGACAACGTCGGAACCGGAACCGCAGAGACGGTCATAATAAAGCCCCAGCCAACTTGGCCGTTTGAGCTCAGCGAAACGAGCCAGCAGGTCATAGGCCTGGGGAGCCTAAACAAGGGCGACTCGGCCCAGACATCTTTCAGGGTCAACGTTGCAGAGAACGCGAGCTCCGGAACCTACGAGATACCGCTCCTAATTATGTACACCAACAGCCTTGGGGTACAGAAGAACGTCACGTTGAAGGTTCCCATCATTATAGGCGCCAAGCCGAATATAGAGGTCGTTGACATCAGGTTTGAACCCGATCCCCTCCAGGGAGAGAGCGTCAAGGTTTACATCACCCTGAAGAACACGGGCGGAGAAAAGGCCACGAGCGTGCTCATCGAAGGTGTGGTTAAGGCCGACCAGCCCTTCACCCTCGACAAGAGGACGGACTACGTCGGTGATCTAGCACCCGGGGCAACCGGTGAGGGCGTGATAATCCTCAGGATAGACCGCGATGCCATACCCAAGGACTACAGGATCCAGCTCAGGATAAGGGCCGTCGGAGACCCCAACCAGGGTGACGACAACGTCTACGTCTTCGAAAGGACCGTAGATGTAACGGTGAAGGAGAACACCAAGACCTCAACCAATCTGAGGAACCTCGCCGTGATCGTGGGAGTACTGGTGGTGATCGTGGTAATCTACATCCACAGGGGAAGGGCCAGCTGAGAAAATAGGAAACATTTAAACGCCCCACAGATAACAAATAGGAAGGTGAGAGAAATGGACTGGAAAATAGCGGTCTTAGCAGTACTCCTCGCGTTCATACTGTGGGGCAGTTACGTCGGCTATGCCATCCTCACGCTTCAGCCCAGTATCAACGCCCAGTGGGGCTACGTGGACGAAAGCACCACAGAGATCTGGATAAATGCCCACCTCAATAAGCCCCTGCTCGTTCCGGCATCCATAGAGAACGTTAGCCTCGAGTTCGCTGATGTCCCTATGGCAAGGGTGGAGAGGTTCGATTACGGGGCAACTAAAAAAGACGTGACGCTCGCGATATCCATAGACAACAGAAACCTCGTGAAGGCCATGATAAACTACTTGAACAACGGGCAAAGAGGCGCCTTCACCGTCCACCTCAAAGGTAAGCTCCTCGGAGTGGTGCCGGTGGAGGGAAGCATCAGCGAAGAGGTAAACGAGGATATACTGAGCTATCTCGATGTAAAAGCCGAGAGCAGAGATCTTGGCATAGCCAAAACTCCCGCCCTCGTCGAAACAAAGGCAGAGTGGGCTGGAGTGCGGGGGAACAAGGCGATAATAATTAACCATCTAAAGCTCTACAACCCCAATCCCTTCCCCCTCCCGGTCACCGGGGTCAGCTACACTCTCTACGTGAATGGGGTCAAGATAAGTGAAGGCACCATAGTCGAGAGCGTCGTCCTTCCGGCGAAGAGCTACGGAACGGTTGATGTTGAAACGCTCATAGACACAAACGCCCTCCCAGAGGCCTGGGCCAGGCACATAAAGAACAACGAGACCAGCTACGTGAAAGCAGAGATATACCTCGACGTCACGGTGCTTGGTAAGGAGTTCAAGATGGAACTGGCGACGGTGGACGAGACCGTCAGGACGGACATGATGGGAGACCTCAACAGGATGCTGGAGGGGCTCGTGAGGTAACCAAAGTTTTTAAGCCCTCCATCTTTTTCCTTTCTGGTGGGAGAAATGAACGTGAGAGAGGTTCATGAGTTTCTCAACGGGATGTGGGAGAGCATTTTCAGGCTCAACGAGGAACTTAAGGCCGAGCTTCCCGAGAAGGGCTTCAAAGTGGAGGACGTGGAGGAGGTCTTTGGCGCTTACATCTTCCTTGACGGCGAATGGAGGCTCATGAAGTACCCACACCCGGCCTTCGAGATAAAGCCCCAGATAGAAGTTGGGGCAACACCAGAGGCTTACTACTTCGTGGTCGCGGTTCCAAAGGAAAGGATAAGCGAGAACTTCGTTGGCCTCTTCGTGGAGCTCTTCCCGAGGAGCTTCATCTACGGGGCGGAGGACTTCCTGAGCGACGTATACAACTGGAGGCGCGACGGGAGGATTTCTCCGAGCGAGATAATGGCGCGCATAGAGAAAAGCGATGAGAAGATTTTCCAGTTCGAGGCCAACTTCGAGAGCGTGGAGACCCTCAGGGAGGGCATTGAGAGGCTCATTGATATCGGGAAGCGCTTTGAAATCTTCAACCTCTGAGGTGTCGGGATGAGCTACGAGGAGGCCTTTCCAGCGGAGCTGAAGGAGTACTACAGGCGGCTCTTTGGCGAAGAGGCCGAGGAGATAATGGCCTCCCTCAGGACACCGGTTGAGAAGTACTACATCCGCGTTAACACACTCAAGACGAGCCGCTCAAAGCTGATGAGAATTCTCCGAAAGGAAGGTCTGAAGCCGAAGAGGAGTCCCTATCTGGAGGAGGGCATCTACTTCGAGCGCGAGGGTCCAAACTTCCCCGATAACTATGAGCCCGGCCTTCCCGTTGTAAGGGCAAACAAGTTCGCCAGCGAGAGCGTCTATCAGGGGGCAATGCTCTACGCACCCGGTGTCCTCCAGGCGGACAAGAAAATCAAGCCCGGCGACGAGGTCGAGATTCGCGATCCACGGGGTCTCCTCGTTGGAATTGGAATAGCGAGGATGAGCGCCAAAGAGATGATCGTCTCGACGAGGGGTATAGCGGTAGAGGTCACCCTGCCCAAGTTCAGGCTTCCCAGCCTGAGCGAACTGGAGAGCTTTAAGGAGGGGCTCTTCTACGCCCAGAGCCTGCCTTCAATGGTCGTTGCGAGGATTTTAGAGCCGAGCGAGGAGGAGCTGATAATCGACATGGCGGCCGCTCCAGGAGGAAAAACGAGCCACATCGCGCAGCTCATGCAGAACAGGGGTGAGATAATAGCCATCGACAAATCAAAGAACCGGCTGAGGAAAATGGAGGAGGAGCTCAAGAGGCTCGGGGTCAAAAATGTCAAACTGATCCACATGGACTCAAGGAAGCTACCCGAGCTTGGAATAGAGGCCGATAAGATACTCCTCGATGCTCCCTGTACAGCCTTGGGAATTAGGCCAAAGCTCTGGGAGAGCAGGACGCCAAAGGACATCGAGGCGACGGCGCGCTACCAGAGACACTTCATCAACGCGGCAATCAAATCCCTCAGAAAGGGTGGCGTTCTGGTTTACTCTACATGCACGCTCAGCTATGAGGAAAACGAGGCGAACGTTAAGTACATGCTGAGCAAAGGTTTAAAGCTCGAGGAGCAGAGCCTATTCATAGGCTCCCACGGCATAGGTCTCGACGGAGTGCAGAGGTTTTATCCGAACAGACATCTAACTCAGGGCTTCTTCATAGCGAAGCTCAGGAAGGTGTGAGAATGGACTGGAAAAAAATAGCATTCCTCACCCTCGGACTGCTCATAATTGCCCTCCTTATTGAATGGGCAGGGGTAGAGGAGGTATTGGACGTTTTAAAAAAGGCCAGATTGGACTACTTCCTGCTCGCCGTTCTCGCTTATATAGCTGGAGTTTTCATCTGGGCCCTTCGCTGGCGTGTACTTCTTAAGAGCCTCGGCATAAACGCACCCTTCAAGGCCATCCTTGGGGCAATATTCGTCGGTATCTTTGTAAACAACGTTACGCCGGGAGCGAGAGGCGGTGGTGAGCCCATTAGAATGTATTACCTCTCTAAACGCTCCAACGGGGCCTACGGTCCAGTCTTTGCCACAGTCATGGCAGACAGGATACTCGACCTCATTCCCGTGGTGATAATGCTTATGACCTCCACCATCTATGTTTACCTTCTCGGTTCGAGGTCCCTAACGATAATGCTCCTCATACTCGACTTCCTCCTTGCCCTCCTCATCGTCATAACCCTCGCCATACTCCTCAACGAGAGGAGGACGAAGAAGATACTCTACTGGTTCTTTAACTTGGTCTCCAGAATCATGCCCAAAAGGGCACAGAAGTACGATGAGAAATTCATTCACAACATAGAGGTCAGCGTTCCCAAGTTTCAGGAGGGCTTCAGGCTCCTGCTGAAGGATAAGAAGACCTTCTTTTTGGCCCTGGCTTATTCCTTCGTTTTCTGGTTTCTGACCATCCTCCGCGCATATTTCATCTTTCTGAGCATAAACTATCCCATAGGACTGATGGACGTAATGGTCGTTCAGATGATAAGCATAGTTGTCGGGCTGCTTAGCATAATTCCCGGTGGAGCAGGCTTCATCGAGGCTATTAATTCAGGTGTTTATGTCCTTCTTGGCATAGACAAGAACTTCGCGGTAACGGCAACACTCATCGAGAGGGTCGTATCTTACTGGGCCCCAACGATTTTCGGAGGATTCATAACAACTCACTTCGGCATTAAGGTCAGTGAGGAGAAGAAAAAGAAAAATTTAACTGATGAAGAGGAGAAGGAGTAACTATGAAGTTCGGGATAGTGGCCAGAAGGGATAAAGAGGCCGCCCTCAAGCTCGCATACAGGGTCTACGACTTCCTCAAGGTCAGCGGTTATGAGGTGTACGTGGATACCGATACATACAAATATCTTCCCGAGTTCCATGAGGAGGACGTTCTCCCGCTGGAGGACTTCGACGTCGATTTCATCATCGTTATCGGGGGAGATGGAACGATTCTCAGGGTGGAGCACAAGACCAAAAAGGAAATACCCCTGCTGGGCATCAACATGGGGACGCTCGGTTTTCTCACGGAGGTTGAACCACACGAGGCCTTTTTTGCCCTCAGCAAGCTGATTGAAGGTGATTACCACATAGATGAGCGCATAAAGCTGAGGACATATCTAAACGGCGAGAACGTAGTTCCCGATGCCCTCAACGAGGTTGCCATCCTGACCGGTATACCGGGCAAGATAATCCATCTGCGCTACTACATAGACGAAGGCCTCGCCGATGAAATCCGGGCGGATGGGCTCATAGTATCGACTCCGACGGGCTCGACTGGCTACGCCATGAGCGCAGGAGGTCCCTTTGTAGACCCAAGGCTCGACGTAATAGTGATAGCCCCTCTTGCACCGATAGCTTTGAGCTCAAGGCCGATGATAGTACCCTCCTACACCAAAATAGATGTTAGGAACTTAGCCGTAACTAGAGAGATAATCCTGGCGATAGACGGCCAGTTCTACACCTACCTCGAGCCTGAAACGGAGATAACGATAAGACTCTCCCCGAGAAAGACAAAATTCGTAAGATTCACGAATGAGGTCTACCCAAAGTACACAATGAAGATCAAGAGGAAGTTTTGAGGAGGTTCTTAGGACTCTTGACCGGAGTAAACTCTCTCATGAGTATCTTCAGCTCTTTCTCCCCAATGGTTCCTTTAATGACAACTAGGAGCAGGGTGGACTTTGCCTCAACGGCGTAGTCTTTTAGAGACGAGAGGAATCTAAAGGTGGCCGTAAAGTCATTGTACAGGATAAAGGCCTCTAAGCAGTCCACCACTATCAATCTACCTCCTCCCCGGAGAAACTTCACTGCACTCTCCATGATCACATGAAGTTTCGTTGGCCCTATCCCCCTGTCAATGGCAGGGGTTATCCAGAGCGTCTGAACGTGCTCTCCGATATTTTCGTATATCCAAGGACTCCTGGTGATTACAAGTACTGGAGCGTCAATTGAAGAAATAAACTCTACAAGATCTCCTGTGTCTTCTCCCGTGTAGAGATAACCTCCCGGGGAGAGCCTTGCGTTCCCAGCGGCATTTGCAGGAATCGGAAGAATAGTTTTTTCAACATGGCTTATATAGCTCAACAGTCCATATGCTATACCGATTATCGAAAGAAAGTAGAGAATCTGCTCTAGAGATATAATAATGGGCACTTCTCCAGTGAAATCGTCAACGATATCAAGTGCCCTTCCTGCCGCAGCCGTGAACATGGAAACTGCCACTATAACGATGAACCTGTTAAGGGGTTCACCGTAACGTGATATCCTTCTGAGGGCGTAGAGCGCGGAATATCCGATAACGATGAACAGTACGATATCAATAAAAAAGATCCAGATTGAAACCTTTAACTCCATACAACCTCCACCTCATCCGTCCTAAACTTCTGCTTTACCACAGTTTCCTCGAGATTGAACCTAACACCGCCAAGATACATCCTCAATCCAGTGTAAGCTATCATGGCCCCGTTGTCTCTGCAGAGATCGTAGGGCGGAACGAAGAACTTTATCCCCCTGTCATCAGCCATTATTCTAAGCATCTCCCGCAATCTGTTGTTCGCGGCGACGCCTCCAACGAGAACGACCTCATCCTTGCCGGTGTGGGCAACGGCCCTCTCGGTGACCTCAACGAGCGCTGCAAATGCCGTCTCCTGAAAAGAATAGGCAAGATCCTCAACCCGATACCGGCCCGT
This sequence comes from Thermococcus sp. GR5, assembly GCF_012027535.1. Taxonomy (NCBI): domain Archaea; kingdom Methanobacteriati; phylum Methanobacteriota; class Thermococci; order Thermococcales; family Thermococcaceae; genus Thermococcus; species Thermococcus sp. GR5. The sequence continues at coordinate 364,647 of NZ_SNUN01000001.1, read as the reverse complement.
GCGGTACTTCCGGACGGCCTCAGTGAGTATTCCGGAGAAGCTCAAATCCATACCTTTAACCGCATAGGGGAGCTCAATGTATTTCTCTCCCTCCAGGGCAAGCTTCTCTATCTTGGGTCCCCCAGGGAAACCTATCCCAATCTCGCGCGCAAAGGTGTCTATAGCGTTACCTATGCCAATATCAAGCGTTTCACCGAAGACTCGGTAGCGGCCTCCCTCCAACGCCAGAACCTGGGTGTTTCCACCGCTCACGTAGAGACCAACGGGGTCTTTAACACCGAACATCTTAGCTATCTCAACGTGAGCTATGCAGTGATTCACACCGATTATCGGTTTGTTATGCTTTATGGCAAGAGCTCGTGCAGCCGTGGCAACAACTCGCAAAGAAGGCCCAAGACCTGGTCCCTGGGAGAAGGCTATCATGTCAACGTCCTCGATAGTTATTCCCGCCTCGTCAAGGGCCTTTCTCAGAAGAGGCTTCAAAAGCCTTGCATGGTGTTCGGCGGCTTCCTTTGGGTGGATTCCACCCTTTTCAGTAGTGAGAGTATCGAATACGTTGGCGAGAACTTTCTTCTCGGTGACTATACCTATGCCAAGAGTGTGTGCCGTCCCCTCTATGCCAAGAGCTATCATCAAGGGTGGAGTGTAAAAATAGTATAAAAGGTTATCGAGAGTGGACTTGAGGAGGACGATGGACGTGCTTCTCGAAGGTCACAAAATCCGTCCATGCAGTATGAGCAAGGAATTTGGCGTCAAGATTTGGCCTGTCGTTTTCGAAGGCATCCTTTCGGTATGAGCTATCTACAACCTCCCCAACGAACCATGTGTGATCGCCATAGTCCCTCTCATCCACGAGCCTGCACTCAACGTTCGCAAGGGCCTCTTTTATGCTGGGGGTTTCAAGAGCCTTCGATGGAACAAGGGTTATTTTCATCTCTTTCAGCTTCTCAGGGCCGTGTCTAGTGCCGGCTATCCAGACGTCCCGGAGCATATCGAGACTCGGCACGCTGATGACAAACTCGCGGTACTTCTTTATCAGCCCCCATGTATACCTCTCAGGAGCAATGGCAACACCAACCATGAAGGGCCTGAACGAGACTATCGTGACCCAGTCGGCGGCCATTACGTTTGTCTCCTCACCATTTCCTGCCACGATGAGGTAAGTCCTCAAAGGATAGAGGAGTCGGTACGGCTTCATGAGAACCACCAAAAATGAATTGGGCTTCACCTTAAAAAGTTAAAAGCCTCAGCGACGGGAGAGCCACGCCAAAGCTTTGGCTGCCCTCTCCGGTGTAGGGAAGTTCTTTATTCCACCTTCCTCCAGCAGCTTAACCCCATCCCTAACGAGCTCTCCAGCCATGAAGTTCACTATCACCGGTTTGTCGCACTCGGCGTCAATTACAGCCTTCGCTATCTCCTCGCTCGGGACAAATATCGGCGGGACACAGATTACCAGCAAAGCATCGACATTCCCGTCCCTGCAGACGATCTCAATCGTTTTCTTGTAGCGCTCGTAGTCCGCATCAGCTATGAGGTCTATCGGGTTCTTAACCGAGCACTGCGGTGGAAGGAACGAGCGGAGTTCTTCAACGGTTTCATCGCTTAGCTGAGCTATTTCGAGGCCAAGGCTCTCGAGCTTGTCGGTAGCGAGAACACCGGGCCCGCCAGAATTGGTAATCACGGCAACGCGCCTCCCGGCTTTCTCGTACATCTCAAAGGCCTTCGCTGCGTCGAATAGCCCCTCCATCTCCTCCACCTCTATGGCGCCGGCCTGCTTGAAGGCCGCCCTGTAAATCTCATAGCTTCCGGCGAGCGAACCGGTGTGAGAAGCGGCTGCCCTTGCACCACTCTTGCTCTTTCCAGCCTTGAGGATTATCACAGGCTTTTTGCCAGCTGCATAGCGGAGGGCCTCCATGAAGCGCCTCCCGTCCCTAACGCCCTCAATGTAGAGTGCTATGGCCTTCGTGTTTTTGTCATCTGCAAAATACCTCAGAAAGTCGCTCTCGTTCAGGTCAGCCGCGTTTCCATAAGAAACGAAGGCCGAGAAGCCTATCCCCTCGTCGTTACCCATCGCTAAAGCGGCACCGCCGAAGGCGCCGCTCTGACTTATGAGCGCCAGACCACCCGGCTTAACGCGAACCTCGAAGGAGCCGAAAAACTTGCCGTGGACGCCGAAGATGCCGGCGCAGTTAGGGCCGATGATTCTAATGCCATGCTTTCTGGCTTTCTCGACGAGCTCGCGCTCAAGCTCAACGTTTCCGACTTCGGAAAAGCCGGCACTTATGACGACGGCACCCTTGATGAGTTCACCAATCTCGTCTATGAGCGATGGAACGAACTTCGCAGGAATGGCAATTATGGCAGCATCAACGGGCTCCTCCAGCTTCGGACGAATTTCAAAGGCTTTCCCCGCGATCTCAACGGTTCCACCCTTCGGATTGACTGGAACTATCCTCCCATCAAAGCCACCTTCGACGATGTTCCTGAGGATCTCGTAGGCTATTGCCCCCTCCTTGAAGGAGCCAAAGACCGCGACGCCCTTGGGATAAAAGAAGAAGTCCATTCACTCACCTCCCGGTTCGGAGGTCTCATCACTTGACTCCTCGACTTTTTCATTTTCGGTGCTTCCATCTTCAACAGCCCCACTCTCTTCTCCAGTTGGCTGCTCTGGCTCCTCTGAAGATGTCCCACGCCTCTTGATCCAGAATATTCCGAGAACGACAACCAGAATCAGGCCCGCCCAGATGTAAGGCAGACGGCTCGTCTTTTTCTCAGTCACAGTGATTACGATGGTGTTGTCAGGGGCCATATTGTAGGTGCCGCCCACAACTGAAACCCTGTCAAACGACCCGGGCAGTTTAAGAAGAGCCTCCCATATCTTTTCGGAGGAGGTCTCCCTGTAGGCCACCTTGGGTTTTGCCACACCTATGACAACCAAGGTGCCGTTCTCCTCGCGGGTGTCCAGACTTATTATGTCCATCGTGGCCTTGAAGCTCGAGAGGAGCTGATCGATAACTACCGGCGTTGCGTTGGCACCGGTAAATGTGGCATTGAACTGGACGTAGCCCTCGTGGGGGTCGTACTGGAGCGATATCTCCTTCCTGGTCGAGTTCAGAAATATCACATAAGAATACACGGGTGTATAAAGCTCTATCAGGGGTATGAAGTCGCCGTTGGTCCAGACGGCAACGTTGTTACTGAAGTCGTCGGGAGCAGGAGCAAGGTTTCTCACCTCGTAGTCCTTCGGAAGCACGACCGTCAGCTTGTCCCAGCTGTAGTCGAAAACGTGACCCTTAAAGACGAAGTCCATCGGGCCGCTAAGAGGACAGCTGATGATTTTTCCATCGCTGACAAGGAAGTTTGAGAGAGCAAAGGTAACGACAGCAGACCAGTTGTCGAGAACTTTAACCGGACCTCCTGAGGGAAGGTAAATTGTGCTGTTAATGCCTTTGGCCTCAAAACGATCCTTGAAGTTGTTCTTCAGGTTATCGTAAATCAGCTGTTTGACGAATGACCTGAACTCCTCGTTTGCCTTCGTCGTGTTGTTTGCCGCGAGATGGTCAAAATAGGCCCTGTAACCCGGATCCTTGAGGGTGGCATATATCCTGAACTGGCCCATCCATGTGGAAGAGCCGTTTATGACCACCGGCGAGACCCGAATCATGATCTCGATCTTGAAAAGGGGCTGTGAGTTCCCGGCGGCATTGACCTCACTGACCAAGGGCGTGAGAAGAAGGATCGTCAGAATGAACGCGATGAGCTTCTTCATTCTACCACCTCCAGGAAAAATCTCTGGAAGTTGATAAAAAAGCTTATTGGTCCCTCAGCCTAATTTCAGCCCATGAGGAAAAAGTACCGCAAAGTGGTCGTCGGAGGAACCTTTGACAGGCTCCACCTCGGACATAAGGCGTTGCTGAGGAAGGCCTTCGAGGTGGGAAAGTACGTCTATGTTGGACTGACTGCCGACGAGATGGTGAGAAACAAGCCCCACGCAGATAAAATCCTTCCCTACGAGCTCCGCCTGAGGGATCTGCTCAAGTTCTTCGAGGTTAACGGCTACTCCAACTACAGGATCATCAAGATACACACGGCCATAGGCTTCGCGGATAAGATGAAAAGCCTTGACGCCATAGTCGTCAGTGAGGAGACCTACAAAGGGGCACTCATAGTGAACAGAGCCAGAGAAGAGAGGGGCCTGAAGCCCCTCGAGATAGTGACCATCGGGATCGTAAGGAGCAGCCTCGGGGCGAAGATAAGCTCCTCCCTGATCAGAGCAGGCCTCATCGACCCGCTCGGAAACCCTAGGAAGAGAGATTCACCGTAATGCTCCCCATGTTATTGATACATACTCCATCTGACCTCCTCCCCCTCCTGAGGGTGAGGGCTCCAACGAGGAACCCCATATCCGGCGGGCAGAAAGGGTGGTGGGCTTCAATAAGGCCCCTCAGGATTGGCATCTTGACTCTCAGGAGAGTCTCCCCTATTACCCCCAACCTGAAGTAAAATAATCCCTCCGGATTCAGGAGCATCTTTCCAGCAACCTTTTTTCAAAATATTAAAAGTCCCAACCGGGTCTGAGGAAAAGTTCCTCACCAGGAAAGAATTTAAGAGTTGAGCGTTAATTCACTCCTGGTGATATCTATGACGAAGCTGAAGGAGCCGATAATAGCGATAAACTTCAAGACGTACATCGAGGCCACGGGCGAGAGAGCCCTTGAGATCGCCAAGGCCGCCGAGAAGGTCTGGAAGGAGACTGGAATAACCATAGTGGTCGCGCCGCAGCTGGCTGACCTTTACAGAATTGCCCAGGAGGTCGAGATTCCGGTCTTTGCTCAGCATATAGACCCGATTAAACCGGGAAGCCATACCGGTCACGTCCTCCCGGAGGCAGTTAAAGAAGCTGGGGCCGTCGGAACTCTCCTCAATCATTCGGAGAACAGAATGATTTTAGCGGACCTCGAAGCTGCCATAAGGCGCGCCGAGGAAGTTGGATTGATGACAATGGTCTGCTCCAACAATCCAGCAGTCAGTGCCGCTGTCGCCGCTCTGGGGCCAGATTACGTCGCAGTTGAACCGCCTGAGCTGATAGGAACGGGCATTCCAGTCAGCAAGGCCAAACCGGAAGTCATAACCGACACCGTCGAGCTCGTCAAGAGGGTAAACCCAGAGGTCAAGGTTCTGACCGGCGCGGGCATTTCCACTGGAGAGGACGTCAAGAAGGCTTTGGAGCTCGGAAGCGTTGGCGTTCTCCTCGCGAGCGGCGTTACCAAGGCAAAAGACCCGGAGAAGGCGATAAGGGATCTGGTATCGCTGATTGTTTGAGCTTTCCTTCTTCAACTATTTCTGACATCGACCAGCTTAAGATTTATAAGTCCTGGGGAACTCTTTTTATCGGGCAGCCCCGTGGTGTAGCGGCCAAGCATGCGGGACTTTGGATCCCGCGACCCGGGTTCGAATCCCGGCGGGGCTACCATAGAAACTTTGCCTTCGCAAAGTTTCATCAAAGTTTGTAGTCCATTTAAAAGGCTAATTCTGCGTGATTTTCTTTTTGAGTAGTCGTTTTTAAAGTGAGAACTCCCCAAATTATCCCCATTGGCTCCGGTTTAACTAAAAATCAACGCCCCGAGGGCGTCAAGGAAGGGTTAAACCCTTTAAAAGCTTTTTTAGGGAATTCTCGCTTAGAAAATGAGCACTCTCGGATAGAAAATCCTGCATTAGGGCCTTTTCTAAGAGAGACTACATGCTTTTGGCGAAGCTTTTTCTAAAAGCTTCCTTCGCAAGCGCTGGCGGAAGATTATGTGCCTTTTCTAAAGGTTTGATTTTGAAAAGGGTTTACGCTCAAATTGCCCTTCTGCGAGTGTTTCACTCTACAAACGGCGTCCGAAGGACACCAGTAACAAATTGAAACTACGTAGAAGGCTTCATTTAGTGTTAAACCCCAGCCAAAGTTGCCCTTGAATAGTGCACGGCTAATTTTTCTGCCAGTTTGATGAGGAGGGTATTCTTTTCGCCAGCCTTTCTTAAAGGCTAAGCGCGAAGTTTGACTAAGGTTCGAAGTGTAAAGGGTATTGTTTCGTGTGGTTGTCGTTGTGATGGGGGTTCTTAAGTTTGAGAACTGTTTTCAAGCCTCTTTTTGTGATAGGTCTACTTTATTTTGATGCCCTTCAGGCTTGTGTTAAGGATAAACCCTCTTACAAGCGCGTTTTTAAAGTGTTCTCCTTTTGAAGTGCAAACCTCCTCAATTGCACTTTTTTGACTAAATCACAAACTTTGATCAAACTTTTCGCCAGAAAAGTTTGCTAGAAGGCGAACTCCTCCACGCTGAAGCTCTCCACGACCCTCTCGAAGTCGTTCTCCGGAGCGTAAACGAAGCCGCAACGGGTGCACTTAAGAACGCCGTTCTCCTCACTCAGTGGAGAGAAGCAGACCGGACAGCGGTACTCCTCGCGCTGGAGGGAATCATAGACCTCATCCTTCATCACAAGGAGGTTGAGTTCTGTCTCCCAGTCCTCGTGGAGCATGCCCCAGTAGGGCGTTTCGATGGGATAAAAGTCCTCCAAAATCAGGGCGTTTATTCCGATGCTCTTAACACCAGGCGGGAGCTTTCCTGTCGGTTCTATACTGACCACGTACTGATCGTAGAACTCGATGTGCTCCGCGCGGATCGTTAAGCCGCGGGAGAGCCTTGAGCGGAGGGGAATAATCTGAAGGAAGAGATTTTCCCGCTCGACGTCCCAGCTCGCGCTTATCGAGACGCTACCCTTCGTAAAGAATTGAGTGATATAACCGTCGTCCCTTTCTTCACCCGCCAGAGAAAAGCCCAGCTTGGCCATTGCACGGTTTAGGAAGTTCGGCCGCGGGAGCTTCTGGTAATTTATCAGGTACTCCCCCACCCATCCGGCCAGGGGCATGGAATAGCCGAGGAAGACCTGCTTCTGCACGCGGAGGTAGGCGACGCTGGGGAGCAGTTTGAACTGGTCGTACATCAAAAAAAGGGCGACATAATAATATATATGATTAACGCTAGGAACCAAAAAACTCGTCCAGGCTTATGCCCTTCTTGGGCTTCTTCATCTTGGACTTCTCCTTCCTAATGTCATTCTCAAGACCTTCAGAAGGCTTGGTCTTTTTCTCAGCTTTTTTAGACTTCTTTTCAGCTTTCGTCTCGGCTTTTGACTTCTCAGCCTTTTTCTTGAGCTTCCCGTTGGCCTTAAGCTCGTCGAGGTAGCCGTTCCTGCCGTTGGACTTGCCGGTTCTGGCCTTTATCATCTTCTCGCAGATGTCGGCGGAGAAGCCCATCAAAGTCCTCTGCCTCTCCGGGAAGACGTTCTCAAAGAGGCTCTTGATGTCCTTTTCTGTCATGCATATCCTCTGCCTCGTGTAGTCCAGCACGTTGTACCGCGTAACCAACATCTTGGCCGTCGGCAGGTACTTCTCAATTGCACCTTTACTGACGGTCAGGACGATTTTGCCGCCGCACTTGGGGCACTTGCCGGTAAGCGGTGGTCTCCGGTACTTCGTGTTGCACTTGACGCAGCGGAACTCCTGTCTGGTGAAGCTCCTGAGGTTGCCCCTCAGGTCTGGAACGAGGTGGGAGTTGATTATCGTCTCGGCAACGTGGTGCTCGTCAACCGCGCGAATACGCTCCGCCAAAGCCAGCTGACGGGCGACCTTCTCCTCCATGTCGCCGAGCTGTTTGTACAGGCTCATCTTCGGGCCGAGGCCGATGTCATCAGTGTCGTGGGTGAACTTTATGCCCTCGTACATCTCGGGCTTTCCTAGGCGGTCCTCAACGCGCTCGATGAACTTTATCTCCTTGGGCGATTTCATCCCGTAAGTCGCCACGTAGAACTCGAGCGGATAATACCTGACAACGTCCATGTTGTGGACCTCACTGTCCACCTCGCGCGGGTCAAGGCGGGTGGTAACAACCAGCGGCGCGTCCATCTTCCCACCGCGCTTCTCGGGCAGGTAGTACTTGCTGAAGTTCAGGAGGGCATCGAGGAGGAGCATTACCGCGTCCTCGTCGCCGTCGCATTGGTGTGTTACAATATTTTCATTTACTAGAACATTATGGTAGTCCTTAGCGTTTAATGAGAACACAAAGTCATCTTTAGGTTTGAGGTATTCGATGCGTTTGACCTTTACAACCCAGCCATATTCGTTCGAGTAGCGATCCTGATTGCTAACCTTAGTCTCATGGAGTGAATAAACATCATTTTTACGTTCACTGATAAACCCAATCTCCCTAAAGAACCTGTGGTAATGTTCACCGGCAATGTTAAGGGCATAGACGGTAGAGACCGGAGGCTCACGTCCACGCCATACATGATACAGCCTACCCCTGGCGTTGCCCCGGTTGGCGTTTTTATCAACGGTGTAATATCCTCTGATTCCGAATTTCGAGAGAAGTAAGGTTTCAATGTCCTCCAGAAGGGACTTGTTAACACTGTAGGCAACAACCCTTGGAGCGGTTCTAAGGGCACTTCCGTCCCCCTCAAAGTAGGCCCTCAGCATCTCTGCAACGGCGTCTCTGGGCAGGGTGTAGACGATTGGGGGAACGCGCTTGGTGTGTGCACTCGTTCCGGCTTTGAGAACCTCGGTGAAGAGGAGATACAGGATGCGCGAGCCGACGGTTACCTTTTCTCCACGCTCGTAGATTCCGAAGCCATCGCCAAAGGCCTCCCTTAGAGCCATTTTCAGGTCGTCGTGAACCTCCTCGTCGGCTATTGAGAAGCTTATCTGGTAAACGCTGTCGCTCTTCCTCGCGTAGCCCTCGGCGAGGTAGTAGCCAAGGACCCGCATCAGGGGCTCTACCGGGACGAATCTCCTTATCGCAACCCTGTCGCGCTTGAAAGCGAGCCTGCAGTCCGGAACGTCAGTTAGTTTTAGACCCTTCTCCTTCAGCACTTTGAAAAGCTCACTTAGGGGTACTGAATCCCGCCTGAGGTAGTCCGACTTAACCCCAGCCCCAATCGAGGACAGCCACCGCGAGAGTCCGCGAACCATTATCGAGTCCCACAACGGCCCAAAGTTCTCATCGGAAAAGGCCTCAAGGAGGTCGAGATTCTCAACCTCAACTTCATCAAACTCAATCCTTGGAACGAGTATCCTGTCACCCCCCTTCACCTCAAAGGCTCTCTTCTCTACGAACCTTCCACCCTCGTAGACTAGAACTGGATGGTCAACGGTAGTCTCGAACTCCCTTCCAAGCTCCAGCTCGAACCTTATCAGGTGATCAGTACTCGGCACCTTTATGACATCCTCGATGTCAGTAAGAACCACTTTTCCGCTCTCCGGATCGAAGGAGTAGACCTTAACGTCAACCTTCGGTCTCTTCCTGACGTAAACCATGTTCTCGTAGTGTTCATCCTCGAAGAGCTCGTAGAGCTCTCTAAGCGTTATCCTCATTGGCATTCCGTCAATCTGGACGAGTATCCTTGTGTCGCCCGGGAAGCAGTTCCTTCTCTTCGCGGCATGATAATACGGGTGGGCATAACCAACCAGCACGTCGGAAAAGCCTATTATCCTGCCAATAATTCCGGCAGACGTGTGGGGGGCAAGACCGATGACGAGGTGGCCTATCAAATCCTCCATCTTCTCGGCGTTGTAGAACCTCGGCAGTCCGTAGAACTTCTCAAGCAGGTCATCTATGAAGCGTGCGACTTTGAGGAGGTATCTGCCAGCCTCGTAGGAGAGGATTACGTCCTGCACCTTGAGCTCGACTATCTGGTCATCCCGCTCTAACGGTTTGCCCTCGAAGTCGTGGGTGTAGCCGAGCTCGCGGAGCTTCTCAACGCTTACGCCTATCTCCCGCGGCTTGAAGTGGGTTATCGGGGCATCGGTGGCGTCGAAACGGATTGTACCATCTTTAAAGACGTAGACGTCGTTCTTGGCCCTGAGTAGGCCTTTCTCTAAAGGTTCAGCCATCTTGTAGCCCGAGGTCATTCCCTGGACGCCCTTGAGCTTGTCTATGCCGTAGACCTTGACGTTCTCCATAGCGGCGCGGAGAAGCTCAGAGGGTTTTATCCTCCGCCTGGCGTAGGGCTTGAGCTCGATCCCACACTTCGGACACCGGAAGTCAAAGTTATCGGCCTCACCCTCAAGATAATCAGTGCTGCACTTCGGGCAGTGCCAGAGAAGCTCTTTCCTCGTTCCGCAGCTCGGACATATATGTTCTGGCCCAACGTGGCCGCATTTTGGACACTTGAAGAAGGCTATCTCCACCTCCGTAGTCTTGCCTTCTTCGGCGGCCTTCTTTATGTCACGGGAGCTTCCGCCGGCAAGGCCTATCGGGAAGAGCACCTGAACGGGCGGCTTCATCTTCCTCTCTTTGGCCTTCTCCGGCCTGCCCATTCTCGCGCCGATCCAGCTTATACCCCGATCGCGGAGCTTAATCCTATTGCCCTTGTTGATGATGTCAATTACTGTGTGGAAGGGCTTGGCCTTGAATTCCCACTCGAGGTTGCCGAGGGGAGTCAGTAATGCGGCACTCCAGGGATATTCGATTACGATAACCTTCTTCCGATCTTCCGTCCGCTCCAATCGGTGCGGAAGGCCCAAAAGCTCGAGGTAGCGCTTTATCTTCGAGTCGTTGTCGAGGACGACTTTTCTCGCGAACTTGTTTTTCATGTGCTCGCCCCACTCGATTTGAGCGCCGAGAAGGGCCTTCTGGAGATCCTCAACTTCCTCCGGCTTTAGGGTGTTCCAGTAGAGGGTGTAGTAGGGGTGGAAGGGAATGTCGAGAACCTTGGAGATGTGTATGGCTTCTTCAATGCTCGGCCTGACGCGGAGAGGGTCTTTAAGGAGCCTTTCAAGGAAGTCAGGATCAAGCTCGACGTATTCAGCGGCCTCTTCTACCGCCTCGCGTGGGTTGTCCTCGAAGGGCTTCAGCTCGACCTCGTAGATATCCGCGATGGCTTTAGCAAACTCCTGAATCCACCATTCTTCAGCGTAGTTGGCAGGCAAAAGAGTCTGATTGTTCTCAACAAAGTCGCCGAAGTTGACAAGGGCGTCGCCGACGTAGAGTATCTCCTCGATTTTGTCACGGATTTTGAGGGCGGTTTGATAGTCATCAACTCTGATAACCGAGCCATCCTTGAGCTTGACTATCGGGCCTTCGACGGTGGTTGCGGGGGTTACGATACAGCCCTTTCCGGGGCGTTCAGTCTTCATCTGCGTGCCTATGGCTATGAACTCGTCGAGGATGAGCATGGTTGCAGGATTGACGCTCCAGGTTGCGAAGCCACTAACCCTCGAACGGCCGTATCTAAGCCTGAAGCCACCGTTAGTGGAGGGTTCGGCGAAGAGCGGCCTGCCACCGATTATCTCCTTCGTGTACTTCTTGTTGGGGGCGATATTGGCCCTGAACTTCTCGTAGAGTTCGTAGTAGAAGCCCTTCTCAATTTTCTCCTCAACTTTCTCAGTGGGAGCTTCTTCACCGGCGCTCTCGACCTTCTCTTCCTTGACCTCAGCCTTGCCTTTCTCCTTCGCATCGACGAACTCCTTTATCCAGTCCCAGCCCTCTATGCCCATCTTGTCAATGTACTTGACGAGCTTCTTGGCCTTCTGGAGGACACCTTCAGCAAGAACGAGGATTGCACCGCCGCGCAGGTGGTTGGTCTCCACTCCAGGGACATCGCGGTGGGAAACTTCAACCTTGTCGGTCTCTTCGCCGGTTATCTCTATGGGGATGTTCTTCATGGCAAGTCTTACTTCGTCTGCCTCCGGATGATACTGGAGCCTCGTAACTGCCCGGTGGTAGAGGTCTATCTCCTCAACCATTCTCTCAATGTGCTTCTCGCTCGGCTTGAACCTGTCGAGGCCGAGCTTTTTTCTCACGTAATCACCAACGAGAACACTCAAAGCCTGAGCCGTTCCACCAGAGCTTCTTATTGGCCCGGCATAGTAGAGGGCTAAGTACTCACTCCCATCAGCCCACTCGTTGCGCTTGATTTTAACGTCGGCTATTCCTTCCAGTGGGGCGGAGACGATGCCCTCAGTGAGAATAGCAAGGGCCGTCCTTACCGCCTGCTCTGCGTATTTCTCCTTGCTCCCAAGGTCACCGAATTTGCCGTCTATTATCTCGTCAACGACCTTAAGGGCGGCCAGTTCCTTTCCATACTCTTTGACGAGCGCCCTAATCCTCTCGGCAACGCCTGGAGGGCCAACGAGGCTTTCGACACGACCGGCCATGTCAGTAGCTTGAGGAACCTCAACATCGGTGCTCGGGTCCTTACCCTGAGCGCGGGCCTTTCTCGCTATCTCGTAGGCCCTGTCGATCTCGCGCTGGAGAGATTCAAAGTAAGCCTTCATTTCTTCAGAATACAGCTCGGCCATTGTCAAACACCCTCACAGTACTGGTCAAAGTGCACAACGGCCCTCAAACGGGCGGTTTCCACATCGATTATTGGAACCCTTGCAGGGGTAGGAACGATGTTCACCATCTTCTGGAACTCCGTCTGGGCCTGCCATGTGCCGGTGTTTATCAGAAAGACGCCGTTGTAAATCTTATACTGCATAACGTGGACGTGGCCGGCATGGAAGAGGTCTGGAACGCTCTCTATGACAAGGGTATCCTCCGGATCCGGAGCTATTGGCACCTTCTCACCGAAGGTTGGTGCAAGGTGGCGGAGCTTGAGGAGGTCGAGCATTGCCTCCGCAGGCCTGTGATGGGTTCTGTTCGGGATAAAGCTGACGACGTCCTCTATCCCCCTTCCGTGAGCTATGAGAAAGTCCCTGCCGTGAAGCCTTACCACCGCAGGATTGCTTATTATGACCGCGTTCTTGAGCTTAAGGAGAGGTCTGGCATATTCTTCGTAAAAGCCCGGCTGAGGAAGGGCCGTTCTGGCCGCATCGTGGTTGCCCGGGCCAATAAACATTGTTATATGGTCCGGCACGTTGGAGAGGAGGTTCGCCAAAGCCTCGTACTGATCGAAAATGTCAGGAATAGCAAGCTCGTTGTACTGGCCGGGATAGATGCCTATGCCATCAACGACGTCGCCAGCGATTATCATGTACTTAATCCGGCTCACGAGCTCCTCCTCGGCCCTGTTGTTGACATCTCCGTTGAGCCACTCGAGGAAGCGCATAAAGGCTTTCTCGCAGAACTTATTGCTTCCGACGTGGACGTCACTGAGCAGAACAGCGTAGACCTTTTCCTCAAGGGGCGGCTTTTCGCGCTTGAACTTTGGAACGTCCGGCAGGTAAATCTTATCCGCGAAGAAGATGCCCCTTCCAGAGTAGCGACCCTTGAAGGCCACCACAGCGTCGGGCATTATCTCGAAGAACTTCTTCGAGTCCTCGTTGTTGCGGTTTATGAAGACCTTGATTATTCCCGTGTTGTCCTCAACCTCGAACATGAAACCCTTAGCAGTCTCCCTTTTAGAGTTCACGAGGCCGACTATCGTGACGTCATCATCGGTTCTAACGTAACTTAGCTTGGCTATGTCTATCACACTGCCTATCTCCGGATTCTCGCGAAGAATACGGCGCATCTTCTTGAGCCTGCTCCTGAAGTAGTCCGCATAGACCTTGATTATTATCTCCCCCTCCTTGCCCCGGGCGTCCTTGGCCTTCGGAATGGTGAACTTGACGTCCTTGACATCGAAGGCAATTTCATAATCCTCTGGAATCTCTTTGGCCCTGTAGTAGAAGCATTCCTTTGGAGATATCCTAAAGTCAGAATAGACTGAATAGCTCTTCTCTTCTTCAGGAACCTCCTCGACGTAGGCTATCGGAACACCATAGTCACCGTAGACTATCCTCGGCTTGACGCCGTTATCGGCCTCCTCACTGCTCACGTAGCTGGGGACATTGCCATTGTCGTTTCCAGTCGGAGCCTCTTCGACTGAAAGCCCCCCTTCCACTGGAAGGGTTTCATCAGCAACCTCAGAAATGGAGGCCTCCATGACTTCGGTTTCAGATTCAGAGTCACCTATAAGGGGGGATTCCCCCAGAGTTCCAGTGGAAATATAACTCTCCCCCCCAGAAAAGTTGGGCTCTTCTTGCCCCAACGGACCCATTTCAGACATATCACCCCCGCTTTCAGAGGAGGTTCCAGTGGAAATAGACGTTCCTTCGTCAGCACTATGAACAGCAGCCACAGTTGTCAGTTCGAGTATTTCTCCATCCACAGCAGACGATTCGACAGTTCCAGGCGTTTCAACAAGCATTTCAGCTTCAGAAGCCATATCTTCTGAAGTTTGCTCTTCAACATGGGGGTGGAATTCTGCAGAAGAAGAGATCGAACTTTCCAATGGAGCCATGCCCTTCTCCATGAGAAACTCCCTGGCGACGGTGGAGTCTATTACAAAGGTACCCCTTGCCTTGGCGAACTTGATGAGCTCAGCGAGAGTAAAGTCCTTCTTATAGCCATCAACAAGGAGGTAATAGGCCGACGGAGTGATTAGATAGTTGTTAGCCATTAAATCCTCAATCAGACCCATCAGAGCAGCCTCCTCTGGCGGGACATGCTTATAGTGAGCACCGTCTGGAGCTGGTGATCATGACGGTATATGTTCTTGACCTTATAAGGAGTTACGTTGAGCCTTATCTCCTTGGTTCTACCATAGCGGCCCTTGCTGACGACCTTGGCGTTTATGATGCCGAGCATATCTAGTTCATTTATTAAATCACTCACGCGCCTCTGAGTTAGCGGTTCAAGGTCTATGTGGTCGCAGAGGGACTTGTAGACAGAATAGACGTCGCCAGTGTTTGCGGGCAGCTCGCCGTTCTCGTCCAGGAGAACGATAGCATAGAGGAGAACCTTTGAGTGGAGCGGAAGGGTCTTTATGACCTCCTCCATGGTGTCCTGCTCTATCTTCTCTTGGGCCTTCCAGACGTGGCGCTCGGTTACCTTGCTCGCCCCTTCGCGCTCGGCTATTTCTCCAGCGACGCGGAGCAGGTCGAGGGCGCGCCTTGCATCACCGTGCTCGCGGGCTGCCAAGGCAGCACAGAGGGGAACTACACCGTCATCGAGAACACCTTCGTTAAAGGCATCCTTAGCACGCTGCATGAGTATATCCCGCAGCTGATTGGCGTCGTAAGGTGGGAAGACAACCTCCTCCTCGCTTAGACTTGAAAGAACGCGCGGGTCCAGGTAGTCCTTGAACTTGAGGTCGTTGGATATGCCAATTATGCTAACCTTCGCCCGGTGAAGTTCGGTGTTTATCCTCGTGAGAGAGTAAAGAATATCGTCACCGCTCTTTTTGATGAGTTTGTCAATCTCATCGAGGACTATGATGACGAAGCGCTCTTTGGCATCTATGACCGCCTTGAGCTTGGAGTACACCTCATCGGTCGGCCATCCTACGAGCGGAACTTCAACGCCACTCTCCTCGCGGAAGTGGTTCACTATGTTGGCAAGAACACGGTACTGTGTGTCGACTATCTCACAGTTGACATAGATAACATCAACGGGAACGTTGTACTTTTGGGATATCTTCTTCAGCTCCTCTGTGACGAACTTTATGGTGACGGTCTTACCAGTACCGGTTTTGCCGTAGACGAAAACGTTGGAAGGAGTTTCACCTCTAAGAACCGGAACGAGAATGTGCGCAAGGTTCTCAATCTGTTCACGCCTGTGAGGAAGCTCTCTGGGCGTATAGCTATGCCTTAAAACCTCCTTATTCTTGAAAATCTTCTTGGCATGAAGATACTTCTCGAAGATTGAATCAAGGTAATTGTCGTCCATCAGCACCACCCATTCCACTGGAAATCCAGCTCCAGCCGTGATTATTGTACAGAGCTCCGAATCACAGTTGGGACGTATGACAATTTTAAAGACAATAACTGTAAATCATACGACTTCATCATTGTGATCATGAACGCTAAACATGTGCTCCACAGGAAGCACCGGATACAGAGGAAAGCGTAGGTAGTGAGCTTCAGGGGTTTATATGCCTTGTTGAACAGAGGGATGTAAAAAGAACAGAGAGCCAACAGGAAAATCGTCAGAGATATATTGTGTTGTCCTGTTCACGAGAGTTAGCCTCTTCCTGGGCCTCAAATATCTCTTTGAGCAGCCGTTTGGCATCGGCTTCAGGCATTCCGACTTTAACCACCAGGAAGCGGAGAAGTTCTTCCCGTGTAGCCCCTTTCTGAAGCCTCTCGAAGATCATCCAGACAATGCGATCAAACACATCCCGGGCAAAGGCCTCCTCTAAGCCAAGGGCCTCGACGGCCGATTGAAGACCTATCAGAAGTGACGTCAGGGCATCATTGAACTCGGCCTTACCCAGGGATTTCTTGTCGAGGTCCACACGGAGGTATATCTCATCGTTCATCCCGGAGAGTGTGAATTTCATGAGGTTGACTCTATCATTGAGCAGGAGAAGTGTGTGGTAAATCTTCAAGCGCTCGTCTTTCGTCATGGAAATGGTCTCCAGACGAAGAGGAACTATCAGATGGACAAAGTCATTAGAGAACATCACGATAAGGCCAAATGGCATACGGGGATGCTCAGCAACGTAAGCGTTCTCACCGACGTTTTTTATGACCCAAGGAAGATCCACAATGTCCTTAGCGTTGTCGTCACCATCCCTAAGCCAGCTGAGAACTTGATTCTCAATATCTTCCACTGAAATCACCAAGGGAACTTTCGATTCGAAACTTAATAACGGTATCGTTCCAGCGGAAACTGAAGGGGTCAAAGAACATAATAGTGCATCAAACATTTACATTCGAAAATGAACAATAGCATCCAGATGGGCATTTCCACTGAAAGAAGAATGAACATTTTTGGACAGAAAATCATGTACACTGATGCTCCAAATCGTACCATTTTGGTAAACATATGTACTAAACACAAGACAGAACATTAAACGGTTTCGTAGTCCCCCAGAGTTCTGTTTCCGGTGGAGGCGGACTTTGGCTACTCCCATATTGTCCTTTGGTTTTTGGTGAAACTCTCCCATTTTCTTTACAATTCCCAATATTTATATTTTTTCATGAACAATGTTCATAAAAAATCTCAAACTCATAAAGATCATGAAAATTAGTCTAAATATTCAAAGAGTAGATTTAAAATCTGTTGATTTTATGTTTGTAATGTCCTTTATAAATGGAGCTTTCTGTTTTTTCTGGCATGTAATCCATCCATTCTCCAAAATTGGGTTCCAGTGGAAATGAAACTCTGGGGGGTCTTTCAAATAATCATCGAAAAAGACCTTTGTTTCCAGTGGAAATCTAACTCCATTACTAGACACCACAAAGCATTAATGATACTTTTTTAAACCTGCCAACGATAGTGTACAACATGATTCCAGTACCCCTCGTTAGAAGACTCTTGAAGCTCAAGATCCGGGTGAGCAGGAACAAGCTTCTCCTAATTGCTACTGTGGTTCTGGGACTGGCGTTAGCTTTTGCAGGTCTGTTCATGTATTTGGAGGGCGTGGACTTCTTTACCGCGTTCTACTGGGCAATAATAACCATGGCCACGATCGGCTATGGGGACATAATCCCCCAAACCGAAGCCGGCCGGATAGTGGCTATGATAGCCGCTGTCGCTGGAATCTCGACTTTCACCGCCCTGGTTTCCATTCTAGCTGAATATTTCATTTCATCGTCTTTGAGGAGGATGACGGGCATGCATCGCGTAAGGTATTCTAGACATTACGTTATCATAGGTCAGGGAAGTAGCGTTCCCAGCTGTGTGAGTGAGCTCATGTCGGCGATTTCCTCTGGAGATGCTGATGCAAGACCGATAGTCGTTGTTCTCCCCAGTGAAGAGGAGCGCAAAAAACTGGAACTTCCGGAAGAGGTGGAGGTTCTCATCGGGGATCCCACGAATAGAGAGACTCTTGAGAGGGCCAAGGTAGGGGATGCGTCCTATGTGATACTTTCCCTCGAGGACGACTCGAAGTCTGTCTTCACAACCCTAATGATAAAGCGCATATCTGATGCAAAAGTCTTCGTGGAAGCACTGAAGCCAGAGAGCGTCGAGCTGCTTAAGCAGGCAGGTGCCGACAGGGTTATAACAAGCAGGAGCCTCGCGGGCAGACTTTTAGCGAGTTCAGTCTTCGAACCCGAAGTCGTTGATGTCATAGATGACCTGACGACCACCTCCCGGGGCTATGACATATCCACTATTGTAAGGAAGAACCTCTGGGGTGTTCCCTACATCGAGGCGTTTCAGAAGCTTTATTCGGAGGGCTACTTCCTCGTCGGTTACTACGCTGATAGGGCTATCCTCGGACCAAATCTCAATGAACCCATCCCGGAGGGGGCAAAACTGCTCGTGATAAGGAGTGTTGTTTCCACTGGAAAAGGCTGAACTCCTGGGATTTCTGGGCTTTTGCTTTATTGTCCTGTGCTTACTCCACTAAATTTGGACAATTTGATGGTCTTTTGGCTTTAGAACCAAAATCTTAAAAGTTCCTTTCCCTGAGAAAAGTATATAACCCTCTAGTTTTTTTACCCCTATGGAAGGTAGTCGTAGCGGGTGAGTGGGATGCCGAAGAAAAAGAAGGCTGAGGATGAAATAAAAGAGCTCGAGGAGTTTGAGGAGCTCGACGTTGTTGAGGAGTCATCATCAAGCTCAACCAAGAAGAAGCAGAAAGAGATTAAGACGTTAGAGGATCTTCCGGGCGTTGGTCCCGCCACTGCCGAGAAGCTCCGCGAGGCTGGCTACGACAGCATTGAGGCTATAGCCGTTGCATCTCCGATGGAGCTTAAGGAGATAGCCGGTATAAGCGAGGGGGCGGCACTCAAGATAATCCAAGCTGCCAGAGAGGCAGCTAACATAGGAACCTTCATGCGCGCCGACGAGTACATGGAAAAGCGGAGGACCATAGGCAAGATATCCACCGGAAGCAAAAGCCTCGATAAGCTGGTCGGCGGTGGTATAGAAACCCAGGCCATAACCGAGGTCTTTGGTGAGTTTGGAAGCGGTAAGACCCAGCTGGCCCATACTCTGGCAGTAATGGTTCAGCTTCCGCCAGAAGAAGGTGGACTTCAAGGTTCAGTCATCTGGATAGACACGGAGAACACTTTCAGGCCCGAGAGAATACGGCAGATTGCTGAAAACCGCGGTCTCGATCCGGAGG
The DNA here is from genome assembly GCF_012027535.1 of Thermococcus sp. GR5. Lineage (NCBI taxonomy): Archaea > Methanobacteriati > Methanobacteriota > Thermococci > Thermococcales > Thermococcaceae > Thermococcus > Thermococcus sp. GR5. The sequence goes on along the minus strand of NZ_SNUN01000001.1, from coordinate 345,601 downwards.
AGGTCCTCAAGAACATCTATGTTGCAAGGGCATTCAACAGCAACCACCAGATGCTTCTTGTCGAGAGGGCAGAGGAGATAATCAAGGAGAAAGCCGAGACTGAGAGGCCCGTCAAGCTGATCGTCATAGATTCGCTTATGGCCCACTTCAGAAGTGAGTACGTTGGAAGGGGAACTCTTGCCGAGAGGCAGCAGAAGCTGGCAAAGCACTTAGCAGACCTTCACCGCATCGCTGACCTCTACGACATAGCGGTCTTCGTCACCAACCAGGTCCAGGCGAAACCTGACGCCTTTTTCGGCGATCCGACGAGGCCCGTTGGAGGTCATATACTCGCACACTCCGCGACGCTGAGGATATACCTCAGGAAGGGCAAGGCTGGAAAGCGCGTCGCCAGGCTCATAGACAGCCCGCACCTGCCCGAGGGAGAGGCTATATTCCGCATCACCGACAAGGGCGTCGAGGATTAATTTTGTTTCTTCTTGTTTTTAATTTGGCGTTTGTAGGTTTGGGTAGTCTAACCATAGCGGGATTGAGTAGTTTCGGGTCAGGATATGAGACACCGTCGTAGGTGATGATACCATGAATCTTACGTTGGCTGGAAATATAATCTCGGCTTTGATGTTTCCTTTGCTTTTATATTATGCAATCTCGGCCGTAAAATCTCGGGAATTCGAGAAACCTCAAACCTGGGCAGTACTTGCGGCTCTTTTTATGTCTGTTCGGGGAATATACAGTACTGCAGTTTATTTTAATATCATTCAGTTTTATCCGTTTGTCGATGAATTGCTTAATACATTGGCTGTGGTATCTGTGATTCCAATGTTGCTTACAGTAAGAAGAAAGGGAATGACTAACAAATCAGAGGGAGAAACTTTCCGGGACTATAATCAGTCAGACCACGAAAATAAACGGAAGCTGATTTTTTGAGTTTAAAATGGTTCAGCTTTAAAAATTCTGGTTCGTTCCGTGAGTATTACTTGGTATCATTGGTAGTGCACTGGGTTTATTTGTTAGTGTCAAAGGTAATCAACTCAGGATTATCCTTAATAGTGTATCTTTGGCTTTTTAGTCGGATGGACTGTTGTGAGTTTTGGATTATCCAAAGGTGGTAGGTAGCTATATGTGTTTTACTGTTTAAAGTTCCTTTTTGAGACTTCACTTTTATAAATCCCTCTTCTTTACCTCTTCCCATGTCAAAAGTTGAGGCAGTGACGAACCCCTCCCGCGAGGAGCTCCTCGGGATAATCGATTCCGCGCTATCAAAGGAGGCCATGCTGACGATTTTTGCCCGATGTAAGGTTCACTACGACGGCAGGGCTAAGAGCGAGCTCGGTTCTGGCGACAGGGTTATACTTGTCAAGCCGGATGGTGCTTTTCTCATCCACCAGAGCAAGAAGCGTGAGCCTGTCAACTGGCAGCCGCCCGGAAGCTTCGTAACCGTCGAGGAGCGCGATGGGATTATCGTCCTCCGATCCGTGAGAAGGAAGCCCAAGGAAATCCTTGAAGTTGAGCTGGAGGATGTTTACCTCGCCTCCCTCTTTAAGGCCGAGGACTACGAGGAGCTGGCATTAACCGGCAGCGAGGCTGAGATGGCGGAGATGATATTCAAAAACCCCGAGCTAATTGAGCCTGGCTTCAAGCCCCTCTTCCGCGAGAAGTCCATTGGCCACGGCATAGTGGACATCCTTGGAAGGGATAGGGAGGGCAACCTCGTGGTTCTGGAGCTCAAGCGCAGGAGGGCAGACCTCCACGCGGTGAGTCAGCTCAAGCGCTACGTTGAGGCTTTGAGGGCTGAGCACCCAGCCGTCAGGGGAATTCTCGTCGCACCTTCGCTTACCTCTGGCGCTAAGAAGCTCCTTGAAAAAGAAGGTCTGGAATTCAGACGGGTTCAGCCGCCCAAGAGGGAAAGCGTAGCTAAGGGCAGGCAAACGACGCTGTTTTAGCCAATGTCCATCTCCTGCGGGAGCATCTCCCTGACTCTGACGAGCAGAATTGTATTCTTCTTCCTTATCTCTACGATTCTTCCCAGTCCCAGCAGCCTCACCTGCGCCCTGCAGACTGTGATTTCTCTTTCGTCGCTCTCCTCCCATGGAATGCGCTGCTCCATGCTCTCGAGTTTTAGCAACTCGGCGAGGAGTCCTTCCGTTCCGATGGTTATATCCTGGTAGGTTTCGTATGTGAGAAAGACCCTTCCCAGCTCGCGCGCCCTTTCGAGGGCTACGACATTCCTCGCGCTTCTGATTTCCAGCGTCTTGTAGGGGCTTCTGAGGAGCTCATCCAGAACGCGTCTTGCGATTCCAGCTAAGGTCACCGCCTCCATGCTCTCACCTCACAGGTAGATGCTCTCGTACTGCTTCTCGGTCTTTCTCCTCGCCTGCTCCATCTGCTCGTGCATTTTTCTGAGCTGTTCCTCTATCATCTCTGCCTCCTTGATAAGAGGCTCCGTGGAGACCTCTATGGGCGTCAGCTTCTTGAGAACCTCAACAACGTTGGCTGCTGCCCTCGGGTCTGGTCTGTCCCCAAAGGTCTCGCCGAGGAGAACGTAGGCGTCCAAACCTTCTCTGCTTGCCTCCCATAGGAGCTTGCCACTCATGCCCATTATTGAGCCGTACTGGAGTATCTTGACGCCGAGGTTTTCCAGCTCCTTGTTGAGCTCCTCGCGCGCACCGACGCCCCAGACGTCCATTTTCTCCTTGAATAGGCCGATACCGATGCCTCCAAGAGAAATTACCTTCGCTGCATTCATATCTTTCAGATACCTCACTAGTTCCTTGGCTATTTCGCTTACCAGGGTTGGAGGCACGTAGATATCGGCAACGGCGAGGATTATGTTGTCTTTTCCGTAGAACCTGAGTGGTGGGTTGGGCTTCCCCTCAAGGATGAGCGCCATCGGCGGAATGAATGGACTCTCCACGTAGCCTACCATCTCCATTCCGAGTTCCTTCGCTAAGAAGTTGGCCGCTATGTGGCCGACCAGGCCTATTCCGGGATATCCCTCGATGAGAATGGGGTTCTTTATCTCTGGCAGAACTATCTTGACTGGCTTCCCGTTCTCCATCCTCTCACCTCCGAGAAATTTTTAGTTTCTAAAAGTTATTAAAGTTTCGGAGCTTTATTTCCACTGGAAAGGCAAGTTTTAAATAATTCGAGTCTGATTTTTACAGGGTGATGTCCAAATGCCGAGGATAGGTATCATAGGCGGTTCCGGTGTTTACGGCGTTTTTGATCCAGAAGAGACCGTCAAGGTTCACACTCCCTACGGCAGGCCTTCGGCTCCAGTGGAAATCGGGAAGATTGGGGGCGTCGAGGTCGCCTTCATACCGCGCCACGGCAAGCACCACGAGTTCCCGCCGCACGAGGTTCCATATAGGGCGAACATCTGGGCTCTCAAGGAGCTTGGCGTCGAGCGCGTCATCGGCGTAACAGCCGTCGGCTCGCTCCGCGAGGAGTACAAGCCGGGAGACATCGTCATAACCGACCAGTTCATTGACTTCACGAAAAAGCGCGACTACACCTTCTACAACGGGCCAAGAGTTGCCCACGTCAGCATGGCCGACCCCTTCTGTCCCGAGATGAGGAAAATATTCTACGAGGCGGCTAAAGAGCTCGGCTTCCCTGTCCATGAGAAGGGTACCTACGTCTGTATAGAGGGTCCGAGGTTCTCAACGAGGGCCGAGAGCTTTATGTTCAGGCAGTACGCTCACATCATCGGCATGACGCTTGTTCCGGAGATAAACCTCGCCAGGGAGCTTGGCATGTGCTACGTAAACATCGCAACCGTTACCGACTACGACGTCTGGGCCGACAAGCCCGTCGATGCTCAGGAGGTCATGAAGGTCATGGCTGAGAACAACTATAAAGTTCAGGAGCTTCTCAAGAAGGGAATTCCGCGCATACCGGAGGAGAGGAAGTGCGGTTGCGCCGAGGTGCTGAAGAGCATGTTTGTTTGAGCTTTCATTTTTATTTTATGTTGTCCTTTGTGCGACTATATAGTTTTGGTGTTTGAGATAATATAATATTTCTACTTTTTGTGGAATTTTAACATATATGCGAAATCTTTTTATGTTTCTTTTGTATTTTTCTCCGGTGATTCCCATGGAGCGGAGTGCATTGTTCCTTACATCCGTGATCCTTATGGTGGTTTTTGTCTCTGGTTTTGCCAGTGCCTACGAGTTTGAGGCCTATGGGAAGGTGATTGATGTTGTTGACGGCGATACCATCTGGTTCCAGTCTTACAGTGGCTACCATGCTGGAGAGACGTTCAAGATACGCCTTGCGGACATAAACGCGCCGGAAATTTACACAAGCGATGGCAAAAAGGCATGGCGTGCCCTTACCAGGTTGATACTTGGAGAGTACGTTTACATCGATGTCGACGATATATACGAAACCGACCCATACGACCGTGTTGTCGCTGTTGTTTATCTTCCCTACTGGGACGACGATTATGCTCTCAACGTCAATGAGTGGCTGGTTGAGAACGGCTACGCCTACATTTGGGATCACTATAACGAGTTCAATCCCTACGAATGGGCTCTTTGGGTTCCCCTTTGACTTTTCTCTCTTTCCCGACATCTTTTTAACTTATCTTCTAAATATCCCCTCTTAAAAAAGAGGGTGGTAGTTATGAGCATCCTAATCAAGAACGGCTACGTGGTTTACGGCGAGAACCTTGAAGTTATCAAAGCGGACGTCCTCATCGAGAGTAATAAAATAGTGGAGGTTGCCAAAAACATCAACAAGAGCGCCGACACTGTCATAGACGCCAAGGGAAAAGTTGTTTCTCCAGGCTTCGTCAACCTGCACACCCACTCTCCAATGGGGCTCTTCCGCGGCCTCGCCGACGATCTGCCGTTGATGGACTGGCTCCAGGATCACATCTGGCCGAAAGAGGCTAAGCTGACAAGGGAGTACACCAAAGTCGGCGCTTACCTTGGCGCGCTGGAGATGATAAAAAGCGGAACAACGACGTTTTTAGATATGTACTTCTTCATGGACGCGGTCGCCGAGGTGACCCTCGAAAGCGGTCTGAGGGGATATCTGAGCTACGGCATGATCGACCTGGGCGACCCTGAGAAGACGGAGAAGGAGGTAAATGAAGCTCTCAGGATAATGAAATTCATAGAGGGACTTGACTCAGATAGAGTTCACTTCGTCTTCGGGCCGCACGCCCCGTATACCTGCTCGATAGCCCTCCTTAAAGAGGTCAGGAGACTCGCGAATGAACACGGCAAGCTCATAACCATCCATGTCAGCGAAACAATGGCTGAAATAGGTCAGATCTCCGAACGCTATGGCAAGAGCCCTGTGGTTTTGCTTGATGACATCGGTTTCTTTGGAAGGGATGTCATAATAGCTCATGGCGTCTGGCTAGACAGCAGAGACATACAGATTCTGGCGAGACACGGCGTTACCGTCGCCCACAACCCTGCGAGCAACATGAAGCTCGCCAGCGGCGTTATGCCCCTTCAGAGGCTTCTTAATGCGGGCGTTAACGTCGGCCTTGGTACTGACGGTTCAGCGAGCAACAACAACCTCGACATGCTTGACGAGATGAAGCTTGCGGCTCTCCTCCATAAGGTTCACAACCTCGACCCCACCGTTGCCGATGCAGAGACCGTCTTCAGAATGGCGACCGTTAACGGTGCGAGGGCACTCGGGCTCAAGGCAGGCATAATCAAGGAGGGCTACTTGGCCGACATCGCGATAATCGACTTCAACAAGCCTCACCTGAGGCCGATTAATAACGTCATCAGCCACTTGGTTTACTCCGCCAACGGCAATGACGTCGAGACAACTATAGTGGACGGAAAAGTTTTAATGCTGGATCGGGAATTATTCACTTTGGATGAGGAGAAAATCCTTAATGATGCCGAACGGGTGATCGGTGAGCTAACATGATGGAGCTCGTCTTTGGGGTTGCTCTTATCGTTTCATATGTTCTCCTTTTCTATAATTACCACGTTACTGGGCGGAAGGCATTAGCTTACTACGCGCTCGCATGGTTCAGCCTTTCCGTTCACTTCTTCGTCCCGAGGGAATCTGTGTACATCGTAGGTCTGGCATTTTTTGCGTCCCTCGTTTGGCTTGGGAATCTCCGCGCCTCGGAAGAGCTCCTCTGTAATATCTCCTATGTCCGTGAGCTAAGATATTTTTCTGCTGTCCCTCTAGCAGGGCTGATATTCCTGTTTCCTGAGCATATGACGTACTCCATGGTTGTTTTGGCGGGAAGTGTGGCTTTTTCAGGGGTTTACCTCCTCCTTACCAGAAACGAATCTCTCAGACTAATGGGTATCTTGGAGATGGCTTTTGCCGCCATCGTCTTTTTGAGGGGCTACTACTTCACTAACCAGTATATAGGGCTCGTTACCGCTGTCTTTGCTGTTGTTCTAGCGTACGTTTCAATAAAGACGTTCCTCGATAGTTCTTTTATCGGTGAATTTGAGCTCTCTGATGTTAAACTCGAGCTCAAAAACGGCCTTACAATGATGCCTTCTGTTCCCGATGACATCTTGGAAGGAGCGCTCGTATTTTCTAGGGTACACAAGGACGGATCGAACTGGTTCTGGATAACCAAGTTGTCAGAAGAGCGTGCAATAAGTCCTACGAACCTGGCCAAGATGCTTGATATGGCCGTTAAGTTCATGAAAAGTGCATCTGATCTGGGAAAGAATGCTGTCATCGTCATAGACGGGCTTGAGTACCTAATCTTAGAGAATGGTTTTGCTCCGGTGATGAAGTTTTTGTCCGCGCTGAGGGATTACTCACTTCTGAATGGGGCAACGGTAATATTGATTGGTGACGACTCTTTTCTTGGTGAGAGGGAGAGACGGATTCTTAGGAAGCTTTTTGACTGAGGTGGGGGGTATGGTCTCCTTTGGGGTTGTTATGGGGGACATTACCCGCTTTCCTGCTGAGGCGATAGTTAATGCAGCCAACCGCTATCTGGAGCACGGTGGCGGCGTTGCTTACGCAATAGCCAAAGCGGCCGCCGGTGATGTTCGTGAGTATATACGGATAAGTAAGGAAGCGATGCATGAACAGCTCGGGAAGGACTCCATCGAGCACGGCGAGGTCGTTGTAACACCGGCGTTGGGGTTGGAGCGATACGGGATTAAGTACGTCATTCACGCGGTTGGTCCCTACTGCGGCGGTCGCTGGGATGAGGATAAAAAGGAAAAGCTGAGGAAGGCTATACTCGGCGCTCTGAGGAAGGCAGAGGAACTTGGCGTCAAAACGATAGCCTTTCCGGCGATAAGTGCGGGAATCTACGGCTGTCCCCTTGAGGGAGTCGTGAGAACCTTCCAGGAGACAGTGGAAGAGTTCTCACAGGAAGCGAAGAGTCTGGAGAAAGTCTACCTTGTGCTCTATTCGGAGAGGGACTATGATAGGGCCAGAGCGGTGCTCGAAAATGGCGATCATTGAAGTTGAACGCCTGACGAAGCACTACGGAACGGTTAAAGCTCTCGAAGACGTTACCTTCGAGGTCGATGGGGGCATAGTGGGCCTCATAGGCCCCAACGGTGCCGGAAAGACGACGCTCATAAAAATCTTAACCACCCAGCTGAAGCCCACCTCTGGAACGGCGAGGGTTCTTGGCTTCGACGTTTTAAAGGAGCCAATGGAAATCAAAAGGAGAATCGCCCTCTTGCCCCAGGAGGTCAGAGCGCACTTCTACACCCTCACGCCGAGGGAGTACATCTACCACTACCTCAGAATGCGCGGCCTTCCGGGGGGCGAAGCGAGGGCAAAGGCCAGCGAGTGGTTGGAAAAGCTTAACATCTATTACGCGGACAGGCCGATGGTCGAGCTCTCCGGTGGGATGGCTAGGAAGGCCCTACTCGCGATGGTTCTGGCCTATGACGCCGAGCTCTACTTTCTCGACGAGCCGACGGTTGGTCTCGACCCCTCTGCGAGATTCGAGCTCTGGGACGTTCTGAGGGAGAAGTCCGAAAACGCCACGATTTTTCTAACAAGCCACTACGTGGACGAGATCTCCAGGGTATGCGATGAGGTGATACTCCTCAAGAGGCGGGTTCTCCTGAAGGGGAGGCCAGAGGAAATAGCCAGGCTCTACCTTCCGCACTTCAGGAAGAAGGTGGTGCTCTTTGAGAGCTTTGAGCTGGAGGGCTTCACATCGAAGCGCGCCGGGAGGTACACCTTCGTCTACCCTGCGAGCGAGACCGAGCTGAGGGAGCTTGAAGGCCTTCTCCTTGATAGGGGCGTTCCTTTCAGGGTGGAGGAACTAACAATCGAGGATTTCTTCTTACTGGGGTGGGAGCATGATTAGCATGCTGGAATACTACGCGAGGGCCTTAACTAAAAACCGCTCCTCTCTCATCAGCTTCGCGATTCAGCCGCTCTCGTTTATCTTCCTCTTGACAGTCATCAGCGGTGGACGGCTCCTTCCGAACGCTCTAATCGGTGCGATGGTGAGCTTTATCGCCGGCGTCGGAATAGCTGACCTGGCCATAGAGTTGGCAGGTCTTAAAACCCGCTCGAAGTTCTACGACATTCTCATGACTCTCCCAGTGCATCCACTCAAACTGGGACTCGGCATCTCCATTGGAATGAGCCTTCCCGCGCTACCTTACCTGGTTCTGCTGGTTCTATCCTTGGCTTACCTCGAAGGTCTGTCATTCCCCAAAGTCCTCTCGCTCCTCGCGGCTCTCGCCCTGCTATGGCTCTGGAGCGTCTTCGTAGGTCTTTACCTCGGGGTGAAGCTGAAGGAGCCCATCGTTATTATACGCGCCTCAAACATAGCGCTAACGCTCCTCACGGTCTTCCTGCCCGTTTACTATCCCGTCGAGGTCTTGCCGAGCGTTCTCCAAAAGCCTTTACTACTGTTCCCCACGAGTGCCGTTGCCTACCTCATAAGGTCACTCTACGAGCCCCTGCCTTACTGGAAGCTCTCCCTCGCCGCTCTGCTCATGTGGGCTGCCCTCTCTGGAATGATGGCTTTTTGGGAGGGGATTTTCAGGGAGGAGTAGTTGTCCTAACTCTGGGATTCCCTGGTGTTTTCGGGATAGGTGGGCAGGGGGCTCTCTTTGTGTTACCTTTTTATCATCAAAGACGGAGTTTTCACTGGTGGTGCCCATGAGAATCGAGGACGTTTACATCTGGGACATCAACGCCAAGTGGCTTGGAATCTCACCCTTCCAGCTCATGGAAAATGCTGGCGCTGGAGTTGCCAGAACGATTGAGGAAAAGTTTGGGAAAGGCCTCAAGGTAGCCGTCTTCTCTGGGACTGGCAACAACGGCGGCGACGGCTTTGTTGCCGCTCGGCATCTCAGCTTCGAGAACGATGTTACTCTCTTTCTCATAGGCGATGAGGCTAAGATACGGAGTGAGGAAGCTAAGCATAACTGGGAAATCCTGAAGGGCCTCGACTTCGTGAGAATCAAGATCCTCAAGGACTCGACATACATTAAGGCCCTCGATTTGTCTGGCTTCGATGTCATAGTAGATGCCCTTCTTGGAGCCGGCACAAAGGGCGAGCCGCGCGAGCCGATACGCTCGGCCATCGAGAAGATAAACGAATACGCCGGAAAGGCCAAGATAGTCAGTGTTGACCTGCCAAGCGGCTACCCATCTGCGGTTCGCGTTAAGGCCGACTTCGCCGTAACATTCCAGTGGGACAAGGAGGAGTATGATGGCTTCGAGCGCGTTGTGGTTAAGATAGGCTATCCCAAGGAACTCTACCACCTCGTTGGCCCCGGTGATGCGAAGTTCGCACTCAGAAAGAAGGGCGAGCACAAGGGTCAGAACGGAAGGCTGTTAATAATCGGCGGAAGCGAGGACTACTTCGGCGCGCCCTACTTGGCGGCAAAAGCTGCTTCATATCTTGTGGACTTGGTTTATTTAGTGATGCCGGAATATCCTGCGAAGCGCATAGCCGACCCGGATATTATTCTAAGGCCAGTCGAAGGAAAGAACCTCACAAAAGAGCATCTTGAAGAAGTCTTGGCACTGGCAGAAAAGGCTGATGCCGTCATCATAGGGCCTGGCATAGGATTAAGGGAAGAAACTAAGGAGTTCGTCAGGGAATTTGTAAAGCGCTGCGAAAAGCCTTTAGTCATAGACGCCGACGGCCTAAAGGGCATAGCTGAGGACTTGAGCGTTCTCAAGGGCAAGACCTTCGTCCTAACTCCCCACGGTGGCGAGTTCAAGGTCCTCTTTGGCCTCAGGCCCGAGGGTTCCTTCCAGGAAAAAGCAGAGCTCGTGAGGACAAAGGCGAGGGAAATTGGCGGCGTTATCCTGCTCAAGGGTGCTTACGACGTCATTAGTGACGGAAAAACCTGGAAGTACAACAGAACCGGCAACAGGGGAATGACCACCGGAGGAACTGGAGATGTGTTGGCTGGCCTCGTTGGGGCCCTGCTGGCTCTGGGCAACGAGCCGCTAAGGGCCGCTTCCGTTAGCGCCTTCCTCAACGGCCTCGCTGGGGATATGGTGAAGGACGAGCTCGGCGAGAACTTCACCGCACTGGAGGTTGCCAAAAAGGTGCCGCACGCGGTTAAATGGGTGGTGGAGTTCTAATCTTCTTCGTCTTTTTAAATAGGAAAAGAAAACAGAGTTCAGCCAACACCACAGTAGCTCCAGACGGAGTAGCCGTACTGGCCGTTGGCCGGGTCGTGGGCCGGGGCTTCAAGGTAGACCCAGCCGCTTGAGTCCACCCACTTGTCAATCCAGCCGCCGAGGTTGCCTGTGTACTCGTGTATGCACGACCCGGCAAACTTCGGAACGTAGACCCACCTTCCGGCTTTGCTTGAGCCGAGGTTGATGTAGGTTATCAGTCCCGGTTTGCTTCCGTAGCCGCTTCTGACGAATATCAGCTCGTCGCTGTCGTAGTAGACTATGTCGGTGCTTCCCCCCGCGAGGTTGTCGTGTATCCAGATGAGGTTTATCAGCTTGTCCTTGTTGAGCCACTCCTCGTAGTCGCGGTAGAATATCATGGGCTGACCCTCGTAGGTGAGGATGAACGCATAAGCTGGATACTTGTTCCAGATTATGTCCGTGTCGTGGTTGGCGACGAAGGTCACTGCCTTGAACGGGTCGCGGCTAACTACGGTCTGGCCGTATCTGAGGGCATCGACGAGGGCGGGGATGTTGTTGTTATCGAAGGCCTCGTCCATCTTGTAGTAGAGCGGGAAGTCAAAGACTTTGGCACCACTGGAGTAAGCCCAGTTGAGAAGGGCGTCGACGTTAGTGTCCCAGTATTCTCCAACGGCCCAGCCTCCCCAGTAGCTCAGCCACGAGTTAACCACCCACGCCGGGTAGCCCTTGACGTAGTCGAAGCGCCAGGCGTCAATTCCAATGCTCCTGAGGTAAGCAGCGTAGCTCTCGTTGCTCTTCCACAGCCAGTACTGGTTCCACTCTTTGTCGTGGTCTATGTCGGGGAAACCTCCAAAGGTGCCTTCATCGGCGTAGCTGACGTCATTGGGATGGAAGTCGAGGTAGCAGGCGGTGTATTTGCCTGAGGCAACACCAGAAAAGTCCGTCCAGGTGTAGTCGTTGACGAAGGGGTTCCACTCTAAATCGCCGCCCGCCCTGTGGTTTATGACTATGTCAGCTACCACCTTCATGTTGTAGGCGTGTGCCGTGTTGATTAGGGCTATGAGCTCGTCCTTTGAGCCGAACCTCGTTTCTACCGTTCCCTTCTGGTCATACTCGCCGAGGTCGAAGTAGTCGTATGGATCGTAGCCCATGGAGTAGTTGCCGCTCATGCCTTTACTCGCCGGAGGTAGCCATATTGCGGCTATGCCCGCTTGTGACCACTCCGGCACCTTGGCTCTTATTGTATCCCACCAAATTCCACCCATTGGCACATCCCAGTAGAAGGCCTGCATTATGACTCCGCCGTTTTCCAGTGTTTCCGCCCTGGCTGGAACTGCAAACAGGCTCATGGAAATCAGAATGGCCATCAAAACTGCAACGGCTGCTTTTCTGGCCATGTTACCACCCGGGTAAGCTGCTCACAATATATCACCGATGGTGAAATATTTAAACTTTGCCGCCAATGTGCATTGGAGAACCTAATCGTTCATCCACTGGGCGATGAAAATGAAACTTCATGTTTTATCGGGAATGATAAAAAGAAGCCTCAGAATTCCACGAGCTTCTTTACTTCTTTGGCTTTCTCGCAGAGCTCGCAGCTCTGGAGGAAAACGAGCATGTTGAAAAGGTGGAAGAGCTCTACCTCCGTCAGATCCACTTTGGCTTGGGATATTCTCTTGAGTATAGGCTGGGAGTTGAGTTCAATTTCGTTGAGCACCGTCTTGGTGAGATGCTTTAGTTTTTCTCGGTCTTTTATTTTGGCGCCTGCTTTTTCAAGGATTTGGATGAGCTTTTCAGCCTCTACCTGGAGATAGGCCTGTCTGAACTCTTCTATGACCTCGTCAGGGTCTGCTTTTATGAGGAAGAGCCTCGCTGTCCTGGTGTATATCCTCTCGTTACCGTCATTGTCGAGCTCCTTGATGAGTCCCGCGTTCTCGAGAATCTTCACGTGTCGATAGACGGTTGTTCTGTCCTTTCCAAGTGCGCTGCTAAGCTCGATAATTGTCATTGGACGCTCTCTTAGTAATTGGAGGATTTTGAATCGCGTCTCCTCTGATAGGACTTTTACCTTCTCGGGTTCTGTTATTATCAAAACGCCTTTCACTCAGTACTCCTCCAACTTGTCTTGAGGGGTTTCTCCTTCCTCAACGATTTTCTTCCCGGCTGCGACCATATCGATGCTGTGAACAACTCCGCCGAACTCCTCGATAGTCCTGACTATCTCCTCGTAATCCAGATTGTCTCCGACCATGGTTATCTTGACGTTCTCCGTCTCCTTATCTATCTCTACGAGGGTTATGTTAACTCCATCTACCCCCTCGAGCTCGCTCAGTCCCAAAGCCAGCTCTGTCACTATCGGCTGGTGCGGCTTAAGCACGTCTAGAACTAGAAGCCTTATCCCCTTTGCCATAGTCCATCGCTTCTCCTTTCACTCTCACTTTTTAAGTATTTTCCCGAGCTTCCTGAGGAGCTCCATCGCTTCCTCATCGCGGCCCATCTTGGCCATTGCCAGCCATTCTATGGCGTGGATTATGTCTTCGTTGGAGAAGTCCTTAAGCTTCTCCTCGTTTACCTCTATCTCCTTGGATATCTCGGTCTTGTATTCGTGCTCCTTCTCGAGGATGTTGTCCATCACGTCAAGGAGCTCATCGTCGTCGAATTCATATCCCAGGGCCTTGAATATCTCGAGTTTGGTCTTGAGCCTCGAGCGGGCAAGGTAGCGGAGTTCTTCATCGCCGAGATAGAGGTTGATGTAAAAGGCATCTGCCGTTCTTCCATAGTACTTCTCGACGAGGTTGCCTTTCATCTCCGTCCTCTTGACCTCAACGAGACCGGCCTCCTTGAGCTTCTCTATGTGGTGGTATATTGTCTGTGGCGTCTTACCGAGAATCTCGCTGAGCTGGGAAATTGTCATCTCCTTGTTGCGGAGCAGCTGAAGTATTTTCCTCCTCGTATCTTCGAGCATCAATTTTATTATCTCTGGGTCAGTTATGACTTTAATCTTTGCCATCGCTCCCACCCAATTTAAACGTTCTAACGGTTCTTTGAACGTTATGGCATATAACCCTTTTGCTTTCGGCGGTAGGTTTATATATGTCAAGGCTGCCCTCCACTTGATAAGATTTACGGATAAAATATCCAATGGGTGAGTGGCATGGAGCGCAAGGAACTTGTCCATGGGATCATAATTTCGGCGGTTGTTTTGGGTTTTTATGTTCTCTCGAAGGTTTTAACGTCTGCTCAAATGTCTCTCCTTCTACTTGGTGTGGCTTTTGTTCTGTTCTTCACTGAGATAATCCCTATTGCATTTACCGCCGTCCTCGTCCCCGTGGTGCTCTCCGTAACAGGAATTCTTGACGCAAATACGGCCTTCTCCTATTTCGGTTACAAATGGGTCATAGTGTTCCTCTTCATGTTCATGGTAGGGGAAGGCCTCTTCAGGACAGGCGCGGCTCAAAAAATCGGTGAGCTTGTCGTCAGAATCTCCGGAACAAGCGAGGTTCGTCTTATGCTCTTCATTATGATAGTTACGGCAATCCTCAGCGGTTTTCTCAGCAACACCGCAACCACCGTCGCCTTACTGCCAATTGTCGTTGCTGCCTCTCGCTCGGCTGGAATAAGTCCCAAGCGAATGCTTCTTCCGCTGGCCTGGGCTGCTTCGCTAGGCGGAACTCTCACGGTCATTGGAACACCACCCAACGGAATAGTCAATAGCGTTTTAGAAGAGATGAGCCTTCAGCCTTTTGGCTTCTTTGAGTTTGGAAAAATAGGACTTCCTCTGACGATACTCGGTATAGCCCTGGCGGTAACAGTTGGAAGGAGGTTTCTGCCGAGTTCAGAAGCGTCATTCAGTGGGAGGGCTATCTCAGAACTCGAAGAGGTCCGGGATGACAGAATGTGGCTGGCGATAGTCATCTTCGTACTGACCATACTTGCCATGATGCTCAAGCTCCTTCCGTATCAGACGGCTGCAGCACTTGGGGCCGTCCTCATGGTGGCCTTTGGTATAATCTCTGCTAAAGAGGCCTTCAACTCCGTCAGTTGGACAACTGTCTTCCTCTTCGCTGGAATGCTCCCGCTGAGTAAGGCGATGGAAGTAACTGGGGCAGCGGAGATGGTAGGAAAGGCCGTCACCGGCTATATTCACTCTCCTTATATTCTCCTGCTGGCGATAATGGTTATAGCCTTCCTTCTCGGCAACAGCATGTCCCACACGGCTACAACAGCCATACTATCACCTTTAGCTGTGAGCATTTCCCAGTCTGCTGGTATAAGCCCCTACCCGCTCCTAATGGCGATAGCGATGACCTCATCAATAGGGTTCTGGACGCCGGTTTCAACACCACCCAACACAATAGTCTTCGGTCCTGGGGAATATAGCTTCATGGACTACATAAGGGCGGGAGCAATAATAGAAATTCCCCTCTTCATAGCGCTCTACCTCCTGATAATCCTCCTCTATCCATTTTGATTTTTAGGGAGGGAAAACTTAAATAGAACTGACCGAAAAAATTTCGGAGGTGAATGAGATGGGGGCACCAAAACTGGACTTCATGTTTTACCCGAAAAGCGTGGCTGTCATAGGCGCTTCAAATGTTCCAGGAAAGGTTGGAAACGCGATAATGCGCTCGATAACGCTCAAGTATGAGGGTAAGGTCTACGCTGTCAACGTCAAGGGTGGCGAAATAGAGGTCAATGGAAAGAAGTTCCCAGTTTATAGGAGCATTAAGGAAATTTCCGATGAGATTGATGTGGCAGTTATCGCCGTTCCGGCCAAGTTTGTTCCTGATGTTATCGATGAGTGTGGCGAGAAGGGTGTTAAGGGCGCAGTCGTCATTTCTGCTGGCTTCAAGGAAGCCGGAAGGGCAGACCTTGAGGAGGAAATTGTTAAGAGAGCCAGAAAGTGGGGCATTCGCTTGGTTGGTCCGAACTGTCTCGGCGTCACAAACCTTGAGAACGGCTTTGACTGCAACTTCAATCCTCCAGAAAGACAGGCTAGGCCACCCGCTGGCAAGATAGCCTTCATGAGCCAGAGTGGTGCTTTTGGGGCTGCCATTCTTGATTGGGCGGCAAGTCACAAGATAGGAATGAGCAAGTTCATCAGCCTCGGCAACATGGCTGACCTTGACGAGAGCGACTTCATGGCCTATCTCGGTGAGGATCCGAAAACGGGCGTCATAACCGGCTACATCGAGGGTGTCAAGGACGGAAGGAAGTTCTTTAACACTGCCAAAGAGGTCACCCTCAAGAAGCCTGTCATAATCCTCAAGAGTGGAAGAACCGAGGCCGGAGCTAAGGCGGCAGCGAGCCACACAGGCTCACTTGCCGGCTCTTACGCCATATACCAGGCAGCTTTCAAACAAGCCGGTGTTCTCGAGGCGAAGAGCATGCGCCAGCTCTTCAACTACGCCAAGGCTCTGGCAATGCAGAAGCCTGCAATGGGCAATCGCGTTGCCATAGTCACAAACGGTGGTGGCGCTGGAGTCATGATGAGCGATGGCCTGCTTGAGCGTGGAATGGAGCTTGCCGAGTTCACCGAGCAGACTAATGAGCGCTTTAGGAAGGACATAGAGGAGGGCAAGCTCCCGCACCACATGAGCTACAAGAACCCGATAGACGTCATTGGCGACGCCCCATCCAACAGATACGAGAGGGCCATGCGCTACGCCCTTGAGGATCCGAACGTTGACGTTCTTGTCGTTATCGCACTCTTCCAGAGCCCCGCTCTCGACGAGGGAATCGTTGATGCTGTTGCAAAGATGCAGGAATACGGCAAGCCTATAGTCTTCGTCGCCCCGGGAGGAGACTATCCGCACAAGATGGCAAGGAATATCGAGCTCAAAGGCGTTCCGGTCTACGAGACTGTTGAGGACGGCGTCGATGCCGTCTATGCCCTCGTCAGATACGGCGAGTGGCTTAGGGAGAACGGGAAGCTCTAAGCACTCCCCTGGTATTTCGTTCCTTCTTTCTAACATCTTCGAGCCCGGGACCTATTTAATAGTTTTCATTGAGAACAGCATGTCCGTTTATTTCCCCACATACGAACCACATTTCGAAATAATGCTTTTTTCTTCTTCTCCACTGGAGTTTTCCAAAGAGATGACGGTCCAGTTTCTCATGTTGATAATTGCCTTGTAAACTGAGTAGTTGCTAACACAGACTTTTTGGTTGAATCCTGTATGAATAAAAACTACTGCTGTACAGGTTGTTATGTTGAAACAACCAGTATGACCACAATTAGTCATGTTGGGAAATTTTTCTGAGGTTATTTCATCTGCAATAGTGTCAAGTTTGGCAACATTGATGGAGCAGTTTTGTATTCCAGCAGAAGATGTGCTCGTATGATTTATCACTTTTCCATAGTCTTCGTGATCAATGAACTTTGGAACTTTGACGAAGAGATATGTAGCGGCCAATAAAAAGATAACAAAGAAGAAAAGAAGCTTTTTCAAGAGTTATCCCCCCTGATCGTTACATTTATCCCGATGGGTTCTGGATAATAATAGACAGGTTTTCCGGATTTTTTAAATTTCTCTGCTATCGATTTTGGCAATCCAAACTTTGAACTATACTTGTATATTGCGTTTGGGTTAATTTTGTAAACTGATATCCTTCGGCCATTATATGTAATGTAGAATTTTGTTATGTCTCCATGATATCGTATCCGATAATAGACGTTGATTATTTTATTTAGGACTCTATCCGTTGTGCTTTGTATTGATATTACTTCTGGGTCTCCAGAACTTGGAAAGACATCTATCATGACGTCAAATGCTACTTCTGCAAACTCATTGGAATTATACGCCCCATAGACTCTATCTTTCACTGAAAATTCTATGAGCTTGTTTGTTTCTGTATCTACCCAGAATTTTAGATAATGGGAACATTTTGACTCTCCAACTGGACCTAAGTCCCATTCGGCTGTTAGACTGCCATCCATAGTTTTGTCTCCGTTTAGAAACTCGTCTATGCCTTGCTTCATTTCCTTGGCTATTTCTGCCGCAGATATTACAATGCCTGCTTCCCAGAATAATTTGGAAGCTGCTATCTCTAGCAAATCACCTATGACGTCGGCAAAGTAATAATCTATTCCTGGATGTGGCCAAGCACCAAGAACTTTCTTGTCAGTCTGACTGCTTAGTATGTAGAAGTAATCATCCTCATATCCGACAAAATACCCGCTGTATTCTAGTACTGCGCTGTTGTATATAACGTACGATCCAAAGTCCTCATGGTTAACTTTGGACCATTTAGTTCCTACGGGGGCCGCTAGTGCATAACTTGATATTATTACTCCTAATATGCACAATAATGTTAACGTCTTTTTATGCTTAATCATTAGATGTCACCAACATATTAATATGCTAAATTATTTTTAAGATTTTTCTGTTTATTATTTAATACTAAAAATAGTAGCACAAAAGTCGTGATTTTTCATGACTTCCAAAAACTTTAAACTCCCTTTCCTTTTCCCTTTCTATGCTGTGTTATCGTTTTTGGCTTTGGTAAAAACCTTCTTGGCAGCTGTTGACGTTGATTTTAATCTCTGAGTCAAGTTTGTTTTGAGAAGATGCTCTCAAAGTCCCTTAGGTCAAAGGCCAGCTCAAAGTTTTCTTTCCCTTCAATCTTTTTCCCGATTACTCCAAAGTGCTTCTCGTAATCCTCAAGCCCAACGAGTTCGGCCTTCCTCTCAAGGCGTTTTAAGACTCGCTTGGCTTCCTTCGACGTTAAATCGCTCCACTTGACCTCAACGAAGAGGGCTTTCTTTGAACTCTCGTTTAAGGCTATCAGGTCAATCTCCTCTCCCCTGTGCCACCACCTGCCAATCTTCGTGAATCTGAATGGCAGGAGGTTTCTTCTGTTCGCCTCAATCAGGAATTCCCCCGCGACTCCCTCAAAGGGCTTTCCGAGGAAGGTATTGAAATTTTCCTCGAAGTCTTCTATTGCCGCCTCGATGAAGTTCCCCTCAATCTCCTCGTAGTAGGGATTAACAAAGCGCGACCAGAAGAGGAAGTAGTTGTCCGCTATCTCGTAGATTCCCTTCTTCCCGAAGAGGGGAGTTACCTTTCTAACTACCCCGAGCTCGCCGAGAACCCGCAGGTAGGGCACAACCTGGTTCTCCTTCATGTAGCAGAAGTTAGCTATCTGTGTGACCCTCGTGTTGCCCCTTGCTATCGCCTCAAGGATTGCCAGATAGGTTGATAGCTCCCTTAGCTCCTCGCTTAAAAGGGCCCTCGCCTCCCTGAAGAGGAAGGCGGACGAGTTGAAGAAGTTGGCCTTTATCTCTTCCTCGACATTCCTTCCGCCGAAGAATTCAAGGTACTTAGGGGTTCCACCGGTTACGGAGTATATTTTCACGAGGTCCTCAACGCTCGAATCGAACCATTTGAAGAGGTGCTTGAATTTCAATGGTTGGACTTTGATGTTTGCGTCGCTCCTTCCGTAGATTGGGCTTGAGTAGCTGAAGAACTCCCTCTCCAGGAGGGAAACGTAGGAACCCGAGACAACCACCAGGGCGTCCAGGTCTCTGTTCTCCTCGATGGCCCTTGAAAGCTCGCTGAGAACTCCGCCGTCTTTTTTGATTAGGTATGAGAACTCGTCAAGAATGAGTAGTATCCTCCCACGGCTCAGCCTCTTTAGGAGAGCGAACAGCGAGGGGAAATCATGAACCTCGACGCTGAATCCCGCGAACTCGGAGATTTTGGTTGAGAAGAGTTTGAAGTTGTACTCCCTCGGCTTGTCCTCAAAGATGACGAAAATCCTCTCCTTGTCCTTTGAAAACTCCTCAAGGAGCCTCGTTTTCCCAACCCTTCGCCTCCCGTAGACCAAAACGAGGGTTAGCCCTTCTTTGTTCCAGAGTTCTTCGAGCGTTTTAAGCTCAACCTTTCTGTTGACGAATTCTCTAAGCATGATTATATAAACGTGATTAGAGTTTTTAAGGCTTTCGAGTGAACGTCCTTCTCCAAAAACTTTAAATCCCCTTCTTCCCTTTCTCTTCCCATGCGCGGTGGTCGTTTTTGGCTCTGCCAGTGATCTCTTCTTGACCGCCTTAGCCCTGAGTTTCGTTTCCACTGGAAATGGAGGTGCTTTGAATGGACGAGTTTAAGGTTACCCCATGGGACGTTGAGGGTTTGGTAGACTACAACAAGCTGATAGAGGAATTTGGAACGAGTCCTTTGACGGACGAGCTGCTTGAGAAGACCGCCCAGCTGACCAAGAGCGAGCTACCGCTCTACTTCAGGAGGAGGTTCTTCTTCTCCCACAGGGACTACGATAAGGTTCTTCAGGACTACGAGAGCGGAAAAGGCTTCTTCCTCTACACCGGGAGGGGTCCGAGCGGGCCGATGCACATAGGCCACATCATACCCTTCTTCGCGACGAAATGGCTCCAGGAGAAGTTCGGCGTGAACCTCTACATCCAGATAACCGACGACGAGAAGTTCCTGTTCAAGGACAAGCTCACCTTTGAGGACACCAAGTATTGGGCCTATCAGAACATCCTCGACATCATAGCTGTCGGCTTTGACCCGGACAGGACATTCATCTTCCAGAACAGCGAGTTCACCAAAATCTACGAGATGGCCATTCCGATAGCCAAGAAGATAAACTTCTCGATGGCGAAAGCCGTTTTCGGCTTTACCGAGCAGAGCAAGATTGGAATGATTTTCTATCCGGCTATCCAGGCTGCGCCGACCTTCTTCGAGAAGAAGCGCTGTCTCATTCCGGCGGCCATAGACCAGGATCCCTACTGGAGGCTCCAGCGCGACTTTGCCGAGAGCCTTGGCTACTACAAGACCGCAGCCATCCACAGCAAGTTCGTGCCGGGACTTATGGGCCTCGAAGGGAAGATGAGCGCCAGCAAGCCCGAGACGGCCATCTACCTAACCGACGATCCGGAAGAGGTCGGCGGGAAGATATGGAAGTACGCCCTCACCGGAGGGAGGGCGACAGCAAAGGAGCAGCGCGAGAAGGGCGGGGAGCCCGAGAAGTGCGTCGTCTTCAAGTGGCTGGAGATATTCTTCGAAGAGGACGACAAGAAGCTCATGGAGCGCTACCACGCCTGTAAAAACGGCGAGCTTCTCTGCGGCCAGTGCAAGCGCTACCTCATAAAGAAGGTGCAGGAGTTCCTGAAGGAGCACCAGAAGAAGCGCAAGGAGGCCGAGAAGAAGGTCGAAAAGTTCAAGTACACCGGTGAACTGGCGAGGGAGCAGTGGGATAAGGCCATTCCGGAGGCGCTGAAGGGCTGAGGGGGTGCGCCCTTGCTCCGTCTCCCCTTCCGTGACACCTATTACGAGATCAGGCCGACCAAGATAATAGCGCTCGCCAAGAACTACGCAGAGCACGCTAAGGAAATGGAGAGCGACGTCCCCGAAAGGCCAGTCTTCTTCCTAAAGCCGCCCTCGGCTCTAATCGGTCCCAACTCAACGATAGTCCTCCCACGGATGAGCAAGCGCGTTGACCACGAGGTCGAGCTTGCTGTGATAATCGGCAAGCGCGCGAGAAACGTTCCTGCGAAGAAGGCCCTCGACTACGTCCTCGGTTACACAATACTGCTCGACATTACGGCGAGAGATTTGCAGGCGGAAGCGAGGAAAAGCGGCATGCCATGGACCCTCTCGAAGGGCTTCGATACATTCGCACCGGTCGGGCCTAGAGTTGTGGACAAGCGCGAGCTTGACATCAGCGACCTTGAAATCGGTCTGAAGGTAAACGGCGAGCTCAGACAACTCGGCAGAACGAGCGAGATGGTCTTTAAAGTTCCCGAGCTGATAGAGTACATCTCAAGCGTGATGACCCTTGAGCCTGGCGATATAATAGCCACTGGAACGCCCGCTGGTGTCGGTCCGCTCAGGCACGGCGACAGGATTGAGGCGTGGATAGAGGGTATCGGGACTTTAGAGGCGGACGTTATTGCGGAGGACTCGATACTTTGCTGAGAAACTTTTTTCTTTCATAACTCTTTCCGGTTGTGTGGATGAGTGCCTTGCTGTTTTCCTCGTTGTGCTTTTGGTTCTCTCTGCCGGCTGCGTTGAGACCAAGTTCGTTTACATCAAAGCGAAGTTCTTAGGTTCTGGAGAAACTCTGGAGTACGTCTTCGCTGGCCCCTCTAACCTAACGGTGAAGATTGACTCCAACATTCCTGCAGATGTGAAGATATTATCAAACGACGGTGAAGTTTTGACGGACTTTGGAGAAACCCAGCGCATAGACATGGTGATTGAGCTGCCCAAAGGAAAGTGGAAGCTCATCATACACAATCCGGGCAACAAAAAAGCCGTTTTAAATATATGGCACTGAGGGGTTAATAAGTCGACTTTCATTCGTTTTCTTTTGAATTTCTTCTAAGTTGCTTTGAGTTCTCTTCTCCGACGGGTCATCGTTCGTTTTGTTCTATCTGTCCTCAAAGATTCTTCGATACTGTAATAACGTAATGTGCGCTGGTGCCCATTTGAACATGCTGCTGATGAGTCCTTATTCATGAAATATCAAAAACCGTCATAAAGGCTTAATTTGGCTGTTCATTGGTTTTAAATTCTCGTTCTTGAATTTTAGCGTTCTGACAAACTTTATATTTCAAAAAAAGCAATATCTATGCCTTAAACTCTTTGTACCAATGCGAACATGAATGTTCATAACTGTGCAGGAGGTTTGGAAATGGGTGGAGAAAAGGGAACCTATCGCGAAGTCACGCCCGCTGCGATAATACTCGGTGTGATCTGGGGCGCCTTCATGGCTGCGAGCTTCACCTACGCCGGAATGATTATGGGATTCACCTCCGGCGGCTCTGCAATAGCCGCTATAGTCGGCTGGGGAATCCTTAGGGGACTGCTCAAGAAGGGAACCATCGTTGAGAACAACATCGTCCAGACAATAGCCTCTGCAGTCAACATCTCGGTCTCTGGAGTCATATTCACCATACCGGCGCTCTACATAATGGGTCTCAACGAGGAAATCAACATGCCATACTTCTTCATCGCGACGGCTGCTGGAGCCATACTGGGAATCACCTTCATAATCCCCCTGAGGAAGCAGATGATCGAGATAGACCGCCTCAGGTTCCCGACGGGAACTGCAGTCGCTACCGTTCTCAAGACCCCAGGAAGCGGAATCGAGAAGGCCAGATTGCTCTTCCTTGGAATGATAGTCAGTGCCGGAGTCTATCTCGTCCAGCAGTTCCCCATCCTCGGCCTTCCGGAGATAATCCCGGAGTACGTTGACCTCGGCTCTATCCTTCACCTGCCCTCCTGGGTCAACCTCACAATAGCGCTCTCCCTTATGGTCTTCGGAATGGGACTCATAACCGGAAGGAATGGTCTCATAGTCCTTGCCGGTGGAGTGCTCTCGTACTACATCATAACCCCACTCGTCAAGGCCCTTGGATGGCTTCCGAGTGATGTCACCGACGGTGCGATAAGCTCCTTCGTCTACGCCAACATGACAAGGCCCCTCGGTATCGGAATGCTCCTTGGAGGCTCCATAGCTGGTCTCATACTCTCGCTTCCAGTCATAGTCGTTGCCATCAAGAGCATTGCGGGAGCCAGCAAGCTGGGCTCAAGGGCTAGGAACGAGGAGCTGCCGATAAGCTACCTCTACGCTGGAATCGTCCTGGCGTTCCTCCTCCTGCTGGTGACGACCTACCAGCTTGGAGACCTCGGCCTGGGCAGGAGCCTGCTCACGGCACTCGTTGGCGTCGCGTGGATTTTCGTTGCCTCGCTCCTCGTTGCAATGTCCACTGGAATGACCGACTGGAGCCCAGTCTCGGGTCTCTCACTCGTCTCGGTCATGATACTCCTCTACCTGACTAACAAGAACGTCCCGCTCACCATACTCCTTGGCGCCACCGTCGGAGTCGCTATCTCTGGAGCGGCCGATATGATGCAGGACCTCAAGACGGGCCACCTCGTCGGAGGCATTCCATCAAAGCAGCAGAAGGTCGAGCTCCTCACAGCCTGGATAGGACCGATAATAGCCCTGACCGTCGTCGGTCTCATCTGGAAGGCCTACGGAATAGGAAACGAGATGGTTCCGGCGCCGCAGGCAATGGCCCTCAAGTCGATGGTCGAGGCTATCCTCGGAGGAAACGTCCCGGTGGACAAGTTCATCGCCGGTGGAATCCTCGGCTTCGCCCTCTCGATGAGCGGCATTCCAGGACTTGGAGTCCTCGTTGGACTCTCGATGTACCTGCCGATGCTTTACATCATTCCCTACGGAATAGGCTGTATCGTCCACGAGGTCGCCAAGAGGAAGAAGGGACACGAGTTCATTACGGAGAAGGTCCTCCCAGTGGCGGCTGGTCTGATGGTGGGAGAGGCCGCGATGACCCTCCTGTTCGCGGTCCTCACCGTGCTGGGAGTCCTTCACCCATGAGGTGATGGAAATGAAGAAGCTCATAGGCAACGTCATACTCACCATTGGTCTCGTTGGGGGAGCTATCACGGCTGCCAGGATACCGCCAATGTGGAGTGGCCTGGCGGTCTCGCTCGGCGTCATGGCCGTTGGCATAGTCCTGAGAAGGCAGGGTGCCAAAGAGGAGCTCCACAGAGCTGCCCAGAGCGGAACCGGCGGCGTCAAGGAGCTTGAAAGGCTCCTCACCGAGAGTCTCTCAAGGCTCGAGGCCATAATGGACGCCCCGAGGGATAAGGTTCTCAGTGAACTCACCGCCGTACTGGAGGAGCTCGAAGAGTTCGCGGAGAAGGCCCAGCCCCTCAGGATAGAGGGCCTCATGACCTATGGAACCATAATGACGGTCTTCAGCAGGGGCGAGAGGGCCCTTAACAGAGCCTGGAGCGCCTTCGCCGACGGCTATGAGGAAGAGGGAAGAAAGTACCTGCGCTTTGGCTACGAGGATCTGAAGGAGACCCTCCAGGCCATCAAGAGCCTGAGGGTCTGATTCCCTTCTTTTCTTCTTGTTGTTGCACTATTCAACAACGTAGGTGTGAACCATTAATCCACCGTGCCCGATGAGCCTGTGGTGGGCAATCTTGAAGCCGTTCTCCCCTATCGCCTTTTCTATGGCCCTCTTCTCCGTCGTTATGAAAACGCCGCGCTTTTCAAGAACCTTGGCCAGCTCAGCAAAGAACTCCATGTAGAGCTTTGGTATCATGCTCTTCCTCCCGATTTTGAGGCCGTAGGGCAAGTTGCTCACCGCGAAGTCAACGCTCTCAACGTATTCGCTCAGCTTCGTCGCATCGCCGAGTATAAAGTCTATCCTGTCATAAACTCCAGCGGCCAGGGCGTTCATCTCGGCCCCACGGAGGTGCTTTCTGTACTTCTCAAGGCCAATTATTTTGCCTCCGTAGCCTCCCAAAGCCAGCTCTATCGGAATCGTCCCACTTCCGCAGAAGGGGTCGATGAAGGGCCCACCGTCTGGCTTGACCAGCTCTATGAGTGCGTTGGCTATGCTAGCCTTGAGGTGTGCTGGATGGTCGTAGACTCTCCAAGGCCGCTTGTGGAGGGAAGAATCACCAGTGGTGTCTATCCCGAGGAAGAATACGTCACCAATCAGCTCCGCTCGGAAGATAACCGCTGGATGGTCGAGGTTAACCTTTGGAGTCCCGTATCTGCTCAACCTGTCAAAAATTGCCTTTCCGACGGTTTTTGCTATATCAACACTGGTTATCTTGTGTTCTCCTTTCCTGAAGGAGCGAACCGCGAAGCTCTCACTGACCTTGATGTATTTTTCCACTGGAAGGGAAGCCACGAAGTCTTCGATTCTCTTCAGCGCGCTCTCTGGTTCGTCCTCACTTATTCCTTCGAACCTCTCGCTCGCTATCTCAACTATGACGCGGTGGAGCAGTCTTGAGCGTTCGTTTAAATATGTCGCAACGCTCAGCTCCCTCTTTCTGCCCTTCTCGTCGGTGTAAAAAGCCTCCCCTACCTCGGCCAAGACTCTACCCTCTACGCCCAGCGGCTTTTCCTCCACCCGAAACGGAACTCCAAGCTGGCTGAGAAGGCTCTCTACCTCGGTCTTTGCTAAATCTTCAATTCCCTGAGAAGTAGTGAGTAACAGTCTCATCCTTCATCACTCCATTATCACAACGACACCTTTCCACTTCTTCCCGAAGCACTCACTCGCAAGGACATGCTTTCCGGTGAGCTTTTCGAGGAGCTTTATTCCGCCGTCGCACTTCTTGAAGCCCGTCGCAATGCCGACGGTGAACCCCTCAATTTCCCGTATTCCAACCCGCTTCGTGTTGTCAAGCTTTTCCCTCAGCTCTTCGCCGTATTTCCAGAGTATCCTCCTTGGGTCGAGGAGCAGATCCTTCTCGATGCCATCAAGAACATCCTCGAAGTCCCAGACGAACTCTTGGCCTTTCTCCTCTTCCTTTCCGAAGAGGGTGAACCTTCCGGTCTGCCACTCGCGGAGGAGCCAGCGAGCCGTTTCCTCAAGGTCAACCTCGCCGCCCTTCCTGATTATGCCCTTGCGCTTTCCTATCTCCCTAAGGATGTCTTCTTCGCTGGAAAAGTCTTCAATGCCAAACTTCTCCGTTAGCGCCTCCTTTCTCGTCTCCAGGATTCTGCCGATGAGCTTCAGTGCCGGCTTAACTGGTTCCTCTATCTTGTCTGCGGGAAAGCCTCCTTTGATGACTAGCTCGTCGAAGTCGTCTATGGGAACCACTCCGGGGCTGTCGAGGAGCCATATCTTTTTGCTCAGCCTTATGAGCTGTTTTCCCTTTGTGTAGCCGGGAATAGGGGCTGTTCCTACGGCCTTCTTGCCCTTCAGCGTGTTGATTATCGTGCTCTTGCCGACGTTGGGATAGCCTATGAGGGCCACCTTGACTTTATCCTGCTCGTCCAGCAGGCCCTTTGCGAGCTTTTTGATTTCCCTCCTTAAAATTCCTGTCCCCCTCCTCTCGCGGGCGGAGATAAAAACGACCGGAATCTCGCTCTTTCTTTTATACTCCTCGGCCCACTCCTTGGGCACGAGGTCGGCCTTGTTCATGACTATAAGGAGCGGCTTTCCCTCCTCCTGAACGAGTCTCTCCAGTTTTCTGTTCCTCGTTCCTATAGGGTCTCGCGCGTCAACTACCTCGACGATGATATCAGCCTCGTCAATTACCTCTCTCACAACTCGCCAAGCTTTTCTCTGCTTCATCTCGCACCACCGTTATCTCAAAGATTACCGTCCCTCCGTCTGTGTAGGGCGGTCCAGGATCAAGGCACTGCACGTAGGCTTTCTCTCCCCTACCAAGCCCAAGTTCTTTTGGCTTAATACCCTTTCGCAGTGCAACTATGTACGGCAGTAGCGAGGCAAGAGCATGGGTGCACAGTGCGTCTGTCTCCTTTAGGTTGATGGTTGGGCCGTCAATCACAATTTTGTCCCCGGAACGAAAAACGGGACATTTCCCCCGAATTTCCACTACTCGAATCTCTAACCGCTCCATACCACCACCGAAATCTAAATAAAGCTTGAGGTTCAAAAAACTATTTGATATGAGAAGCTGATTATGATAACAGTTGATGGTGGTGCTCAACGTGTCCGAAGATATCGAGGCGAAGATTCGCCGTTTGAGGGAACTAGGTAAGGCCAGTGTGGAATCTGATGTTCCTAAAATGGCCAAACCCCCAGTCAAAAAACCCCCTAAAAAACCCCGTTCAGTGGGGAGCATTAGGGAAAGGGAGAGACGAAAGAGAATTCTTACTGGTGCTGCGATTCTCATCGTTATCATTCTTGTAATCTCTGTTGGAGCATATGTCTATCTTCAAAATCGTGCGGCAGAGCAGCTATCGCAGGCTAAGGCCAAAAAGCTGGCCGAGGTAAACCAGTACTTCCAAGGAGAGATAATGAACAGTACCATTGGTCAGCAGACTAAGCAAGAGCTCATAAACGAGATTAACTCTGCTCAGTCCGTTGATGAAGTCAACGTAATAGACGTTAAGGCCGCCTATGCAAAGGCTTGGCAGGAATATCAGGCATACCTCGCGGAGCAGAAGCGTCTCGAATACGAGAGGCAGCTTAACCAGACCAAACAGGAAAAGATAAAGAGTATAGAGATGGAGTTCCAGCCGCTTCTCTCGATGCCTCTGCCCGACGACCTCAAAAAGAAGGTTATTGACTCTATGAAGAGTCTCGAAGATCAGATTGCGAGCGCAACCACGATAGAGGAGGTCAACTCTATCACAACCTCACCGTACCTTCTCGAGCTCTGGAGGGATTATTACTACTACTTAATCGATACCATGCCAACTCAAAACGTTATACTGCAGAAGGGTGACTCTAAGAGAATCGTCACAAAGACTGAGGCTAAGTCCATCCTTGGGGGAATAATGGATTACGGGGAGCTCATCCAGTACAGGATTTACAAGGTTGAGTTCGTTGACATTGCCCTTGTTCTCTCGAGGGACAAGATAAACGGTGCCTTCCTTGTTCCGGGAGATAAGATAATGATATTCGCCAAGAACGCCACCAACGCCCAGTTCAAGGAGATAGTGAACGAGGGCTACGTCCAGCTCGTCCTCCTACCGACTGAGGTCGGAGCCATATCGGTCAACGAGGCCCAGAGCCAGACCAGCTCTTCAAGCAGCTCCTCTTCAACCCAGTACACCGAGGATCACACGACCACATACACGCCGGGAGACACTTCAATAACCAACGGTCAGGCCATCAGCGATATCTACACGAACACTCAGACGGCCACCCAGAGCGCCTCGGCGAGCTACACCTACACCGTCGACCTCACTGAGATACTCAAGGCGATAGCAGCTGGAAAGATACAGGCCAGCGAGGATGTTAAAGAGCAGCTCAGGGCATATGGATGGGAGATAGTCGACCTGGAGAAGGAGTCGGGCATGCTCGTGCTCGATCCGAACACCCAGTTCCTCGTCATCGTTAGAGTTCCGTCAATCTTCGTACCAGACATACTCTCCAACCAGCAGTACCTCTACATAGCGAAGGTCGCGAGCTGAGGTGATTAACCATGAAGCGCCTTGCAGTATCTCTCTTTATTCTTTTGTTAGCTTCGTCTCTAGTTAGTGCAGCGACCTACACTCTTCCCGGGGACACCTACAACAACATCGGTATACTGGGACAGGTAATGATAGACCTGAATGTCACCATAGTCAACACGGCCTCTTTCCCGAAGTTTATAGTGGTCAATCCGCGCTATGACTTCACAGTTTACAGGCTCGACAACAGTGAGGCGATGAAGGCATTTTTCCTTGGGGATAGTGTAATTCATAACCTCTCAAACATCCAGAGGACGACCCTCAACTATTACACTGGCTTTTGGATAATGCCCTATGAAACGGTTGTTGTGAACTTCAGGATAACCTCCCACTACTCCTACATCGTCCCAACTGTGAATTATCAAACTGTCTGTGGTGATCAGGCTAAGATAACTTCTGTTGAGTACAATGGAAGTCAGGTTAGTGGCGTTATAGGGGATCTTGATGATATCTCAGTAATAAGCTGTGGTGTTATATACCCACAGCTCATAAACACTCCCAAGGTCGTATATCTGAAAAGTATGTTTCCAATAGTTGATGGTCACATTAAAATCCTTAAGTACGACGGAACGGTCACCTTCCGCCTCACTAACGTTCCCAACGAAGGCGGACTTTTCAACACGTTCTTCGCAGCATCGATACCTGTCATCTTCGATGGTGCCAAGACCTACGACTTCGTACCTAACTATACCATGACCTACAAAGAGTACATGGAGGACTTTGTCTGGAGATACAAAGGTCTCACCTCACCGCAGAAGACTCCTCAGCCGCAACCGGCTCCGTCCCTTCCGGGAATGTTCCAGCTCTCGAACACGCTGATAAGTGGTATCTCAGTAGGAACACCTGAAATCACTCCCCCCCAGCAGGCGGGATTCGACTTCCCGGTCTGGATAATCTTCATGGGGAGAAGTGTGGATATAACCTATCACGTTAGCTGGACGAAAGAGGGGCGGTGAGAGTTGGTGTTGGATGGGAAGAAAAAGAAGAAGGAAGGCCTCTCATGGATAGATGAGATACTTAACGGAGAGGATGATCTCCTTGAGAGCATGCTTAGGGATGAAAAGAAAAAAGAAAAAGAGGAGTCGCTTCCTTTTGTGGATAGGAAAGGTGGAATTGATCTAGATGAAATCCTTAGTAAGCCTTCTTCCGAGGATACCCTGAATAGCAGACCAACTGGCGCTGATATCCTCGGGGAGATACTCACCAAGGATACCCTGGAGAAAAAACCCACACCTGTTGAAAAGCCAAAACCCAAGCCTCCTTCAACACTTCAGGACATACTTGGCTCATCCGCCAGTAAAGAGGAGACAACCTATGCCGGAAGGGCTGAGGTCCTCGATGCCTATGGCAACGTCCGTATTCTCAAGGTTAAGGGAGAGCCAGTTCCAATATATGAGATTCGTCTTCCCAAACTCACCCGCGATGAGGAGGAGCTTTTTAGGAGGATCAAGGAGAGGGCAATAACAGAGCTTCAGATCGATCCTACGGCATTTCCAGACCCCGAAGAGCGCCGGCGGGTGTTCATGAACGCCATCAGAAAGATGATAAAGGAGGATGCACCACACTTCTCGGAGGGTAGGATCGAGATACTCACTGAGATGATCGTCCAGTCAATGATAGGCTACGGTAAACTCGACCCGCTTGTCCGCGACGACAACCTTGAGGAGATTATGGTAATCGGAACCAAAAGACCCGTTTATGTCTGGCACCGGCGCTTTAATATGTGTAAGACTAACATAATTTTCCCCGAAGACAGGGAGATACTCAACATAATCGAGCGCATAGCTAGAGAGGTCGGCAGGAGGATAGACCAGCAAAGTCCTCTTCTCGATGCCCGTTTGCCTGATGGAAGCCGTGTGAACGCTACCATACCTCCGATAAGTCTTGATGGACCCACCATAACCATCCGTAAGTTTAAGAAAGATCCGCTCACGATTATAGACCTCATCAAGTACGGAACTATGAGCACTGACATAGCATCTCTGCTGTGGATATTCGTTGATGGTCTTGGAGTCAAGCCTGCCAACGTACTCGTCGCCGGTGGAACTGGCTCGGGTAAGACCACTACCCTGAACGCCATTGGAATGTTCATCCCCCCGAGCGAGCGTGTCATCACTATTGAGGATACTGCGGAACTCCAGCTTCCAGTTGAACACTGGGTGCGTCTTGAAACGAGGCCCCCTAACCTTGAAGGTAAGGGAGAAATAACCATGGATGATCTCGTTAAGAACACCCTGCGTATGCGTCCTGATAGAATCATCGTTGGTGAGGTCCGTGGCCCAGAGGCAAGAACAATGTTCACTGCAATGAACACGGGTCACGATGGCTGTATGGGCACAATCCATGCTAACTCTGCTAGGGAAACTATAGTCCGTCTCGAGAGTCCACCGATGAACGTCCCTAAGATAATGATTCCAGCCCTCGACATTATCATAATGCAGGTCAGGTTCCACAGCAGGAAGAAGGGAACCATCAGAAGGATAACAGAGATAGCAGAGATTTCGGGTGTAGAAGGGGAAAATATTCAGCTGAACAAGTTGTACAAGTATGATCCTGCCAAGGATGAGCTCGTTCCTACGGGTGTTCCGAGCAAGACCCTCAACGCACTCGCCCACCACACTGGAATGAGCATGGCAGAGCTGGAGTTGGAAAAAGAAAAGAGGAAAATAATCCTTGACTGGATGGTTGAGCAGGGCATCAGGGGCATTGAGAAGGTTGGATACTACATAAGGCAGTTCTATGTTGATGAAGAGGCGTTATTCAAGAAGATTGAGGCTGAGAGCGACGTTGAAACCAGCAGGCAGATTAGGAATCTGATTTAAGGGTGATAATCGTGGACATCGTTAAAGCGTTCTCAGACTTTTTGGAGCGACTAGGTGGAAAGACCATTGAAGTAACTGAAAAGCCTATTAGAAGAATCCCAAAAGGTAAAAGCGTTCAGGAAAGGTTGAGGGCCCTTAAGGAGCTTCAAAAAGAGATTGAAAAGGAAAGGACAGAGGCAGTAGACAAGGAAAAAGAAATAGAAGAAATTCTCGAATGGAGAAAACAGGAGATCCAAAAACCATTCTCGGAGAGGCTCGCAGAAACAATGCTCCGCTATTTTAGAGGCCCAATAGAGTCGCTCACAGGCTTCTTTAAAGGCCTTGATCAGGATCTATACAGGGCCAGCATTTTGATGCCCAAGGATAAGTACGTTGCCCTCATGCTTAGTGTTGCAATATTCTCGGGTATTTTTGGGTTCCTCTTCTCATACCTCATTTACATGCCGATAGATACATCCATTTTAATTGGCATTCTTGGTTTCATTGGTGGCTTCATATACATGAGGCAGTATCCTAAAATGATGTGGAAACGCAGGGTCGTCGAGGTTGAGAGAGCGATGCCGTATGCGCTTAGACACATGGCATCACTCCTTAGTGCGGGAGTTGGTATATCCGAGGCAATACTATCAGTTGCACGTGCCGATTACGGTGTCATCTCTGAGGAGTTTGAGCTCATACTCAGAGACATGAGAACAGGTTCCTCCTTTGAAGAGGCTTTAACGAAGTTCGACGAGAAGATGAGTTCAGAAAATGTGAGCAGGGTTGTTAAACAGATCCTTAGAGCTGTGAAGTTTGGTGGAAACCTATCGGAAGTCCTCTACAAGATGGCAGAAGATTTCGCCTTTGAGTACAGGATGAAGCTGATAGAGTATGTTCAGAGGGTCAACGGTATAGCCTTCATTTACATGTTCATAACCATAGTCATGCCAACGATGTTCGTCGTCGGAATCCTAGCGGGGTCAGTAATGGCACAGTCGCTCATAATGCCGCCTGAGACCCTTGCAGTGATTTTGCTGTTTGCATTTCCGGCACTGTCGTTCATCATAGTCAATATGATTAAGAAGGGAGAGCCGAGGTGAAAAAGATGCCCCGAAGACTGTCATCACTTTCAACACGACTTATTGAACGGCTTATTCCAAAGATGTGGTTAAAGCGCTATGAAGTTTTCATATACTCCGCTGGAATAAACTTTCTGGCTGTCGAGTATCTCGTTGTGTCTTTCCTTGTAGGGATAATTGGAGCCCTCGTGGTTGATTTGTTCCTTACTACACTCTATGCACTCGCCGCGTTCTTGGCGCTGTTTCTTGGCATGGCCTTTGGCTATCCCTACTGGAAAATAACCAAGCGTATTGAGGAAATGGAGAAGATGCTTCCGGATGCATTTTTCTATCTGGCAAGCTCCCTCAGGGCGGGTATATCCTTCTCTGAGGCACTTGAAGAGCTCACTACGGCCAAGTTTGGTGCACTAACAGAGGAGTTCAAGAAAACTGTTGCCGAGATAAAGAAGGGCCGTTCAACTGTCGAAGCCCTCAGAGCGTTTGCCATAAGGAACAGGAAGTCTACTGTTATCTACAGATCCATGATGATTATCATTGAGGCCATTGAAAGGGGTGCCCCTATGAGTGATATCCTTGTCTTCGTTGGAAACGACGTCAGAGAAATACTCAGAATCAAAAAGGAGCGCAAGGCCTCAACAGGGATGCAGGTGATGTTTTTCATAGTCACGAGTGGATTCATAGGCCCCCTAATCCTTGGCATAGTCTCTCAGGTCATGGGAGCCATGAGCACTGGAGAAATTACATTCCCAATAGACACTATAAAAACAATACTTCTTGGCTTTGTCGTTCTACAGGCGATAGTCTCTGGCCTTGGAATTGGCGTTATAAGAGAAGGAAAGTTCTCAGCAGGCCTTAAATACAGCCTGCTGCTTGTGGTAATGGGCGTTGTAATATTCCAAGGAGCATCAAGCTTCCAGATCGGAGGCCTCTGATTCTTTAACCTTTTGTATGTCCACTATCTCGACCTCAAAGACAAGGGTCTTGCCCGCGAGCGGGTGGTTGAAGTCGAGGGTAACGTTATCCGATCCAACCTTTGCTATCTTGGCTATTCCTGAATCGGTCATTACGTACATACCCTCGATGGGCTCTATGCCAACGCTTGAGAAGTCGGCTATGGGTACCTCAATGATTAGTTCCGGGTTTGGCATGCCGTAGCCTTTTTCGGGTGGTATGGTGATGGTCTTCTTCTCACCAATCCCCATTCCGATAAGTGCCTCGTCAAGACCGGGTATTATCTCACCAACGCCAACGTTAACTCCGAGGGGCCCGTATTCCCTCTCCTCCACGTATATCTCGTTCTCCTTTGCGATATCCTCGTAACTCGTGTCAAAAATTTCTCCATCCTCAAATCTTCCGATGTAGTTGAACACCACAAAATCTCCAACTTCTACTTTCATTTCCTTCAACTCCAAAAGTGTTTCAGTAGGAGTGGACGCACGCCCTTATAACGATTTCTATTAACGAAGCGAGGTAATATATAGAAGAATAACAAGCTAATTCTAAGGTTGAGGTATACGAAATGGGATGTCTTTCAGATAGACTCCGGGAGGAGTATAAGGACCTCCAGATCAAGGAGGTTTACGCCACAAAGCTCGGAGACACAGACATTGAGATCCTTGAGGTCTCGAAGGATGGGCAGAAGTTTATAGCCATGTTTCAGAGCCGGCTCCTCAAAGATGGTATCTTCCAGTGGTCTCTCATAATAACAAGCGCAAACAATACGAGAACCATCAAAGGTCTGGATCCAATGGACGGCATAAAACTTGCCCTTAAGTCGAGCATAGACGCCATGATAGCTGGGATGAAAGAGTGAATCCCTACCAACGTCTAAAAATTTAGACAAAGGTGGGGACTACTCTTCCGGAAGAATGTAGTAGACGTAGTGCGGTCTGTTGGTTATTTCGTCAATGAAGACAACCGTTCCTGTCTTGGGAGGCTTAAGGTAGTGGACTTCGCCCTTCTTTGTCGTTACCGCTGCGAAGGCGTCACCGGTTCTGACGCGATTGCCCACGTTGGCTATGAGGGTTTTAGTGTAGCCCTCGACCGGGAGAAGGAGAAGCTCGTCGCCCTTCCTTAGGTATATTCTTGTCCTCCCGTCTGGGAGCACAAGGACGGCATCCACCTCCATCCTGCCCTTGAGTCTGTCCACGTGAAGGTAGAACCTGTCGTAGACTTCTTTGGCGAGGAACTTGGCCTTCTCGACGTCGATGAACTCTGGAACACTCTCACCTTTCCTCAGCCATACCTCAACGTTGTTCATTATGATGAGACAGTCCCTCGAAGCCTTGTTGTTTTCGATACACCCCTCTTTGGGGACTTCAACGTAAAGCTTTGGCATCTTCTCCATACATATCACCTGACCTTTACCTAGGGGTAAAAGTTTTTAAACCTGCCCTCCATACTACACCCGATAAAAATGTCCACTAGGGTAAAATTTCTAACCCTCTTTGGACTGCTATTTTCATTGATGACACTTCTGTTGAGCTACGATACTAAAACCGGAGAGCTGAAAAAAAGCCCCGCCCCGTTCACAGGCTTTCTGGTAATTGCCGCCGCTATAGTTTCGGCGGTAATTCTCTTCCTTCTCTTTCTCAGCTGGCGCGATTCAACTTCCAGGAGAGAGTTTGAGGTCGACAAGCTCCGGTACGTGATTTCCTGGATCGTGATGGGGATTGGGGCCCTGGGGTACGTATACTTCGGTAGAAACCAAAAAACGCTGCCCTTGTTTCCTAACATATCCTTCAACGAGACCCTCAACAACACCTCCATCGGTGAGACAGTAACCCCACCGTCTCCCCTTTACTACAACAACACCTTCGCAAACACAACCCCAACGGTTTCTCCTCAGACTAACTATCTGCTCTACGCCTTCGTCGCGATCTTCATAGTGGGAGCGGTTTACTTTGCCGTTGTCTACTACCGTGAGGCCCTCAGGAAGAGGAAAAGGAAGAAGATGTGCGAGAGGGCAGAGCTGTTCGATAAAAAGCTCGATGAGCTCGGCCTCGACATGTTCAGCGACCCGAAGGAGGCTGTTGTTGGTATATACAAGAACGCCGTCCTCTGGCTCGAAGTCTTGGGAATACCGTATAGGAAGAGTTGGACCCACTGGGAGCACGCGAGGAACGTGAACGTGTCCCTATTCAAAGAGCCGTTCGTTGGTTTAACGAAGCTCTTTGAAAAGGCAAAGTATGCCCCCGAGAAGGTTACATGGGACGATGCGGAGAAAGCCCTCGAGCTTTACAGAAAGATGCGGGGTGCGTTGAATGGGGCTACATAAAGCCGTGGTCATCGTCGGTGCCGTTCTGTTGCTTATAGCTACAATTGCGGGTTCGTACATGGTCAGATGGTTAGCGGTTCTCTTCCTTGGGATCTTTCTGGCGTTCTTTCTCTTTGGCATAGAGATACGAGTGGCGAGACCCAGGCTGAGACGTTCGATGCAGGTGAAAAGAAAGACAGACGTCGACAGGACCATCGCCCTCATAGACAAGGCCAAAACTGGTAAAGTCGCCCGCTCTCTTGTGGAGGAGAAGATAATAGACATCTACGCGACCCTTTCCGACGATTACAACTCAACCTACCGCTCACTCCTCTCCGAGCCGAACGAGGCATTGAAGGCTCTTCGCTCGGAGCGGGACTTTCTTGACAACCTTGAAAAGGCACTCAAGATTGTGGAGGCTGATCTAAATGAAGGTAGAAGAGGTAAGCCTGAAGGGTAATCTGGTCTTGGAAGAGGTCAAGAGGGCCATAGTAGGAAAGGACGAGGTGCTCAAGTTAATCCTGACAACGATACTCGCTGATGGCCACGTACTGCTCGAGGATCTTCCGGGTCTCGCAAAGACCCTGATGGCGAAGAGCTTCGCCAAGGCTTTGGGTCTTGATTTCAAACGCGTTCAGTTCACTCCAGATCTACTTCCAAGTGACATTCTTGGCGTGAGCGTCTTCAACCAGAAAATGCTCGAGTTCGAGTTCAAGAAGGGGCCGATATTCACCAACATCCTCCTCGCTGACGAGATAAACCGTGCCCCTCCGAAGACCCAGAGTGCACTCCTCGAGGCGATGCAGGAGAGACAGGTTACAGTGGAGGGTAAGACCTACGAGCTGCCCAAGCCCTTCATAGTTATAGCCACCCAGAACCCGATAGAGCAGGAGGGAACCTATCCCCTGCCAGAGGCCCAGCTCGACAGGTTTCTGGTTAGGCTCCGCGTCGGTTACCCGAGCAAGGACGAGGAGATCGAGATACTCCGCAGGAGAATGGCCAGAAAGAAGGAGGAAGTAGACATAAACTCCATCCTTACTCCTGAGGAAGTCGTGGAGATGCAGAGGGCAATCGAGGATGTCTACGTCAGCGACGCCATCCTTGAGTACATAACGGATATCGTCATCGCCACCCGGGAGGACAGAAGGGAGATAGAGGTCGGTGCCTCTCCGAGGGGAAGTCTCGCCCTCCTCAAGCTCTCCCGCGCCTATGCCGCACTCGAGGGCAGGGACTACGTGATTCCCGACGATGTTAAAGCGATAGCCGTTCCTGCCCTGAGCCACAGGCTCATCCTCAAGCGCGAGCTCTGGTACACCAAGGTCAGCCAGGAGAGCATCATGGAGAAGCTCCTTGAGCGCGTTCCCGTTCCCAAGTTCGAGTGAGGTGGAAGAGTGGCCGAGAGCGGTGAGGTCATACTCCGGACCCCGACGAACGTTAAGGGAAGGGAAAAGCCTGCAGGACTAGCTGGGAGAATGATGCCCACCGAGAAAGCCGAGGAGATACTGATAGCCCTGTGGCTCATTGTCCTCTTTGCCTTTCTCTTGCTCCGCTGGGAGATGGTTTACCTTACTCTTCCAATCCTCTGGCTGCTCTTCATAGCCGTTTTCTTCTTCAAGCCCAGCCTGAACGTTGAGATAGAGCGTATTATTCCCCACAATCGTTTTCTGGAGGGCACCGAAGTCGAAATCCAGCTCAGGATAAAGTCCCGCGAGAGGATTCCGAGCCTTAAGCTTGTGGAGAACATACCAGAAGGGCTTGAGCTTGTAGAGGGTAGCAAGGAGTATGTGATTTCCCTAAAGAAGGGTGAGGAGAGAATCCTGAGATACAGAGTTAGGGTAAAGAGGGGTATCCACGAGTTCAACTGGGTCGGTCTCAGCTACCGTGATCCCTTCGGCTTTTTCAAGGTTGATAAGAAGATTGAACTCTACACTGAAATCGTTGGCGTCCCCATCATAGAGGACGTCCCCACCCCATACTCCACGAGGGGAACGAAGATAACCGTCGGTCCACTGCCGTCGCCAAGGGTCGGCGAAGGTGTCGAGTTCCACGCTATAAGGGAGTACCAGCCCGGTGACCCGCTCAAGATAATCAACTGGAAGGCCACTGCAAGGACTGGAAGGATAATGGCCAACGAGTACGAGAGCGAGAGGAAGGTGGACGTCGTCTTCATCGTCGATTCCTCCTACACGGGAGAGCTCGTCTTTGACTATCTCGTCCGTGCTGCTGCCTCGCTCATGCTCGACGCCCTTAACAACGGCACGAGCTTCGGTTTGCTCTTAGCTGAAGAAGTCCCCCTCTGGGTCCGGATAGACTACGGAAAGAGGCACTTCTTCAAGTGTGTTGATTTTCTCAGCACTGCAAAGCCGGACAAGAACAACCTGATTGCCTACCAGGTTGAGCATCTCATAAAGTCCCGCTTTCCGGCGAGGGCTCAGCTGCTATACTTCTCGCCCCTCCTGGCAGAAGAGAGCAGGGAGGCGCTTAAAACCATGGCGAGGTACGGCTACAACGTCGTTGTCATAAGTCCCAACCCATACACGGCCCTCGAGCCGAAGAGCAGGGAAGAGGAGCTCGCATTAAAGCTTCTCAGCCTTCAGAGAAAGGCCATGCTGAGGAAGATGGCAGCCTATGGAATAATAATCGATTGGGACGTCAGGAAGCCCCTCAAGTCTGCGATAGCAGAGGTGATAAGCCTATGAAGATAAAGAGGCGGCTCTTTTCAGTGATTCCATTGGCTCTCCTCTTTGCGCTGCTGGCGAGGATTGACGGCAGGATCCTCTTCCTAATCCCCCTTGGCCTTATGGGAATCCAGTGGTACTTCATCGGCTCCCTCTTTCTCGTGACCGTTGGGGCATTCCTGATATACACACGCACCGGCGGACTTTACGGCCTCGCGATAATAGCCCTAACCCTTCTGGCCATCGAGATGGGCTACCTCGACAGGGAGAGGGCTCCAAAGGAGCATTACTTCGTCGTCTTAGCTGCGGTGGTGCTGGCTTTTCCAACTTATCTCCTCATGGAGAGCATCTCCCCTGCCCTTCCGAGGCTCGAGGTTACTGCCTTGGCCGCTTTCCTGCTCATAGCACTGTACGTCTTCGCGAAGGCCGTTGCTGAGAGCTAAACCTCTATGCTCCAGCTCCCCATCTTTTTGAGGATCTCGCGGGCTCTCTCGAGACCCGTTCTAACGCACTCCTCGAGCGGTGCTCCCTTAGAGTATCCCGCCAGGAAGCCACCCGCGAATGCATCTCCAGCCCCGGTCGGATCCACTATCTCCTCGGGACTTATTGGGAGTGCCGGGAACTCTTTGAAGGTTCCATCGTAGATTAAAACTCCCCTCTCGCTCCTTGTGATGACCACCAGCTTCGCGCCCCAGTCGTGGAGAATCTTTGCGGCTTCCTCCGCGGTCTCGGCTTTCGTTATCGTTAACGCCTCCCTCTCGTTGGGGAAGATAACCTCAACGCGCGAGACTATCTCCTTCATAAGTTTGGTTTTCCTCTTGTAGTCCTCCATGTAGGTCGGGTTGAAGTCAATGCTTATCCTTTTCCCTTCGAGCCTTTTGATGGCTTTCAGTTGTTCCCCTGGGGGAATGGGGGCTATGTGGAAGAGTTTGGTTTTGAGATATTCTTCGGGAATGGGTGTCTCCCCCATGGCCTGGGCAACTCCCATGTCAACGGGTGCATCCACGCTTCCGTCCTCATGGTATATCATGTAGATATGTATCGTCCTTCCCGGGAGAACCTGAACGCCTCTAACGTCAAGGATCGATGAGAGTTTCTCCAGCCACTCTCCCGGGAAATCCTCGCCCACCTTGGTAACGAGGCCCACCTTGGCCCCTGCTAGAGCCGCAGAAGTCGCCACTGCCGTTGCAGCTCCTCCCGGAAGGAGTATCTCTTCCTTGCCCGGAAACCTGAGATGATCTATTGAGACATGACCGAGCACGACGAGGTCCATCCTCATCACCGTCTTTTATTTTGGCCATCATTATGAACCGGTCTTTAAGCGATTTCCGGTTGAGTAATCGATTTCTACCCCTCCGTTCAGATGCTCATCGAAAAGATTAAAAGAGCCTAATTCCAATGCTGAATCAAAGACAGTGGGGTGGTTGCCATGGAGGAAATCTTCCAGAACGAAACCATCAAGCAGATTCTCGCCAAGTATAGGCGCATCTGGGCCATTAGCCACGCCCGGAGCGTCCTTGGCTGGGACATGGAGGTTAACATGCCTAGAGAGGGCATACTCGAGCGCTCTGTTGCCCAGGGCGAGCTGAGCGTTCTCAGCCAGGAGTTCCTCCTCAAGCCTGAGTTCGTCGAGCTCGTCGAGAAGGCGAAGGGAATCGAAGACCTCAACGAGTACGAGCGCGGCGTCGTTCGCGTCCTCGACCGCTCAATCAGGATAAGCAAGTCCTTCCCACCTGAGTTCCTCAGGGAGATGAGCGAGGTAACAAGCCAGGCAACGAAAGCATGGGAAGAGGCTAAAAGAACCAACGACTACTCCAAGTTCGAGCCTTGGCTCGACAGAATCATAGACCTCGCCAAGAGGGCCGCTGACTACCTCGGCTACGAGGACGAGCCTTACGATGCCCTGCTCGATCTCTTTGAGGAGGGGACAACCACAAGAGACGTCGAAAGAATGTTCAAAAAGCTGGAGAAGGAGCTCAAGCCGCTCCTCGAAAAGATAATGGACGAGGGAAAGGTCCCGCAGAGCCACCCGCTCGAAAAGGAGAAGTACGAGAGGGAGCAGATGGAGCGCGTTAACCTCTGGATTTTGGAGAAGTTCGGCTTTCCGCTCGGCGTCCGCTCGAGGCTTGACGTCTCGGCCCATCCGTTCACCACGGAGTTTGGCATAAGGGACGTCAGGATAACGACCAGATATGAGGGCTACGACTTTAGGAGGACCATACTGAGCACCGTCCACGAGTTCGGTCATGCCCTCTACGAGCTCCAGCAGGATGAGCGCTTCATGTTCAGCCCAATCGCTGGAGGCGTCTCCCTTGGAATCCATGAGAGCCAGAGCAGGTTCTGGGAGAACGTAATCGGAAGGAGCAGGGAGTTCGCCGAGCTGATTCACCCAGTGCTCAAGGAAAACCTGCCGTTCATGGCCAACTACACGCCCGAGGATGTTTACCTCTACTTCAACATGGTCAGGCCGGACTTCATCAGGACAGAGTCTGATGTTGTAACCTACAACTTCCACATACTCCTTCGCTTCAAGCTCGAGAGGATGATGCTCAACGAGGGCGTCAAGGCGAAAGATCTCCCTGAGCTCTGGAACGAGGAGATGGAGAGGCTCCTCGGCATAAGGCCCAAGACCTACGCCGAGGGAATACTCCAGGACATCCACTGGGCCCACGGGACGGTCGGCTACTTCCCGACCTACAGCATCGGAACGCTCCTTTCAGCGCAGATATACTACCACATGAAGAGGGACATTCCGGACTTCGAGGAGAAGGTTGCCAGAGCCGAGTTCGAGCCCATCAAGGCCTGGCTGAGGGAAAAGATACACCGCTGGGGCAGCATCTACCCACCGAAGGAGCTCTTAAAGAAGGCCATCGGAGAGGAGCTGAACCCGGAGTACTTCGTCCGCTGGGTGAAGGAGAGGTACCTCTGAGGTTTCTCCTTTCTTTTCCTGTTTGTGAAGTTCTAAAAGAAATTTTGGATTGATGTGCTCCTCATGGGTTATGGATTCTCTTCCCCAACCCACCCAATAGGCTCTACCTCTATCGCCGCAACACCGTACTTCTTCTCCTTATCCTCGCTGTAGAACTTTCTGTAAACCTTCACACCTTTCTCGATGCTCTCTACCCCTGGTAAGACGTTCTCAAGACCCTCCTTCTCCAGCATCTCTCTGAAGGAGGAGTAAACCCTGATGTCCTTCACGACCACCATGAGCTTGTTCTCGAAGATTATCGTATCGCCCGGCTTTATCCCCTGCCTCTTCTCGTCGTAGAGCCTTCCCTCGACCTTCTTCCTGCCCTCGGCTATCGCCTTGAGGTACTCCTCCTGAAGACCCATTCTCCACGTTACCATACTCCCACCTCACACGAGGTACCTGACGATGCTCGGGCTTATCCTCAGGAGCTTCGCAAGGAGCTTTGGCCTTCTAAGTATGGCTTTGGTGGTCTTAACATGGTCATCGAAGTCAGCTTGACTCTCTATTACCTCCCTTGCCTCCTCACTTCCGAGAACCTCAAAAATCTTTTCGATGTCGTCCTGACTCAGGCCCCTGAAGACTTTCCTGAAGCGAAGCCCGAAGGATATCTGTCTCTTTATGTTCTTGCACAGCTTTTCGTATTCCTCGGGCCTGCCTTCGAGAAGGGCGCTTCTAAGGGCGTGGGCGCAGATCATCCCGAAGACTATTCCTCCCGCCGTCGTGGGCTTTATCTGAAGTGCCGCATCGCCTATAAGCGCCACATTCCCCCTTATCCAGGGCTTTCTCACGCCAAAACCGACGCTTCCGGCCTTGAACTCGACCACAGCGTCCGGCTTGAGCATCCGGATCTTGAGGAACTTGTAGAGTGCTTCAAGGCCTCCGAAGGTTCCGACTCTGGCCAGACTCTCGTTTACCGGCGCCACCCAGAAGAAGAACTCCTCGTTGATGTCCTTGTTCACCCATACCTCTACGAAGTCAGGTTTGAACTCACCAACGACCTCGACCTCGTAGCCGCTCAGGAACTCCGCCTTTGTCTGAGCTCTAATGGCTTTTGCCACGGTGCTGCTCACGCCGTCGGCGCCAACGTAGAAGCCAGCTTCGATCTCAAACCTCTCGCCGAACCTCTGAAGAACTGCCCTTTCGTTCTTGAAGCCTAAGAAAGTTGTGCTCATGTAATAATCGGCTCCCCTCCTAACGGCTCTCTCGGCGAGGCTCTTCTCAAGGATTTTCCTGTCGACAAGGTAAGCCTGCGGTGATTTTCTCTCAATCTCGAAGCTCTGTATTCTGGAGTAGAAGACTGCTCCCCTAAGCTTGTTGAGGATGGCCTCCTCCGGAAGACCGAGCCTCTCGAAGTTCTCGGCCCCTATTATCCCGGTGCAGGCCTTTCCCCCGAAGGAGCCCTTCTTCTCCACCACCGCTACTTTGAAGTCCCTCGCGAGCAGGTTAGCGAGATAATTGCCAACGGGTCCGCCACCGATTATAAGAACGTCGTACCTCATTCTCATCCCTCAAGCTGAGTGTGTTTTTAAACCTAAAAACCTAACCTTTTCGGTGGTCATCATGAAGGTGCTGATTACTGGTTTCGAGCCCTTTGGTGGGGAGGAAATAAATCCCTCGTGGGAGGCAGTCAGGAGGCTGCCGGACGAGATCGCCGGTGCAGAGCTGATAAAGCGCCAGCTTCCAGTTACTTTCAGGGGCGTTAGGGAGCTCCTGCCGAGGCTCATAGTGGAGACAAAGCCGGATCTGGTCATTCTGACCGGGCAGGCCGGCGGGAGACCGAACATCACAGTAGAGCGAGTTGCAATAAACGTCATGGACTCGACGATGCCCGACAATGAGGGATACACACCGGAAGACGAGCCGATTTTTGAGGGGGCACCGGATGCATACTTTGCCACACTTCCAATAAAGGCCATCGTGAAGGCTTTGAGGGAAGCAAAGATACCCGCGGCCGTTTCAAACACCGCCGGAACCTACGTCTGCAACACGGCTATGTACACTGTCCTCCATACGATAGCCGTCGCAGGAATGGAAACCAAAGCCGGCTTCATCCACGTGCCTTTCATCCATGAGCAGGCCCTCGATAAGCCGAGGCCTTCAATGGCCTTAGAAACGGTAGTGAAGGCCTATGAGGTTATCATTAAAACCTCGCTGAAAGCCTGATAACCTTTTTAAGACACTCCTCTAACTTTTTACAAAACCCTTTGAGGGTGGTGCCTATTCTAATCCTCGGAATTGACATAATAAGCGAGCATCCAAAGAGGTTTGCCGTCGTGAGCTGGTTCAACGGTAGAGTAGAGAGGAAGGGTGAGTTCACTCTGTACCGCTTAATCCGCTTCATCCAGAGCAAGAGACCGGATATGGTTGCCATGGACAGCGTTACCGAGCTGGGTGACGACCTGAGAAAGTTCCTCCGGGCACTACCCAGCGGAACGAAGCTTGTCCAGGTGACGGGGAGACCTGGGGAACAGCGCTCCCTCTGGGGCCTCGCGAGGGAGCATGGGATAAGGATAACCGACAAGTTCGACC
The DNA here is from genome assembly GCF_012027535.1 of Thermococcus sp. GR5. NCBI lineage: Archaea > Methanobacteriati > Methanobacteriota > Thermococci > Thermococcales > Thermococcaceae > Thermococcus > Thermococcus sp. GR5. The sequence goes on along the minus strand of NZ_SNUN01000001.1, from coordinate 301,784 downwards.
CCTACGAAGAAGCTAAAGTCTGCGCTCTCCTAGCTTCGAAAGGAATAGGTTATGAGGTTTTGGCTTTTGAGGACGAGGTTATAATCAAGGTGACGCGGGGGAGGAGCCATGGGAAAGGCGGCTGGAGCCAGGACCGCTATAGAAAGCGTGTCCACAACCTGGTTAGAGACAAGGTTAGGGAGATAGAGGACAGGCTGAGGAGGGCCGACGTTCCCTTCGATTTAGAAGTTGAAGAGAAGGACTACGGTCTGGCGAAGGGCGAGTTTAAGGTCTACGCGAGCAGGGAAGAGCTGGCTGGCCTAATAAGACCCATGCGCGGCGGCGACGTCGAGGTTAGAATTTACCCTGTCGAGAGGGCCGAGCTGGGTTTTGCTCCTCTGAAGAGCGAGAGGGCCATAGAGGAGCGCAGAAGCATAATAGTCGGCATAGATCCGGGAATAACCGTTGGAATAGCGGCTATCGATTTAAGCGGAAACATAGTAGCTCTCCACAGCGAGAGGAACATGCCTGTCGGCGAGGTCTTCCGCTTCATAAGCGACGTCGGTCATCCGGTAATAGTGGCAACCGATGTTAATCCTGCCCCTGGTTTCGTCGAGAAGATAGCCCGCTCATTTAAGGCCCAGCTCTTCGTCCCGAGGGAGAGCCTCCGCGTGGAGGAGAAAAACGAGCTTTTGAGAAACCTCGGTGTAAGCGTTGAAGACGACCACCAGCGCGACGCCTTGGCTGCAGCCTATAAGGCCTACCTTCGCCTGAAGCCCAAGCTGGAGCATGTAGAGGCGAAGCTGAGGGAAGCCGGGCTGATCAAAAAGGCGGATGAGATCAAGGCCCTTGTGATTCAGGGCTACAACCTCGGCGAGGCTATGCAGCGCGTAACCCTCCGTGAGAGGCCAAAGAGGGAAGAGGAGAAGCCTGAGGAAAAGCCGAGTGTTGATCTCGAACCATACCTGAAGAGAATTCGCGAGCTTGAAAAGAGGATTGAGTTCCTCGAGAGGGAAAACGCTGAGCTGAGGGAAATCATAAAGGAGCAGAGGAAGATGATAGGGCGGCTCGAGCGCAGGCTTGTTGACTATGACGAGGAGGTCAGAAGGAAGGTTCTCCGCGAGAGGGAGCTTGAGGCTAAGGTCAAGCGCATAGAGAGGCTTGAGAGGGAACTTAGAGAGGCCAAGGCGATAATTGAAAGGCTGAGCAGGGATTTGGCTCAAGTTAAGCGGATGAACGTCGTTGAGATACGGGGAAGTGCAGTTCCGCTCAAGGTCATGGAGGTTCTCAGCTGGCGCGAACTCGAGAGGCTTGAGAGGGAGATAGGCATAAGGAGGGGTGACGTCCTCTTCGTAGTTAATCCCGCTGGAGCTGGAAAAGCCATAGCGGAGTCCCTGATCGAAAAGAAAATCCGTGCGCTGATAACCGAGAAGCCCCTGCCTCAAGCCGTCGCTGAGATTCTCAGAGAAGCTCACGTACCATTTTTCACCTCTGAAGAGCTGGACGTCAAGAGGGTTGACGAGTTTGCCGTCGTGGAGAGGGAAAGGCTGGAGAAGGCCATCGAGGAACTCTTGGCGAAGTGGGAGGAGGAAGACCGCGAAAGGGAAACTGAAAAGTTCCTCCGCCTTATTGAGGAGTACCGCATTGAGAGGGCCAAAGAGCTGATTAGAAAAGCTGAGGACGAGTCTAAATCTCGCTGAGGACCTTCTTCAACGTCGCTGGGTACTCTGTTATTTCCTTTGCTCCGTTTCCGTTATTTTAACTGTAGTTCTAGGTCTATCGGCGATTACCTTGTAGAACTTCGAGCACATCAAGCAGGCCTCTGAAGGAACCCTCTTCTATTCCATTCTGAAGGTCAGCCCCTTTTCCCTAGCCTTTCTCTCTACCTGTAACCTGAACTGGCAGGCCTTGCATATCTCGCCCGTTGTCGGCTGGTCGCATATCTTGCAGCGGTTAAGCTCGCTCGTCCGTTTGGTATAGGTTTTTGCTATGAGAGGGAAGAGTTTGTCGTAGCTCCTGAGAATCTGGTACTTGGTTCCTGGATGCTTCTCTTCCATCTCGTTGATCCAGTCCCTTATCTCGGCGCGGAAGGCTTCGACAGCGTAGGGGCACTCGCTCAAATCGACTTCAATCTCGTTCAGCACTGCGTAGAGTATTATCTCCTTCTCGGGAATCTCGCGGAGGGGCTTTATTCTTGGAACAAGCTCAGGATGAATCTCTTCGTAGTAAGGCCCGGTTCTGCCCAAGCGGGCAATGTCTCCCCTAAGTATGTTCATTATGAACATCTGAACCTCATCGTCGAGGTTGTGGCCGACGGCTAACTTATCAGCCTCCACCTCTTTGGCCGCGTGGTTGAGAAGCCACCTCCTCCAAACTCCGCAGTAGGAGCAGGCTCCGACTCTTTCACCCTTCTCAAAGCTTCCCATTATCTCAACTGTTTCGTCGAGGGTGAATCCTATGTATTCCTTGAACGAATAGATATGATGCTCTATACCGAGCTTCTCCGCGTTTCTTCTGGCTATCTCCACGCTCGGTGGACGGTAGCCGGCTATTCCCTCGTCTATCGTCACCGCCACCAGCTCGAAGGGGAACTTTTTCTGGAGCTTAGCAAGGAGATGGAGAAGAACAACGCTGTCCTTTCCGCCGCTCACGCCAACGGCTATCCTCTCACCCTTCTCTACGAGTCTGTACTTCTTAACGGTCTCCTTAAACTTCTTCTCTACCATCTCGTTGAAGTGCTTCTTGCAGTAGTACCTTCCCGTGTAGCGTGCATGGTAGACGGCTGGTCTCCCGCATTTAGAGCATCTCATGTTATCCCCAAGTGGATAATCTCGTGAGCTTAAAAAAATTCACATTGGGAGTTACTCTATCAAAATATTTAATATCGTTTAAATCAAAAAAGTATTGGTGGGGGCGGTGTTGAGCACTGGTATAGAGAAGCTTGATAGACTTATAGGTGGTGGGCTTTTAGAAGACTCCGTTTTGTTGATTGTTTATGATACATATTCTGTCGGATGGACCCTTGGTGCTAAGATTCTAAAAAATAGAATGGACATGGGTGATTTTGGGGTAATAATAAATACTGTCCTCCCTCTTTCTGCTCTCAATATGGGGCTAAACTTTGCTGGTATCGATATATATCATGAGGGAGAACGTGGAAATTTGGGTGTTATTGACATCTTTGCGTCATATGACCAGTTAAAATACCCTCATCGTTACGTGCGTACTTTACCAAATTTGGATGTATCTACCTTCGTTCCAAAGTATGTTGCGACTTACAGGCAGTTGCTCAAGGAAGATGTAAAGGACAGGAGGCCGGTGGGTTTAGTGGTAACATCCGACGGATTTGGATTTCTAATGGGGGAACGTACTTCAATCCGCATAAATCAGAAAATTTTTGCATTAAAAGAAACCGCGAGAATAACTGAAAACAGGAAGAGACCAATAAATATCTGGTTGCTAAACAAAGATCGTGTGTCAAAACGATACATGTCTTGGCTGGCATTGTACAGTCAGTATATTGTCGAGTTTCGTTCTGGTGACCTGAAATACGAAGAGATGATCATAAGAAAATCTCCACTACCTGACTTTGAGCCGGGAGCTTATAAATTCCAGATAAAAGGAGGTAAAATAAGGATATCTTAGCCCATAATACCCCTTAGGGCCGGCCACAGGTTCAGCGCTAGGAGGAACAATCCGACTCCTATCGTGAAGTACCTTACGGGCTTGGCCACATTTTCCGGAAGATACGTCTTGACTACATCATCGAGCATCCTGCCACCGTCCAATGGAACGAGTGGGAAGAGGTTCATGAGGCCAATTCCAAGGTTGAGCACGTATATCCAGTAGAACGTGAAGAACAGCGGAAAGATTATGTTCTCGTGTCCTACCTTTGAGACGTAGTGTGGTGCTGGATAAATACCAATATAACCCCTTTCCGGGTTATCCGGGTGCGCTCCGAGCTTCAGCTGGAGGTTTATTTCATTCCCGCCCCTCAATACGGTGATTGTCAGCACTTGGCCTGGCTTAGTCGTGTTCATGAACTTAATGAACTGCTCCATGTCCTTGATCTGCTGACCGTCCATTGCGATTATTACATCCCCCTGCTGGAGAACGCCGTAAGCGGGACCGTCTTCAAGGACTCCAGAGACGAGTATTCCTGCCGGCTGGAGAACCGGGGTTATTGCGAAGTTGATTATGAGAACCGCTATCAAAGCCGTCACTATGTTGGCGAGCGAGCCTGCGCCGTAAACCCTCAGCCTCGTTCTCAGTGGGGCTTTCTCAAGGGCCTCCTCGTCGGGCTCCACGAAGGCACCGGGGATTACGGCGAGAAGAACCAAGCCGACTGACTTTAGGGGCAGATTTTCAGCCCTTGCGACTACTCCATGACTCAGCTCGTGGACGACCATGACAACTACAAGGGCTATCAGGCCGTATGAGAGGGGAATCGTAATGCCTGGTATCACAAGCTGGACTCCGGCCTGCTCGCCTCCGGTCTGTATTGTATTCATCGCGGTCTTTAGGAGGGCGTAGAAGACATAGGCCATGCCAAGGAAGCCGAGGGCTATTCCTATATCTCCATAAACCCTCCAGAAGCGCTTCCATCTATGGGCGAGATTGTCTATGAAGCCTAACAGTTTCTTTGTTCGCCACATGGCTATGAAAAGGTCAACAGCCAAGCCCTCTTCATTCTCTTCATTGTATTTTCTCCCGAAGAGGGCGTAGAGCACGGCCCAAAATGCTAGGATGCCAATGATCATCATGGTGAGCGTGCTGTTCATTTGAGTCACCTAATAAAGCGTTTTCGAGCTGAGTTTAAAAATGTAGTGTGCTATCGGTTAAACTGGAGTATTTTTTTGATATACTCTACTGAGCGCGAGTCGAGAGCAAGTTCTAGGAGTTTATGGTAGTTTTCCATATTGAGGGGTGCCATTGCAATGGATTTTGTTAGATATCTCAGTCCTTTCTTAGTGTTTCCACTTAGGATTAAGAGCAGGCCCATCTGGCTTAAATGAATGCTTAGTATTTGGGAGTTTTTGTATATGTCCGGGTACTTCCATATGAATCTCTCTCTTCCTGAGATGTATTTTTTCATGTTAAACGTTATCTGGTGGCCGTGAACGTAGTATTTTGCAACCACCGTTGGCACGTACTCAAACTTGTAATACTTCGCTATCCGAAGCCACATGTCCCAGTCCTGAGAGCTTTTGAGCTCTGGGTCAAAGAGTCCCGCTTTTTTAAAACATTCTCTCCTTATTAAGAGTGTTGGACTGCCCACAAAGTTCTCCTTCAGGAAGTTGTTATAGACGTTTCCTCGATATTTGGGAAGGCGTTTTCCGAGGATTTCTTCTGTATCTTGTGAGACATAGTAAAAGCCGCCATAGACAACTCCCACATCCTTCTCCAAGTTTTCAAACTTTTTAACCTGAAGTTCCAGCCTATTCGGTAGCCACTCGTCATCATCATCGAGCAGGGCTATGAATCTACCTTTCGCCTTTTTAATGCCAGTATTCCTTGCTACTGGACCTCCAGAATTTTTTTCAAGGCGAATGTACCTTATCCTGCCGTTTTTTATGCTCTCTACGACTTCAGGGGTGTTATCGGAGGAGGCATCGTCGACCACTATCAGCTCGAAGTCTTCAAATGTCTGCCTAAGCACGCTGTTTATTGCTCTTTTCAAGAGTTTGGCCCTGTTGTGTGTGGGGATTATGACGGAGACCGTGGGTTTAACCATCGCGGATCTCCCTAAGGATTTTTTCCATGTGCTGGAGAATGTGATTTCGAAGATCCTTCCTTGCGATGCTCAGTTCGATGTTGGCTATTATGAACCCCGCTTTGCTTCCCACATCATAGCGTCTTCCGTTTATTTTCTTTGCGAACATCTCATTCTCCTGCAGCAGAGATTTCAGGGCATCCGTGAGCTGTATCTCACCGCCTTTTCCGGGGGAAGTTTCTCTCAACACGTCAAAGATTTCAGGGGTAAGGATATACCTACCGATTATCGCGACGTTGCTCGGCGCCTCCTCAGGGGAGGGCTTCTCGATTAGGTTCTTTATTCTGTAGAGGCAATTTTCAATCCGTTCCCCCTCGATGATTCCATACCTACTCACGAGATCCCATGGTACATTTTCCACTCCTATAACAGGTGCATTCTTCTTCTTGGCAACATCTATAAGCTGAGCTATTGCGGGTTTCTGGCTCAGTATTATGTCATCACCAAGCAGAATAGCAAAGGGCTCTCCATTGACATGTTTTTCGGCGTGGAGCACTGCATCTCCCAGTCCCAAAGGCCTCTTCTGGCGCACGTAGTAGATGTCCACCATCTCACCTATTTCCTCAATCTCTCGGAGCTCCTCCACTTTGCCCTTCTCTCTCAAGTAATATTCCAGCTCGAAGCTTCTATCAAAGTAGTCTTCGATGGCTCTCTTCCCTTTTCCAGTGATTATGAGAATGTCGTCAATACCGGCCTGTATTGCCTCTTCAACCACATAATGTATGACGGGTCTATCGACTATTGGGAGCATCTCTTTTGGCATTGATTTTGTTATGGGCAACATCCTCGTCCCAAGCCCCGCGGCGGGAATAACTGCTTTCCTAACCTTCACCAGCAGGCCCCCTCATAAATCTTTGCAGTTCTCTCAGCGGCCCTAATGCGTCTTCCATCGATGACAATTTTTCCAGAGTAATCAAGCTCTTCGAATTCTTTCCATTCGGTGACTATAAGAATGACATCAGTGGCCTCTACTACTTGTCCAGCTGAATCAGCATACTGAATTTTTGCCCCTACATCTGGATACGCATGCTTGAAGTTCTCCATAGCTTTGGGGTCATAGGCTATTACTTGGGCTTTCTCCTCGAGGAGTTTTTTAATTACTGGATACGCTCTTGTCTCTCTGACATCATCTGTGTTCGGCTTGAATGCCAAACCAAGAACTCCAATAGTCTTACCTTCAAGTTCCGGAACGTGCTTCTTAAGAAGTTCAATGAGTTTTAGCGGCTGTCTCTCGTTGACTTCCACAACTGCTTCAAGGATCAAGGGTTCTTCTCCGATTTCTTTTGCCTTGCTAATTAATGCTCTAACGTCCTTTGGGAAGCAGGAGCCTCCCCATCCAATTCCCGTCCTGAAGAAATGAGGACTTATCCTATGATCCAATCCGACCCCTTCGAAAACCTTCCAGGAATCAATTCCAAGCTTCTTGCAGATATTACCGATCTCGTTCGCAAAGCTTATCTTCGTTGCGAGAAAAGCATTTGAGGCGTACTTTATCATTTCGGCAGTTTTTATGCCAACGATAAGTTTGGGGGCATCTATTGAGACGTAGAGTTTTTCGAGGACATCTTTGGTTTTATCATCTTGCACTCCAATTATTATCCTATCTGGATTTAAGAAGTCTCTTAATGCTACTCCCTCTCTCAGAAATTCGGGATTCATTGCAAGGCCAAAATCTTCAAAAGCTTTTTTGCCAGAGTAACTCTCAAGGATTGGCTTTACGATTTCTTCTGTAGTGCCTGGAAGAACAGTGCTCTTGATAACGACAACGTGATAACCCTCTTTTTCTTTTAAGGCTCTACCAATTTCTTCGCTTGCTTTTTTGATGTAGGTTAAATCTATTGAGCCATCCTTTCTGGAAGGCGTTCCGACGCATATGAAGGTAACATCAGAGTTCAGTATTGCTTCTCTGTAGTCTTTTGTTGCATAGTATTTATCTTTGAATTGGCTCATGAGGTCTTCCAGACCTTCTTCATAGATTGGGGGCTTTGCATTGTTTATCATTTCGGTTTTCTTATCATCAACGTCGACGAAGACGACATCGTTGCCAAGCTTTACAAAGCCCATGCCAGTTACAAGACCAACATAGCCGGAGCCGATGATGGAAACTCTCATTATGATCCCCCAAATAAAATACTGTTGCGTGAGCCTTATAAACTTCATGTGCGTCTTTTTTCTGATTGATATGCGAAGTATGAAGACATGGGGCTACATACTGGTTACACCTGCCAAGAATGAGGAAGATAACCTCCCCCTACTTGCCAAGAGCATTGTTAATCAGACGCTGAAACCCAAGCTCTGGATTATAGTCAACGACAACAGCACTGATAGGACCAGCGAGATAATATCTTCGCTTGAGTCTAGGCATCCTTGGATAGTGGGTCATAGCATGAATGATGAGTTCTTCGAGTACGACGCGACCATGAGATACTCCGAAGTCGTGAGGACAGGCTTCAGCGTTGCAAGGAGGATCGCTCACGAGAGCGGCGTTCCATACGGCTACATTGGTCTTGTTGATGCAGATTTCATCCTTGAGAGGAGGTTCTTTGAGAAGCTTATTTTCCGTTTCCACAAGAATTCTCGGCTTGGAATAGCGAGTGGTGGAGTTTACCTGAAAACCCCCCATGGAAAACGCATCTACTGGGAAAGGACAAATCCCAATCATCCCCGTGGAAGTCCTCGATTGTTCCGCAGGAAATGCTTCGATGATATTGGCGGTTATCGAAGATTCTACACACCTGATGTTGTTTCAAACTACCTCGCGAGAATTAAGGGGTGGGAAGTTACCCAGGTTATTGATGCAATAGCCCTCCAGTTAAGACCAACTCAGAGTAGGGACGGGTTTTTTAGAGCCTACATACGGCAGGGACGAGCCAACTATCATCTCGGAGTGAGTCCTGTTTCCCTACTCTTTAGAGTTCTCTTTGTGACTCTCTTTGACGATCCTACAAAAGCTGCCGGTCTGTTTGTTGGTTATTTTGCCGCATACTCCAAGCGGGAGCCCTACCTTCTGCCAAAAAGAATAAGAGAGTTCGCGAAGGAAGACATGAGTGTCCTCAACAATATGAAGAAGGTTCTAATGATGACTGGACTTTGATTTGCTAACCACGAGCCTGAACAGATCTTGGGGCTTCTCTATAAGCTCCCCAGTATTGCTGCTGAAAAAGCCGTGGTCGGAGTGGTCTCCACCGCGTGGGTCACCGGGAATTGGCTCCATTCCATGGTCAGAAATTATGTAGAGCACATCACCTTCGTCCAGCTTCTCTGAGACTTCTTTGACAAGCTTATTCACATCAAAGTAGAGGTTCATCAGCTTTAGCTTTTTCCTAATGTAGAAGTGAGAAATCTCGTCGAGGAAGGGTGTGTACCAGAAGATGAGCTTGTAGTCCCTATCAAGTGCATCAAAGAGAGCCCTTCTATCCTGCTTGTAAGTCATCATTGCGTATTCCACTAGGGGTTTGAGGTTACCCTTTATGGCTTCTCTCATAGCTGCTTTTGTCTCTGGATTCGAGACGTTCCTCCCGTAGGATGGAATGCCGTTCGTCCAGGTCTTGTCGAAGTAGTCGAAGATTGTGGGGTACTTTTTATTCTTCAAGAGATAATCGTAGGTGGCTTCAAATGGATTTGAAGTTATCCAATCCCCCAGCATTCTCCTTATTGGAAGGGGGAGTATCTTTGCCCCGAGCTTGACATACCACGGTGTCCTGACCCGGGTTATGTTGCCTTTTTTGGCTATGAACTTCTGCCTCCTTATAAACGGCTCCTCTATCTCAGGTATTTTTTTCCCCGTGAGCATCGATGCCCATATCGGCGGGGTTACGATTACCTCAAAATCCGAGAGATCGGTTTTTGTGAACGCCCTCTGTTGCAGGTACTTCAGGTTCCACTCCCTCACCAGGTCGTACTCCAGCCCATCTATGCCCAGGATTATTATTCTCCCCATGAGGAACCCGCTCCGTCCAGAAGTTTACCTCTCTTCTTAATCCTGTTCCTGTTGAGGGTCGCCATCACCAGACCCTCAATCATGTAAATTATCCTACGGGCGTTCTCCCTTTTAAAGCCTGAGGTCGCGAACAGGATTGAGTAAAGCAACAGGTCCCCCATTCTTCCGAGGGCGTAGCGAATCCTGTTGGGGAGCGTGTTCTCGAAGAGCTTGTAGAACAGGTAAAGATGATAAACTTGCCTCATGACCTCAAACCCCCTTGAGGCAAGTCTTCCGGCCGGGGCCTCCTGATGCACCAGCCTCGCGTGGGGAGTCTGGTAGAGAGACCCCGGGAAGAGCCTGTGGAGTCTGTAGGAAAAGTCCTTGTCCTCCCCAACGGCGTATTCCTTCAGCCTCTCGTCGAACTCCAGGTGCCTGAAGACCTCCCTCCTGAATGACATGTTCGTTCCGCTGAAGCTCTCTCGCCTTATCACCCGGGTGACACGGTATGGGAGAACCTCAAAGAGTGAGGGGAGTTGTTTGTGAACATCGACCTCGTAGTAGCCGCGCTGGAGGAGCCACCAGAGGAACTTCAGAAAACCGAACCTGATGAGCGGGTTGTTTGGGTTTATCCTGTTGGTTATAAAGCCCTGAACACCCATGGCGTCTGGGTGCTCCTCGTAGGTTAGGATAACATTCTTCAGGTAGTCCCTTTCCAAGATCACGTCGTCGTCTAGGAAGAGGATTACATCACCCCTGGCCATCTTTGCCCCGACGTTCCTGGCGTGGGGGAGACTGCAGCTGGGAAGGTGGAACCTCTTGACCGCGATTCCCCTGGACCTCAGGAGCTTTATCTCGCTCTCGACCTTTCTCTTTTCCTCCCTTGAAGGCGCACCGTTGATGAGAATGACCTCGATCGGCTTTACGCTCTGCCCTGCTATTGATCTGAGGCACTCAGCCAGCTCTTCCGGCCTCTTGTAGAGCGTCGATATAACGACCGAGACCTCGAGCATTTTTCTCACGATGGTAAGAAACCGGAGTGCCTTTCAATAGTCTTTTGGTTCAACAAACTATATAACCCGAGGTTCCCAATCACAAACTCGGTTGCTGGAGGGAGCAATATGGGAGTTGCCGAAAAGTTGCTCGCCCGCTTTAATCACTCTGTCGATGAACTGGCATCATTCCTTCACGATTACAGAACAGAGGACACTATAGCGATATTTGGAAGCCCCCGCTCCGGCTCGACCTGGTTAATGGAGCTTCTTGAGTCCATTCCGGGCTACAAGTCAGTGTTTGAGCCGTTCCACCCCAGATGGTATCCCGAGTTCGGAAGGGACGGCTTTCCGTACACCCCCTACGTTCCCGACGATGCCGAGCTGGCCTGGCTTAATGATTACCTTAAGAGGGTCTTCTCAGGGAGGGTTCACGCGATGTTTCCCTACCGTCGCCCTATGCTTTCTAGGCTGAGGGCGTCTAGACTGGTCGTCAAGTTCGTGAGGGCCAACACCGTCCTCCCCTGGGTGGCGGGGAACTTCCGGCTTAGGGGTCTCTACTTCATAATCAGACATCCCTGCGCCACGATAGCCTCCCAGCTCGCCACGGGATTCTTCTCGAAGATAACCATAGAGCAGCTCCTGAACGAGGTCAACAAGGTTCCAGAGCTTGCGGAGAACTGGGAGCTTGTCACGCGTCTGAGAGGGATCAATTCCGAGATAGAGCGTCTGGCCGCCATCTGGGCCTTTGAAAACTACATTCCTCTGGCCTCTAAGAAGCCGTATCCATGGTACACTGTGATCTATGAGCGTCTCGTTGTGAATCCGGAGGGGGAGCTGAAGGGAATTTTTGGATACATCGAAGAGGAAGTGCCAGAGGGGGCCGTAAAGCGGATAAAAACGCCCAGCAAAGTAACCCGGAAGACCTACGGAAGGGACTACATAGGCACCCCCAGGCAGCTGATAAAGTGGCGCGAAAAACTTAGCGAGAGGCAGGTTGAGGACATCCTGAAGGTAGTCTCGTGGTTTGGCATGGACTTCTACACGGAGGAGCCGGAGCCAGACTACGATGCCCTTCTGAACTGGCGTCCACCGTTTTAGACGAACCTCTCCAATATCTTTCTCAGCATTCCAAGGCTGACCCCAAACTTCTTCTCTACCGCGAAGAGGAGCTCGATGTCCTCCTTCTCGACGCTCCTGAGGACTAGTATCAGCGCGAAATAAACAACAAAGAAGATCACCAGAACGCCCAGCGCGGCCCATATGCTGGAGGCGGATACGTTGGCGAGTTTGAGAATGACAATCATACCGATTCCAACAAAGAGTTGCTTGAGGTAGCTCCTGCTAAAGGGGTGTACCCCTGTCTTCTTGTAGAGCCATGAGGTGCGGAATATGTTCGCGATGATGTATGAAACGGCAGTTGCCGTTGCCGCGCCCTCTATTCCATAGATTGGTATAAGGAGAATGTTGAGAACCACGTTAGCGACTGATGCGAAGAAGTTGCCGACGAGGTTGGCGTTTGTCTCCCCGATTACGGTAAGGCTCATTCCGTTGAGGCCGAGGAGAACGTGGAACACAAAACCTGCTGCCAGAATTCTCAGTGCTGTGCCTGCCTCGACGTATTTGGAACCGAAAAATAGTCCTATTGTTACCTCTGGAAAGGCAAAGATAAAAACAAAGACTGGAAATGTCAGAAGAAAGACCCACCTCGTTGTGGTTCGATAGAGCTTTTTCAGGCCCTCAATATTGCCTGTGGTGAAGAAGGTGGTGGCTATTGGTATGTAAAGAAAGCCCATCGAGTTGAGGAACAGGGGAATAAGCCTGGCTATGGGTGCCGCACCGTTGTAGAGGCCCACGACGTCCGGGTCAAAGTAGTAACCCAGCATGATTGAGTCGGTCCATCCCATGACGTAGTCGAGTATCCCTGTCAGCAGTAGTGGGAGAGAAAATATGAACAGCTCCTTTCCAAGTTCCCGGTCAAAGGTAAACCTCTTTGGCAAAAGCCCTAGGCGGATCATCTCAAACGCTAGTGCTCCCATCGTTAGGAACTGGGCAAACACATAAGCAATGAAAACAAAGGTAAAGCCAAGCCCCAAAAAGAGTCCCGCGACGAGGATAGTGAGAAAGAGCAGAGGTGAGAGGATGTTCCTGTAATAAAGGTTCTCTCTCACCCTGCCAAAACCTCTAGAAATGGCGACGAGAATCATCAGGAGGGCCATGGATGGAAGGGCCGGTGAGGCCAGTCTGAGGGTTCTAGGGAGATAAATATCATTGAGCATTAAGCCGAGGTGAGGTGCTAGGATTGCTGTAACTGCGGTCATAATCAGGGATGTTACTGAGGTCATCAGAAGGGCCGTTGATATAAGAGCGCTGATTTTCTCGGGCACCTCCATCCTGTACCGCGAGAGTTCCCTTGGAATGCCGCTTTGAAAGCCCATTATGGCAACAGTCATGGCTATGCTCAGGATTGTTATGGTTAACGTGAAGGAACCATACTGATACCTGTCAAAATAGCGCGCTATTATCACCCTGCTTAGAAACGTCAGCAGCATCGTTGCTACGGTTCCCGCGAATACTATTCCCGTCCCCCTGGCTATTTTCTGCAGTGCCCGGTTGACTTCGTCCAAATTCCTCACCTGTTGAGAAGTGTGAAGACGCCTATCAGCAGGATTATGATGTTTATCACCCTTTTAAGCTTCTCCCTATCTGCCATCGTGTTCACGTGGGTCCCAAAATAAACGCCGGGCAGCGTACCGAGGATCAGCGCAGCTGCAAGGTGATAATCCACGCTTCCCATGAGGGCATAGTTGAGGAAGCTGAAGGTCGAAAGGGCTAGCCCATAGACTATCGTAACGCCGACAACTTCTTTCGGATCAAGCCTCGCCACGTTCATCAGTGTGAAGCTCACTATGACGCCAGCTCCGACGGAGGTGAACTGCACGGTAAGTCCAACGATGAAGCCGAGGAGATAAACGTAAGCCCACCTCGGCTTTATCGGAACGTGAAGCTCACCCTTGAGAAGGCTCAGAACCGCGCTGATGACCAGAATAAGGCCGAGGAGAAGTGTTAGGTAGTCGTTGAGGACCTCCTTGTTTATTTCTCTGAGTATCAGTCCACCAAGGGCTATCGCGGGCAGACTTCCTGCGAAAAGCCTCAGTGATACGTCATACCTTATCCTGCCCCTCCTGTGGTGGAAGAAGACACCAAAAATCCGCGTTACGGTGGCGTAGAGCAGGTCTGTGCCTACCGCTATAAGCGGCTCCACGCCGAGGAATATAAGGGAGGGGGTCATTAGGGCTCCTCCACCTACGCCGGTTAACCCGACGAGGAAGCCCACGAGGAGGCCCAGACCGACGAAAATTATCAGCTCCTCCATGCCCTTCCCCCGTGGGCGTCACGGCAGGTACTCAAGCTCCCTGGCCTTCTGAATAACGAGTTCAACTTCTTCCTCAGGCGTCATCTTTGAGCTGTCCACCTTTACCTCCGGGTTCTCGGGTTCTTCGTAAACGCCATCGTAGCCAGTGAGACCCTTTATTTCGCCGCGCAGGGCTTTTGCATAGAGCCCCTTCGGGTCGCGCTGTATTCTGACCTCCAGCGGGGCGTAGACGTAGACCTCTATGAAGTTTCCTATCTCCTTTCTTGCGTGCTCTCTAACTGCTCTATACGGAGAGATCAGTGAGACTATCGCTATAACGCCGTTTCTTGAGAGGAGCTTGGCCATATGGATGACGATTCTGTTGTGCATCTCCCTCGCTTCCTTAGAAAAGCCGAGCTCCGGATAGAGCGTCTTCCTTATTGTGTCGCCGTCGAGTATTTCCACGCGGTAGCCCATTTCTCTGAGTTTCTTGGCAAGTTTGACAGCTAGAGTAGTCTTTCCGGCACCGCTCGGCCCCGTGAGCCATATCGTAAAGCCCTTCTCTAGGTTCCTTAACCCGGACATTTCAACTCTCCCCCATTTCAGTGATCAAAATTTGGGAACTCAGAGGATGCTCCTCCCATGCATCCCCACCAGCGGCTCCTCTATTCCAAAGAGCCTGAGCACCGTCGGCGCGAAGTCGTAGATGGTCAGCTGGGTGTGCTTTGACTCGTCCATGCCCGGCAGGTACATGGAAAACACTCCAAGCTCCGAGTGGTTCGCATCATCTGGACCAGTGTCGTTCTCAGGTAAATAGTTGCTCGGGTGGCCGAGGGTCCCTGCTGCTCTCCAGTTGAGGTTGTCGAAGTAGACCATAATGTCTGGCTTGCTTCCCTTTGCGACGGGGTAGATGTCCTCAGGGTAGAAGACCTTCGTGTCCCATTTCTCGCCGTTCGGGCCGCGTATGGACTTTATCATCTCCGCAACCTCATCGCGGACGCTTTCGAACTTTGATAGGGGTATTCTGCCCTCCTTCTCCCTTCCGAGGACGTTGAGGAAGACACGCGAATAGTAGCCGCCCCATCCCCAGGCCGTGCTCTCCTTCCAGTCCACATCCAGCTGCTCGAAGCGGATTACCTTACCGCTGTGGATAACCTCCGGGTTCCTGACCTTCAGCAGGCCCTCTTCGATGAGCCACTGGTTGACGGCGAAGTTGCCGTGCATGCCTTTTATGCCGTGGTCGGAAACTATGAAGACGGCCGTCTCGTCTAGGTCTATGAGCTTGAGCGTCTCGCCTATCTCCTTATCCAGTAGCTTGTAGTAGTCCGGAATGACGTTCTCGTATTTGTTCCCCTTCCCAGGGTAGAGGTGGTGGTTCTCGTCGAAGTAACGCCAGAAGGCGTGGTGAAGCCTGTCGAGGCCTATCTCGACGAAGTGGAAGTAGTCCCACTCCTTCTCCTGAAGGAGGTAGCGGATAACCTCGAAGCGCTTCTCCGTCATCTCCCAGATGTCTTCCTTGACCTCGTCCTTGGCCTCTTTCCTGAAGGGGACGTCGAAGATGTACTCGCCGACGAGCCTCTCTATCTCGCCCTTCAGCTCCTTCGGGTATGTGTAATCAACGCTCGCATCTGGTGTTATGAAGCAGCTAACTAGATGGCCCTTTATCGGCTTTGGCGGGTATGTTGGGGGAACACCAACTATTATCGATCTCTTTCCGCGCTCGCCGAGGTAGTCCCACACGGTCGGCTCCTTAACTTTCTTGCTGTGGGCTATCCAGTAGTCGGTGTAGCTGTAGCCCGTCCTGTGCCTGAAGCCGTAGAGACCGAGCTCACCGGCAGTTTTGCCCGTGACCATGACCATCCACATGGGGATAGTGATCGCTGGGATGCCCGTCTTCATGGGGCCGTAAATTGAGCGCTCAAGGAGCCTCCTGACGTTGGGCATGTCGCCAAGAAAGCGCCCGAAGAGGAGTTCCGGCGGGGCCGAGTCAAGGCCTATCACAAAGACTTTCTTGGTCTCCGTCATACCCTCCCTAACCTTCTTCTCAAACTCCATACTTCTCACCTCAGATATTCCTCAACGATTTTAAGCGCATCTTCGATTTTATCCCTCTCACATACGCAACCGAGGACTTCCCTCTTGCCGCCAGTGTTTGTTCCGAGGGTGCGGAGCCTCTCGATGACTTCTGCCATGTCTATCCTTTCGGCTTCCTCCTTCGAGACCCTGAAGTAGAGTTGAACCTTCCCGTGGAAGTTCTTATTGACAACGACGGCACCTCTAAAGCCCATTTCCCAGACGAGCCTCCGTGCAACCTTGGAGATTATGTTGAACGGACTCTCGAACTCGACTATTGCGAAGCCGTTCCTCTCAGCTACACTTGAGAGGGCTTCCTCTATTGTGCGTCTTATCTCATCCGCTCTCCTAACCCACGGCTCGTATTCAAGGAGCTCTTTAGTTTCTTGACTGAGCAGAACTGCAACGGCATCTTCAACGGCTTCTCTGTCCACGGCTATGTAGTTCGAGTCCATCAGCTCGACGAGCCTTAAAGCCTCCTCCCGTGATAGGCCTTCCCTATCGAGGATCTCATTAACACGAGGAATCTCAAAAGCCCTCTCCCCGATGTCACCGACTGCGCCAAGGGCGCTCCAGGCGTTCCAGAGGCCGAAGTACTCGGAAACTACCAGCGAGGCCGATGGATAATATTCACCGTCGAGTGAGGGGTTAATCTGTTTGACCTTCGGGTTCCTTATCCTCGGCTGCGTGTGATGGTCTATGAAGAGTGTTTCGATATTTACCTTCTCCACCTCACCCGGAACGTTGAAGTCCATCACGTAGAGCTTTTCAGCCCCTTCTATTGCCTTCCGGATCCTCTCATCGAAGCGGAACTCGCCTATTGGTGCTGTCATATTTGTGAAGTCTTCTAAACAGAGTGCTCTGACGAGCAAAGCCGCTGAAGTTATTCCGTCCGTGTCCCAGTGATGAACTATTAGATGCACCTAACTCACCCCGCAAAAATAAAAGGAGCTCACTCCACGAAGGGCTTCTCAAAGCTCTTTATGACCTCGTAAACCTCGGGCCTCATCATGTATTCTGGCGGCTGCTCGCCGGCCATTATCATCTTCCTGAGCTTGGTTCCGCTTATGTGGGCGTGGAACTCCTTTGGATGGGGGCATATCTTGGCGTTGACCATGCCGCCGCACTTCCTGCAGTAGAAGGCCTCTCTGATGAACATCGGGGTTATGCCGAGGTCAGGGAAGTTCTCGAACATATCCCAGGCCTCGTAGGGCCCGTAGTAGTCGCCGACTCCAGCGTGGTCTCTTCCCACGATGAAGTGCGTTGCTCCAAAGTTCTTCCTCATGATGGCGTGGTGGATGGCTTCCCTCGGGCCAGCATACCTCATTTCATAGCGGACGGTCGCTAAGGTCGCGGCGTTCTTTGGGTAGTAGTGCTCAAATAGCGTCTCGTAGGCCTTGATTATGACCTCATCCTTATAATCGCCCTTCTTCTTTTTACCGAGGACGGGGTTGATGAAGAGGCCGTCTACAAAGGTTAGCGCCGCCTTCTGGACGTACTCGTGCCCGACGTGGGGGGCGTTCCTCGTCTGGAAGGCAACGATGGTCCTCCAGCCGCGCTCCTTGAAGAGGACCCTCGTCTCGACGGGTCTGAGGGTGTACTTGGCGAAGGGGTTTGGAACTTCATTGAGGAGCTCTATCTCACCGCCGACGAGGTATTTACCCAGGGAATAAACCTTGGCAACGCCCGGATGATTTGGATCAGTGGTCTTGAAGACTTTCTGGGCGAACTCTTTCTTATCATAGGTATATATCTCCTCAACGTGCATCCTTGCAATGGGTATATCTTCGTAGTAGAGCAGAACCGCGTCTCCCTCATCAAAGGTCTTTTCCACAATGTCGATCACTATCGGAATAGTCCAAGGGGTATCATCGCTCAGACGCATGTGGTCGAGTACACTTTGGAAATCATCACTTGTGAGAAAGCCTTTCAGGGGAGAATAGACACCATGGGCGATGTTCTCGAGGTCTATCGCCCTTCCGTGGTCGATCTTAACGGAGGGATACTCCTTCTGCTCGCTCAGAATTCTCTCGCGGGTTCTCTCTGCGACGAGCCTTCTGACTAACTTGCCTCCATGGGGCTTCGAGACCATGCTACCACCTCAAAAATTTGGGGAATCAGTCGAGGTATCCCAGAGCCCTGAGCCTCTCTTTGACCTTCTCCTCTTCCTCCTCGGTGAAGACTTCTTCCTTCTCCTCCTCTTCGAGGCTCGCCAGAACCTCACGGAGAACGTAGGTAACGTAATCTGAGACTGAAGTGAAACCAGTACCCTCTATCCTCTTTTTAATCTTGTCATAGAGGGGCTTTGGTATGGAAACTGTCGTGTACTTCTTTTCGTCGGCCATTCCACACACCTCCGTCTTTAATGATATTTAATGACATTTAATTAAGGCGGCTGTTCTAATATTTAAGGATTTCTATTCTCCGTGGGAATACCGTGCGGTGATAGTATACCCTTTGGAAAGCATTTTAAGCCCTTGGAAGAAATTCAAAGCGCGATGATGATTGATGGGCGAACCGATCGATGAGGAAGGAAAGGTGATCGCTGAGCAACTCTTTTAAGGCCCATCCCCTACCTTTTCTGGGATGATGATTTCAGCCTTGTCTGAGACTCGTGATGATGGAGTGACGGACTGACCGCAGGTCTTATTTTTATGGTTCTTTGATTAGGATTCCCGAATAAAATTGGAAAACCTAATAAAGTTTGGTGCTAATCCGGAATGGAAATGTTCAAATGTTGTGTTCATATGCGTGACTTTGGGGTGATATGTTGGAGGAAATCTACAAGCCGCTATGGGTCAGCATCATAGGCAATGTTCTTCTTGCCTTCATTAAGCTAATCGCGGGTTTTCTGTACTCGAGCATAGCCCTCATATCGGACGGTGTTCACTCCCTCAGCGACGTGGTGACGAGCGTCATCGGCTACCTCGGCATAAAGATATCATCCAAGCCCCCCGACAGGAGTCACCCCTTCGGCCACTCTCGCTTTGAGCCTCTCGTAGCTTTTCTCATTGGTGAGGCTCTAATAATAGTCGCCTACGAGATCGGGCGGGATGCTGTTGGGAGAATGCTTCGTGGGGAAGTCATCGAGGTCAATTCCGTAATGTTGGCGGTTACGATTCTCTCGATCCTCGTGAAGGAGGCCATGTTCCGCTATTCCGTTCACGTCGGCAGAAAGCTCAACAGCCAGATTATCATTGCCGATGCGTACCATCACAGGAGTGATGCTCTCAGCAGTGTTGCGGTTCTCTTTGGTCTCGGGACGCAAAAACTTGGCTTCCAGTATGGCGATACACTAGCTGGCTTTATAGTGGCGCTCTTCCTGGTGAAGGTCTCCTTCGATATAATCCTAGAGAACGTGGGTTACTTGACCGGCCAGGCGCCACCATTCGAAGTCTGCGAGGAGATAAAAAGGCGCGCTTTGAGCGTTCCCAACGTCCTCGGCGTCCATGACCTAAGGGCCCACTACGTTGGGAGCAAGCTCCACGTCGAGCTTCATATAGAGGTTCCGCCTGAGCTGACGCTGAAGGAAGCTCATGACATCAGCGAAGAAGTGAGGGAGCGCATCGAGGAGATAGAGGACGTTGACAGGGCCTTCGTTCACGTGGACATAAAGGGAGTCACCGAGTGATGATTTCCTGCAAATCCCTTAGAAACTCCTCTAGGTGTTCTCTTCTAACGTGGGGCATCATGACGATCCTAATGTAACCACGATGGGCGCTTATTCCCCAGCCGCGCCTTTTGAGCTTCTCCTCGACTTCTTCCAGGTTCGTTGTGCCAAAGGAGACTATGTTGAGCATGGGCTCCCTGATGAGGTAAACGCCGGGTATCTTTTTCAGCTCTCCCGCGAACCATCTGCTCAGCTCCATTGCCCCCTTCACTACCTCCTTGTAGCCCTCGAAGCCGAGGTGCTTTATCATGGCCCACACAGCCAGAGCGTTTGCTCCAGGCCGTGTTCCGGTTATTGTTGCCTGCCACACTTTGCCTCCCGCCAAGTAGGGGGCGGGAACACTTATGGCCTCTAGGAACTTCTTCTTCCTGAATATTATCCCACCTGCCGGGATGGGCACCATGCCCATCTTGTGGGGGTCTATGGTTATGCTCTGAACGCCTTTAAGCCTGAAGTCGAAGTCGGGTAGGTCATAACCCAGCTCCTTTGCGAAGGGTATGACGAAGCCTCCAAAAGCTGCATCAACGTGCAGAGGAAGACCGTAGTCAATGGCTAGGTCACTCAAGGCAGGAATGTCGTCAACTACTCCTAGACCGGTGGTTCCGGCTATGCCAACGATGCCTATCGTGTTGTCCGTTATCTTTCTTTCGACATCATTGACATCGACGGAGTAGTCCTCTTTAAGCTCGGCCCAGACAAGCTTGACGCTGAGCATCTCGCTCGCCTTGAGGAAGGAGAAGTGGGCGCTCCTTGGGAGGATTAGCTCCGGCTTTTCGACGTCGGCGAGGTTGCGGAAGGCTCTAACGGCCAAGATGTTGGCCTCAGTTCCTCCGGAGACTATGTTCCCGTAGCCCTTCTCAAGACCGAGAAGGTTGGAGAGCATCTGGATGGCTTCTTCCTCAATCTTCTGACTGCCGACGTGAAGGCCGGGGTCGCCGAGGTTTCTGTCGATGTAGAGGGAGATTACCTTCCGAGCGAAGGGATGGGGATATGTGCACATTGAACCTAAAATCCGTCCGGAATCGAAGGTTAAATCCTCCGCCGTTTTCTCCTCCAGCTCTGCTAAAACTTCTTCCTCGCTCGCGCCTTTCCTCGGGAACATGGTCTCACCAGCCTGGCACTACTCCACACCCCTCAATTTAAGCTTTTGCCCTTTTGATGTAGGTCTTAAAGAACAGCGGCGTCGTTAAGGCTGTCATCATGGAGACGACTATGACGCTCGCGAAGATGGTCTGATCGATGAGCCCGGTGTTGAGGCCAAAGGTGAGTATCGCCAGCTCCAGGCTTCCCCTGCCACCCATGCCTATACCAACGAGGATTGAATCCTTCCAGCTCAGGCCGAAGAGCCTGCTCCCCAGCCCACAGCCGAGAAGCTTTCCAAGCACTGCCGCGAGGTAGAGGGTTCCTATCAGGGCAAGGCTTATTCTAGCCAGCGGTGGGTTGAACATCAGTCCGACGTAGATGAAGAACAGCGGAATGAAGAACTCCGTAAGAACGACCTGGAGGTCTTCAATGAGTTCGTTGAGCTTTATCCTGGTCACAACGAGAGGATCTTTTCTCTCACGCAGTCTGCTTATCGTCAGTCCCGCAAGGTAGGCGCCGATTATCTGGTTGAGACCGACCTTTTCGGCTATTATTGCCAGGGCGAAAGTTAATATTAGCGTGAAGGTGAAGAAGACGTTTAGGTTCTTGACTATTGAGTAGAACCAGCGGGAGCGCTTGAAGACGAACTCCGAGATTAATAAGGTGGCTCCTATGAAAAGGAATATCTTGACGGTCAGTATCCCCAGGGAAAGCGCGTCGAGACTCCCCTTGGCCATTGCGGTGATTATACCTATCAGGTAAACTGCCAGTATGTCGTCAACGAATGCAGCTCCCATGAGAATGGATGAAATCTCTCTTTTAACGCGCTCCTTAACGAGGACGCCGCTCGTCACCTCTATTGCGGTG
Source organism: Thermococcus sp. GR5 (assembly GCF_012027535.1). Lineage (NCBI taxonomy): Archaea > Methanobacteriati > Methanobacteriota > Thermococci > Thermococcales > Thermococcaceae > Thermococcus > Thermococcus sp. GR5. Next base: position 280,073 of record NZ_SNUN01000001.1, on the reverse strand, counting down.
TTTCCGAGGGTAACGCCGACGAAGATCGCCGCCGAAGTGCCTTTGTCGAAGAACTCTACCGTGGTAAAGCCGAGAATGAACGAGAAAGCCACTCCAAGGACGGCAACGACCACAGCTTTTTTCGTGTTCTGGGCTATGGCTGAAAAGTTGCTGGTGAGTCCCATGTAGAGCATCATCATTATGAGCCCGAACTCGGCCAGGACGCCGAGCTGATCGGTTGGTTCGATGACTCCAAGAACAAAGGGTCCCAGCACGATTCCTGTGAGCACGTGGGCAATAATCGGGTGTATCCCAACTCTCTCGAAGAGCCACTCGATGCTCTTGGCAGTCACGAGCAGAATCGCGAGCGCCGCTAGAAAGTCCACGTCATCCCCTCCTTGCGAGCAGAGCTCCTATTATCCAGAATGCCATCATAATTATCGCAAGAATCATCGCGAGCGTTGCACCTCGACCGGTGCCAAAGACTATTGGGAAGGGGCCTATCATTATCACCCCGCCGCTTTCGACTTCTGCCTCTCCGCCCATAGCCGAGAAGAGAGTTCCAATAAAGACTAGGAGGAATCCGAGGAATATCATTCCCATGCCGAGTGCTATGAGCAGGGTTCCTTTGTCCATACATTAGGAGCTTTCTTTTCCTCTTTTAAACCTTAACCCAAAGAATTAAAATATCGCCTTCCAATCCGCTAACATGCTTGTGCTCGTTGATCTCGACGATACCCTCTGCAACACCTGGGATGCCGGAAAGTACACGCTCCTCCGTCTTATACCCTTCCTTCTCAGAAGGAGGAAGTTCAAGTCTTTCTTCTACATAATCACTGCCCGCTACAGGGAGCTCGAGCAGTCGCGGGAGTTCCACATGATGGATCTTGACAAAATCGTTGAGAAGCTTCTCGGAAAAGTTTACGCCAAGATAACCCCTGAGGAGTTTGAGGAGATAATGGACCTAGTTGATAGAGTCTTCTTCTCGAACCTCAAGCTCTATCCTGACGCCCTTCCGTTTCTTCAGGGACTCAAAGAAATGGGGGCAAAGATAGTGCTCATAACGGACTCCTCGAGCCACTGGCAGAGGAAGAAGCTCGAGTATCTCGGGATAAAGGACTACTTCGATGCGCTCATAATCAGCGGCGAGACCGGCCACAGCAAGCTTGATCCCCACAACTTCCGCCTGGCAACGAGTATGTTTCCCCACGAAGAGGAGATCTATATGGTCGGTGACAGGGACGACACTGATATGAGGGGCGGCAAAGATATTGGAGCTACAACCATCCTCGTGAAGCGGGGTTATTTCAAGGGAAGGCGCCCAAAACACGCCGATTACATTGTCAATGATCTGCTGGAGGCCTTGGAGGTGATTAAAAATGAGCATGAAAAGCGAGCTAAAGCGTAAGTCCCTCCACATCGTAGGATTGTCGGTTCCAGTCTCGTACCTCATCTTCGGGAGAGATGTAACGCTTGCTCTTATCGGATTGGCCTTCTTCATCTTCGTGGTTCTGGAGCCCTTCAGGATAATTGAGGCTTTGAGGGATAAAATCAAGGAAAAACTCCGGCTCTACGTTTACGATGACGTCATTGAGCGCGTGGAGATGCTGGAAAAGCAGATAGACGAGATAACCCGCGAGCACGAGCGCTACCGCGTCGCGGCGCACATATACTTCTCAGCGGCAGCATTCATCGTGGTGTACTTCTTTCCTGAGGAAATAGCCATTGGAGCAATTGCCGTTGCTACCATTGGTGATGCCCTCGCGGCCATAATCGGGAAGTCGTTCGGAAGACACCGCTTTAAGAATGGCAAAAGTGTTGAGGGGAGTCTGGCTTACTTCATTTCAGGCCTGCTGATTCTGTGGCCTCTTGTGGGGCTTCCCTTAGCAGTCCTCGGTTCCCTTGCAGGTATGCTGGCCGAATTCTACAACCTTCCGCCAGATGACAACTTCTCGAACCAGCTGGCGATAGCGACGGTGCTGTATTTGGCCGATATTCTCGTCTTTTGAAGCCCCAAATAGATAAAGAAGGACAGAAAAGGGGAGAGGCTCACTCTATCGTAACCTTTACGAAGGTGGTGAAGTTATCTGCGTCGGTCCACTCCTCTCCCGGCGCTCTGTCGTGAATGCTCGGGTCGTCTGGGAGGCTGTCAACTGCTGAGTCTCCAGCTCCCTGACCGGTCACGTAGGCGACGATGTATATCTCAGAGGGCTTTCCTCCGAGGGCCTTCCACGGAATGGCTATCTCGAGAGTCTGTAGTCCGTTCTCAGCGCCGCCGGTGTAGGCGTAAAAGCCTGTCCACTTGAGATCGTTGTATATCCAGGAGCTTCCGTTCCAGAGGACGAGCTGGGCGCTGGTTATGTTGCTTGTTCCGGGATCGCCGAAGAACTCACCGTTCCAGAAGAAGTAGAGCTGTGCGTCTATGCCCCTGCTGAAGCTCACCTTCTTGGCCCAGGAGTCTTGATCTGCAGTGTAGCCGCTGTCCTTGTAGTCCAGCGAGATGCCGTAGGCAACTCTCCATGAAGCCTTGTTCTCCGTGGTGAGTGCTATGTAGAGGAACTGGTCGTCGTAGTCAACGTAGAGCGCCTTGAGGTTCGCACCATCCTGGCCGAAGCCGGTGGTGTCCTCAGCAACTGGCTCGACGCTCCAGTCGTCAAGGTTGCCGTCTATGGTCTTGGTGAGATTCTTGGCGAGCTCCTCCATCTCTCTCTTCTTCTCCAGCTCACCGCTCTTGGCCTTCTCGATCATGGCCTCAAGGTCTCTCACCATTTTCTTGAGGCCCGTGTAGGAGCGGTATATCTTGAGCGAGGCACTGAAGGCGTAGTTCGGCAGGTCTATCATGGACTTGCCCTCATTGTAAAGCTTCAGCAGATCCATCAGCTCGGAATCGTACTGCTCGAGCTTCTTCCTTATGTCATCCGTTAGCGGCATGTTCCTGAGCTCGCTGGCGAGCTCCTGGTAGCGGGCGTAGTCCTTCTCGAAGTTTCTTATGCCGTAGAACTTGTTGATCATGACGAAGGTGTTCTGGTACTGGATGAGTCTCTGCACCTTGACACTAACAAGGCCAGCGCTCTCGATGATGTTGTCCATGGTTACGCGAACGTAGTAGTCCGGGATGTTGTCCACCAGCTCCTGGGTGGTGGTTGGCTCAATGGTAATGGTGTCAACGATATCACTGTTGCCGTCGTTGGCGAATGGGTCTCCGAAGTTCCAGACGGCCGGGCCATAGCTGAAGCCGGTGGCAACCTGGAAGTTGAAGTTCCTCGCACCATCAAAGACGCTCAGGGGAACTCTCACTTCGACGGTGTTCTTGGTGAGGTCAACTCCAACGAGAGCCCCGTCCACGGGGATAACGTTTCCTTCGGGGTCAACGAAGTAGAGCAGTGATGTGACGCTGTTGCCGGCTGAAGCCACGGCCTGCTCCTGGCCAACGTATTCGCTTCCGCCAAGGTTCACCGCCATCTGAATGTCCCACGCTATGACAGTGTTGGTGTCCATTTCACCGGCGAACCAGTATGCCCCGCCATCCTTGTAGTCTATCGGAACCGCTATGAAGGTCGCGCCGTTGTCCCCTATCTTGATGTTGCTCATATCCGCGAACTTGAAGAGGAAGTAAACGTACCTATCGTCTCTGGTTACGCCAACCTCTGTGAGATCGGCGTGCGATGAGCTTCTTCCCGGCAGGTATGGGTCTTTATCATGCCTCTGGTCATCGACGGGGTCGCTCCAGATGAAGAATCCGTTCTGGACGGTGTATGAATTGGGTTCAATGGTAATTGCCAACCAGTCGTTGGGGTTTCCGTCAACGTCGATGTTGCCGACCCACACAACGTCAACGTTCATAACGAATTCGTTGTTGTCCTCGTTGGCTTCGGCTATGGTGTTCTCCTCGTCAACGACGGCCCTTATGGTGTAAGTTCCGGTAGCGTTGGGCGTCCAGTTGAAGAGGAACCACTTCTCCTCTCCTGCTCCAAGGTCGGCCGTCCAGTTGGTGTAGAGGTTGCCGTCGATGTAGACCTTGACCGTTGCTCCAGTCACGGGCAGGGAGCCCTTGTTCTTGACAGTAACATTGTAGTTGCCCACCCTGTTGAGGCCAACTACGCCGGGTCCGGTGATGCTGACGGTCAGGTCTGGCATGAGGAACCATTCGCCGACGAGCAGGTTAGTGAAGGTGTCGGTGTCGCCCCATTCGTTCCCGATGTTGGTGTAGTCTATTGCCGGGTCAACGGGGAGAGAATCAACCGCGCTTCCACCACTTCCAGTAACCCAGGCCATTATTGCGAACTTTGAGCGCTTTCCTCCGAGGGCGCTCCATGGTATTGCTATCTCAAGCGTCTGGAGACCAGTTGATGTGTTCCCTGTGTAAGCGAAGCTTCCACCAACGCTGCTTATGCTGTTGTAAGTCCAACCACTTCCAGTCCATGTGTTAAAGTTGTCGGTACCCATTCCGGTGTCCCAGCCCCACCAGAAGTAGATTTCGTAATCAATCGCGTACCCGGCTCCAAACTCCACGCTCCTACCCCAGGAGTCCCCACCAGTAGTGTAGCCGTTTCCGGTTCCTGGATCAACGTCAATACCAATACCATAAGCAACATCCCAGCTTGCGGTGTTGTTGGTATTAATGGCTATGTAGAGATAGGTGTCATCCCAGGAAACGTACATTCTGCCAAGATTGGCTCCGGCTTGGCCGTTGTCCTGACCAATGACCAGGAGGTCCGACGGGCCCCAGTCGCTGAGGTTGCCGTCTATGGTCTTGGGGGCGACGTAGATTTCGGCGAGGTTGGTGAATGTATCGGCATCTCCCCATTCGTTCCCGATGTTGGTGTAGTCTATCGCAGGATCCACCGGGAGACTGTCAACTGCCGAACCGCCGCTTCCAGTCACCCAAGCGATAATTGCTACCTTGTCCGGCCTTCCTCCGAGTGCCTCCCAAGGCACCTTGATTTCAAGGGTTTGTAATCCAGTTGATGTGTTCCCTGTGTAAGCGAAGCTTCCACCAACGCTGCTTATGCTGTTGTAAGTCCAACCACTTCCGGTCCATACGTTGAAGTTGTCGGTACCCATTCCAGTGTCCCAGCCCCACCAGAAGTAAATCTCATAATCAACGGCATAACTGTTTCCGAAGCTTATGCTCCTCCCCCAGGAATCGCTGGTTCCAGTGTAGCCGTTTCCAGTTCCTGGATCAACGTCAATACCAATACCATAAGCAACATCCCAGCTCTGAGTGTTGCCTGTTGTTATTGCTATGTAGAGGTAGTTATCGTCCCAGGCAATGTACATCCTGCTCAAATTTGCACCTGCCAGCCCGTTGTCCCATCCGGCGGTTATGAGGTCCGAGGACGTCCAGTCGCTTAAATCTCCGTCGATTATCTTGGTTCCGTACATAGCGCTTACCATTTTAGTCGCTGGAACCAAACTTAAAAAAAGCAAAACCACCATCAAAATTCCAAGGCCTTTCCTCATAGGATTCACCTCTGGTGATACCTGTTCACCATTGATGATACCTGTGCATAAAATATTTATATACCTTTTCCAATATCACCGGTAGTGATAACAGTTTTGGGGGTGCATCGATGGTCAATTTCATCTTTGGAATACACAACCATCAGCCTCTTGGCAACTTTGGATGGGTGTTTGAGGATGCTTACAACCGTTCTTACCGTCCTTTCATGGAGATTCTGGAGGAATACCCCAACATGAAGGTCGCGGTTCACATAAGCGGGCCTCTGCTGGAGTGGCTTAATGAGAACAAGCCTGACTACATCGACCTCCTCCGCTCTCTGGTGAGTAAGGGTCAGCTTGAAATAGTCGTGGCAGGTTTTTATGAACCAGTCCTTGCTGCCATCCCAAAAGAAGACCGTATAGAGCAGATCAGGCTTTTGAAGGACTTTGCCAAAAAGCTGGGCTACGATGCCAAGGGTGTCTGGCTCACCGAGCGTGTCTGGCAGCCGGAGCTGGTTAAGAGTCTCCGCGAGGCAGGGATAGATTACGTCATAGTTGACGACTACCACTTCATGAGCGCGGGTCTGTCAAAGGAAGAACTTTTCTGGCCCTACTACACCGAGGACGGTGGTGAGGTTATAGCAGTCTTTCCGATAGACGAGAAGCTTCGTTACCTCATCCCATTCAGGCCGGTGGAGAAAACGCTGGAGTACCTTCACAGCCTTGATGACGGCGATGAGAGCAAGGTTGCGGTCTTCCACGACGACGGCGAGAAGTTCGGCGTCTGGCCTGGAACCTACGATTGGGTATATAAGAAGGGCTGGCTTAAGGAGTTCTTCGACAGGGTTTCGAGCGACGAGAGGATAAACCTCATGCTATACTCGGAGTACCTCCAGCGCTTCAGGCCTAAGGGCCTTGTTTACCTCCCAATCGCTTCATACTTCGAGATGAGCGAGTGGTCACTGCCAGCTAAGCAGGCAAAGCTCTTCGTGGAGTTCGTTGAGAAGCTGAAGGAACACGGCCAGTTCGAGAAGTACCGCGTCTTCGTCCGCGGCGGCATCTGGAAGAACTTCTTCTTCAAGTATCCTGAGAGCAACTACATGCACAAGCGCATGCTGATGGTGAGCGAACTCGTTAGGGACAACCCTGAGGCGAGGCACTTCATCCTTAAAGCCCAGTGCAACGACGCTTACTGGCACGGCATCTTTGGTGGTGTTTACCTCCCCCATCTGAGGAGGACCATCTGGAAGAACATCATTAAGGCGAACAGCTACGTTTCCACTGGAAGTTTCGTCAGAGATATAGACTTCGATGGCCGTGAGGAGGTCTTCATTGAGAGTGAGAACTTCTTCGCCGTATTCAAGCCCGCCTACGGTGGGGCGCTCTTTGAGCTCAGCTCCAAGAGGAAAGCGGTGAACTACAACGACGTTTTGGCGAGGAGATGGGAGCACTACCACGAAGTCCCAGAGGCGGCAACCCCTGAAGAAGGGGATAGCGAAGGAGTTGCCAGCATTCACGAGATTGGAAAGAAAATACCCGAGGAGATAAGGCGCGAGCTTGCCTACGACAGTCACCCAAGGGCTATCCTCCAGGATCATTTCCTGTCCCCTGAAACGGGCCTCGACGACTACCGACTCGCGCGCTATGAGGAGCTCGGTGACTTTCTGACCGGCGCATATGACTACAGCCCCCTCGAGGGCGGCATAACCCTCTGGAGGGACGGGAGCGTTTCAGGAAAACCGGCGCGCGTGGAGAAATCCCTTCGCCTGACTGATGATGGCTTTATCGTGGACTACACGGTCAAGAGCGGGGCTAAGGTGCTCTTCGGCGCTGAGCTGAACCTAGCGGTTCACAGCGTCATGGAGGAGCCGGATGAATTCGAAGCTACGGCGATAGAAGTGAACGATCCATACGGCATCGGAAAGGTGGAGATAAAGCTCGACAGAAAAGCTAAAGTCTGGAAGTTCCCGATAAAGACCCTTTCCCAGAGCGAGGCCGGCTGGGACTTCATCCAGCAGGGCGTCAGCTATACGGTGCTCTTCCCGGTTGATGGAGAGCTGAAGTTCAGGCTCCGCTTTAAGGAGTTGTGAGAGGCCTCAGCTAGGGAGGCCCTCATCACCCATCAGAGCCCGAAAGGCTCACCTCATCGGCCCTTGCCGTTAATCTTTTCTTACCCTGAAGTCCAGCGGCTCCTCAAGGCGCCAGAAGCGGCAGAAGGAACATACCTCACCGCTCGACGGCATGCCGCAGACTTTGCACTCCCTCAGCTCTACCTCTTCAAGCTCGGCCTCGAAGATGTGCTTCTTCCTCAGGTAGCCCTTCACGAAGTTTATCTTGGTTCCCGGTCTCTTCTCCTCCATCTCGTTGAGGACTTCCTTGAACTCAAGTGTTGTTGCTCCGCGAGCGTGCGGGCACTCCTCGATATGATACTCTATGCCGTTGGCAAGTGCATAGGCAACAACTTCTCTCTCGGTGAGCTCGTAGAGGGGCTTAATTTTCTTCACGAATTTGCCCTCGCCGGGGGTTAGCGGTCCCTGTTTGGCCAGATACTGCGTATTCCAGTGCATCAGGTTGGAGAATATGAAGCTTGCCTCGTCGTCGAGGTTGTGGCCGGTGGCGACTGCATCGAAGCCGTTGTCGTAGGCGAACTTGTTGAAGATGTAGCGCTTCGTTAAGCCGCAGTAGGAGCATGTGGGTCTTCTCGTCCTTACTTCACCAATTCCGTGACCCAAGAGCTCCTTAACGCGGACTATGTGGAGCGGAACTCCCAAAGCCTCGCACTGCCTCTTTGCATATTCTTCGCTCTTCTCCGAGTACTCCCCTATGCCGAGGTTTATGTGGAGGCACTCTATATCGTAGCCAAGCTTCTTGAGGACGTAAGCAGTAACGGCTGAATCCTTTCCCCCGCTCACAACGACTAGAACTCTCTCGTCGGGCTTCAGCAGCTTGTATCTCTCTATTGTGCGCTTGACCTTCCTCTCGAAGTATTCCGTGAAGTGCTCGGGGCAGAGGTACATTCTTGGGTAGTGAAGCTTAATGAAAGCTGGTTTCTCGCAGAACTTGCATCTCATAGGCATTCTCTCTCACCAAAGGCTGAAAAGAGGAAGAGGTTAAAAAGCTAATCCTCCATAGTTTCTATCATGTGCCTCCAGTTACCGGGCTTCCTGAAGTCCTTCTCCGTGTAGAGGCCCTCCTTCTTGAGTATGTCCCTTACGGCGTCTTGGGAATCATTGGGGGAGTTTCTGAGGGTTAATGGGAGGCTTGAAGAGGAATGTGAAGCATTGCTTCTGATGTTGTCCAATGGGTTGTTGCCATACCTTTTCCGTTTGGTCTGCTTAAGGACAATTGTATCCTTATGCAACTCTTTTACTCTGGCTTCTTTTCGTTCATTTTAAGAGCAAAACTTGACTATGAAAAAATTTGTACTTGGATAAGAAACAAAGAGAACTTACTTATAGCAAAAGGAAAAACTTATAAAGGTGAGTTGTTTAGTGATGACGCAAAAACTTAAGGAGGTGAACTGGGTGAAGTGGAAACCACTATTAGCAGTCCTGCTTGGACTGCTGATGGTTGGAATGACGGCAGGGAGCGCAGTGGCGATCCCAGAGTGGAGTGTTCAGAAGGATTCGAGGGATGATATTCGTCCGGACGCCGTTCTAGGCGCTAGCTTGGACGGATGGATTACGGGGGAGGGCGTTAAAGATAAGCGAATAATTCACCTGATATTCTTTGCATACAAACACTACAAAGTTAAACATGGAAGCACATGTTCCCTTGTGGTGAGCATTGGAAAACTCCCCATTGGTGGTTACAAAGTTTGGATAGGCGTTCCGGAATATGTGGAGATATATCCTTCTGAACTGAAGTGGAAGTTTAATGAAGTCACCTATGAGGGCATGACCAAAAAGTGGGGTAAGCCGTTCTATAAATTTAGCGTCGAAAATAGTGGATGGATGGCATCAGCCTTTAGCATTCCAGTTAAGTTCTCCGGCAAGAAGGGAAAGAGCTATGGGATTCTTATTCTGGGTGCGAATTCCTTTGATGAAATTGACTCTTTCCTTGGCAACTTAGGGGGAACAGTGGTAGGAGGTCTTCTGGGTGGAGTTATAGGCGGTTTGATTGGTCTCTTAGGAGCTTCAGGCATCAGTTATGATTATATAAAAGTCACGGAGGTCTGATGTAGTGAACACACTACTTCCCAGTAGGGACAAGGTTAGAATTCTGGTCTTGGCGGAGTTCATTCTTTTCTTGCTATTTATCTCCCCCTATTTAATTGAAAGAGGAGTTCCACATTACGTGATTTTATCTGTGGTCTTTCTGACGGCTTTAGCACTCAAAAAGTATTTTGATGGTGAGCAGGGAGATATGCTGGTTAAGTCTGGCAACGTGATTCAGGTCATAGAACACTCCAATTTTATGATGTTCTCAGTAGTTGTCGTGATTCTACTAACCCTCTCCATGGTTGTGGCAACAGTTACTCATAATTTTCCTGCGGACCAAGGCACCGCGTTGTTCCTGGTTCTATCGGCCTTTATGTGCTTCGCTGTTTTTCGTCCCCTTCTGTTTTCGAGAATAGCTGTCGTGGCGGTCTCCCTTTACCTGCCCCACCTCTTGGCAATTGAAATGGCCGGCTATTCGTGGCTCTCAACGTACGTGCTCATCGGTGGAATGCTCAGGGTGGTTCTGTGGGTGGTGGCTGAAGCCACCGTTCTAGCGGTGTTTTTCGGGGTCGAGGCGCGGGCAGTCTCTTTCGAGCTTCTTGAAGGGAGATCCTTCAACTTCTTTCCCCTTGTGTATGCGGGCTGGATGACCGCAGGAATTAGGGTTCTTGATTACTTCGTTGTCCCCCTACCCTACAGAATGGTTGTTGAGGAAATAATAGTGATGGGGGCGTGGTTTCTCTCGTTCTACCTGCTGGCACGTCGCTGGAGGGGTGTTGGAAGAACCTCCTACGCCGTGAGCGCTGCCCTCTCAGTCCTTTTGCTTGTTCTGCTGCCCCCACCGCTTTAGTTCCCTCACTCCTCCCCCGTCTCCTCAATTTTTACCTTCCAGTTACCGGGCTTCCTGAAGTCCTTCTCCGTGTAGAGGCCCTCCTTCTTGAGTATGCCCCTCGCGGCCAGAAGACCCGTCGCGGCGGCATTGACTATGTCCCTGCTGAGGCCCGCACCATCTCCAGCGGCGAAGATTCCCTCTATACTTGTTTCGAGGTTCTCATCAACCTCGGCGCGCATGGCGTAGTACTTGATCTCAGGTGCGTAGAGCAAAGTATGGTCACTGGCAACCCCGGGCAGAACCTTGTCGAGCTTCTCCAAGCCTCCTAAGATGTTAGTGACGACCCTGTGAGGTAGGGCCATCGCGATGTCTCCTGGAGTAACGTGCTTGAGTGTTGGCTCGACATCGCTTCTCTTTATTCTGCTCCATGTACTCCTCCTTCCACGCCTTAAATCGCCGAGCCTCTGGAGGAGGGGCTTTCCTCCGCCTATGGTCGTGGCTAACTGCGCTATGCTCTTTCCGTAGGCTGTTGTGTCTTCAACTGGTTCTGTGAGTTCAATCCTGCTCAGGAAGGCGAAGTTGGTGTTGTTGCTCTTCTTCTCATGCATGGAGTGGCCGTTTACTCCAACGTAGCCGTCGTAGCGTTCTTCGACGACGAAGCCGTTTGGGTTGGTGCAGAAGGTTCTCACGAAGTCGTCGTAGGTGTCCGTATAGATGTGAAACTTGGGGTCGTGGTTTATGCTCGTTATGGGCTCCATCACTATGGCAGGAACCTCGACACGGACGCCTACATCGATGGGTCCGTGCTTTGCTTTGAGGCCTATCTTCTTGGCCACGTCGTGGAACCAGTCCGCTCCTCCCCTTCCGGGAGCGACGATGATATAACGGGTGTTTATGATGAAGATGTCCTTCCCGCGCCTGACCTTCACCCATCCCTGGCCGAACTCCAGAGCTTTCGTCCAGAAAAGGAACTCAACGCCTTTGCCCTCCAGGTGCTTTTTTATGTCACCGATGACTTCTGGCGTTCTGTCCGAGCCGATGTGCCTCTGGATGATGGGGATGAACTTGACGCCGGCCTGAGCGGCTCTCTGCTCCCAATACTTTACCTGCTCGGGATTGCCTTTGAACAGATTTTTTGGGGCCTTGTGTTTCAGAAAAATCTGGTCGACTTCCCAGACGAGCTGCCAGGCGTAGTTCTCGTCGTTTGTGAGCTCTCTTAGATCACCGCCTATATCCGGGCGGAGATTGATGGTGCCGTCGCTCAGTCCTCCCGCACCGCCAACGCCGCTCATTATGTGGCAGGGCTGGCAGCCAATGCAGTAGCCGAGCTCATACATGGGACAGACGCGCTGATTAATGTCTCCGCCCTCGTCTATTATTAGAACCTTAAAATCGCTCTTTTCTACCAGTTCATAGGCTGCGAAAAGACCTGCTGGGCCGGCTCCGATGATCACAACGTCGTACCTCTTTCCAGAAACCATATTTCCCTTGTCGGGATTTAAGGTTAATCCCTTAAAAACTTTTTGGCAAGTTTTTGGTTAATATCGCCAAATTATTGGGAAATTTTGACATTTGAATTTTAAATAATTTCCCGAAACCTTTAAACAGAATTGAGTAGTACAACTTTCAGTGGGAGCATGGCCGGAGAGAAATCGGATAAAGCCAAGGCAAATAAGATAAAGATAATCCACAGCAAGAGAAAGCTTCTCCAGCTCCGGAGAAAGGAGGAGCTGAGCCACAACATTCGCTACATAGAGAAGGTTCCAGTTAGAATAGTGATGGACAAGGACTTTCTCAAGCTCCGTCCTAGTAATTCTCTCGTAACCCTTATCGAAAGTATGAGCGAGGAGGAGAGCTCTGCGGTTGTTGTAGATGACGAGGGCAGGTTGATTGGCTTCGTAACTATGAAGGACATACTTCACTTCTTCGACCCGCCAAGGAGACACTCAATAGTGGGCTTTGGGTTGCTGAAGAGGTACTCCATGACTAGAGCCACAAAAGTTGAGGATATAATGGTAACCAAGCCGATAACGATCAACGTGAACGATGATCTTGGTCACGCAATACGGCTGATGATTGAAACCGGAAAGCATCACCTGCCTGTTGTGGACGAAGAGGGAAAGGTTCATGGTATCCTCGAGGTCAAGGACATAATTCGGCTTATCCGCCTAGTTTCTTTATAGCCGAACGATGGGGATTGAAATGGACGTCTTCCTAGAGCTGGCAGTGATCCTAATAACGGCAAAGCTCGCCGGATACATTAGCTCGCGTCTCGGACTTCCAGCTGCATTGGGTCAGATAGTTGGTGGAATACTTCTTGGCCCTTCACTTCTCAATTTTGTCACATATGATGAGGGCATTAGGCTGATAGCTGATTTGGGTGTGGTAATGTTGCTCTTTTTGGCAGGACTTGAAACCGACATCGAGGAGTTCAAGCGTGTGGGACTGCCCGCATTTCTCATAGCTGTTCTGGGTGTCGCGATTCCATTCCTCCTCGGCTACGCAATAGCCTTTAAATGGGGCTATCCTCAGATGCAGGCCCTCTTTCTTGGTGGTGTCATGACTGCAACCAGCGTAAGCCTGACCGTTAACGTCCTGATGGAGCTCAAGAAGCTCCGCACAAGGGTCGGAACCACTATCCTTGCAGCCGCCGTTGTTGACGATGTCTTGGGTATAATAATCCTTACAATCCTTGTGGCCATCAATACGAAGGGCACAGTCTATGCGAAAGACATAGAAATAATCCTCATGGAAATAGCAGCATTTTTTGTTTTGAGCTATCTGTTTGGTAAGAGAGCCATTAAAAAGCTCTTGAAGACTTCTCATAGGATAAACCTCCCTGAGACTGTCACCACGGTTGCACTTGTCGTGATGCTCTTCTTTGCATATCTGGCAGAATACTTCCAGATAGCAGCCATAACCGGGGCATACTTGGCCGGAATCCTCGTTGCCGGGAGTGGGGATGCCCGTAAGATAACGGACAAAATAATCACCATTGGCTATGCATTCTTTATCCCCATCTTTCTTGTAGGGGTGGGCGCAGAGACCAACGCCAAGGTCATTTTCACTGCGGGAACCTTCGCTTTCGTTTATTCCCTTCTGGCAGTCATCGGCAAGGTTCTTGGCTGCGGTGTTGGAGCGCTTCTTTCAAAATTCAAGCCGGAAGAAGCCCTCCAGATTGGAATTGGTATGATTCCACGCATGGAGGTTGGTCTGATCATGGCCAACATAGGTTTGGTGGAGGGGGTTCTCGATAGAGCAGCCTTTTCAATGGCAATAGCAATGGTAATGGCAACGACTCTCGTGACGCCGCCCCTACTCAAGTGGGCCTTTACGAGGGACTAGATAGCCAACCGAATGCTCTTCATCCTCCAGTCAGCGCCGGTTGTTCAAAGAGAGTGTAGTGGTTCTAAGAGAGCGCAGCGCATCATCGCGTGCACACTTTAGGGCATAGATTTATAAAATCCCTGCCGGAGGAAAGGCTATGAGTGAGTTCACGGCGATACTGAGTTCGGCCCTCTTCATGCTCATAATGATAGACCCAAGCGATAAGATCCTCCTGGTTAGCCTGCTGCGTGAAGACTTCCACATAGAGGATATAAGGGCGCTCATCGTGAGGGCAAACCTCATAGGGTTTCTTCTCCTCTTCCTATTCGCGGTTTCCGGCCAGATAATCCTCCAGGAGATTTTCCACATAGACCTCAATGCCCTCCGTGTTGCGGGTGGATTTGTCCTCTTCAAGATAGGTCTTGAGGCCCTCGAAAGCGGCGGCATGATAACCCTCAAGAAGGAGAAAAACATCCTTGCTCTGGCTGCCGTACCGGTGGCTACTCCGTTGATAGCCGGCCCGGCGGCAATAACAACGGCAATAACCCTCACAGCCGAGAAGGGAATCTACCACGCCACCGCTGCTATATTCCTTGCTATACTCCTTACAGCCCTCGTGATGTTCCTTACCCTATACGTTATCAAGAACATCAGCAAAACAACGCTCGGTGTCTTCATCAGGATAATTGGTATGTTCACGATGGCCATTGGAGCGCAGATGATGGTTCAGGGGGTTGTTGGCATCTATCTGCTCATGACTTCAGTTTCGCCATAACGAAAAATTTTTTGGGCTAACCTTTTAACCCCATATTCTTTTTCCAGAGCGGAGGGTTGAGGATGAATGTTAGGCTCGAGAAGGTAAAGGGAACGCGAGACCTCCTGCCAGAGGAGATGGCGAAGAGGAGATGGGTCTTCGAGAGAATAAGGGACGTCTTCGAGCGCTACAACTTTCATGAGATACTCACACCGACCTTTGAATACACCGCCCTCTTTCAGCTGAGGAGCGGTGAGGAGGTCGTGGAGCAGCTCTATGCCTTCGAGGACAAGGGCGGCAGGAACCTCTCACTGAGGCCTGACATGACGTCGAGCGTAGCACGCCTGTTCGTCAACCAGTTCCAGAACGCACCAAAGCCAGTGAAGTGGTACTACATTGCCAACATGTTCAGATATGAAGAACCTCAGAGCGGCCGTTATAGAGAGTTCTGGCAGGCTGGAGTCGAGCTCATCGGTAGCGACAAGGTCGAGGCCGACGCTGAGGTCATAGCCCTCCTCGTTGAGAGCTACCTTGCAACTGGCCTGAAGGAATTCACGGTGAACATTGGCGACCGCGTTCTGCTTGACGAGTTCGCGAAGATGCTCGGCATTAGTGATGACATTGGTTTGATGAGGCTCATTGACAAGAAGGACAAAATGAGCAGGGAAGACTTTATAGGATCTCTGAAAGAGTTTGGTCTAAGCGACGAAGGCATCGAGAAGGTTCTGGCGCTGATAGGGATAAAAGGGAAGCCTGACGAGGTTCTCCCGAAGGCGGAGGAGCTCTTCACGAGTGAGAAGGCAAGGGAGGAAATAAAACGCCTCTACGAGCTTGTGGATCTCCTCAAGGCTTACGGCGTCTACGACTTCATACTCATAGATCTCGGCATAGCCAGGGGCTTCGACTACTACACGAGCGTCGTCTTTGAGGCGATAGTGCCAAACGACCTTGGGATAGGCTCGATAGGTGGAGGTGGCCGCTACGACAACCTCATAGAGGTCTTCGGCGGAAAGCCAACTCCAGCGACGGGCTTTGCCATAGGAATAGAGCGCCTCATCCCGATCCTTGAGTGGAGGGGCCTGATTCCAGAGCCGAAGCTCAGGCCAGACGTCTACGTGATTCCAATCGGTAAAGAGCTTGAGCTCAGGGCGAAGGCCATTGAAATAGCTCAGAGCCTTAGGAAGAAAGGCATCACGGCCGACTACGACCTCATGGGCAGAAAACTCAAGAAGGCCTTAGATTATGCAGGAAGGCTTGGCGTGCCCTACGTCATCTTAGTCGGCAAGAAGGATCTGGCTGAGGGCAAGGTCACGATAAGGGACATGGAGAGCGGTGAACAGATAGCCGTTAAAATTGAAAGGGCCCCAGAAGAGCTCTCGCAGCTTCTTGGGGGATAAACCCTCACCTTCTCTTTATCTCGAATTTATTCGCCTTTCTTTTCATCCTCCACTCTTCGAGCTTTCTGACGAAGGGGCAGCGGGAGCGCCACTTCCAGTAGGCCCTCTTCAGTGACTCCATCATCTTCACCACGAAAAATGTTGGGGGAGTGAATTTAAAGCCTTAGCGGATGCTCCAGAAGTAGTTAATCAGGCTCTGGGCGAGATCTTCAGAGACTATCTTGATGCTGACCTCGTGGTTCCAGTAGAGGGCGCTCTCGCTCCAGTTGTGACTCCCGAGGAAGACTGTCTTCCCGTCTATCACCACCGCCTTAGCGTGAAGCGTCGTTTCGGGCGAGTCAAAAGAAACATCCACGCCGTTGGCTTTCAGGTAATCGTAGGCGGCCTGATTGATGTCCGAGGAGTCCTCGAGCAGGACATGAACGCTGACTCCCCTCTTTTCGGCCTCTGCCAGGGCTCTTATGAGGTCGTTTGCCCAGTCGAAGCTGTCCGCGGGGTCGTACTTCATGGAGAACATCATTACGTAGATGCTCTCACCGGCGTTGTTTATGGTGTTGAGAACCTCATAGTAGTATTCATTATCGAGGAGTATTTCAAAACCTGCCTCATTTCCAAGGGCCTGCTGAATCAGACAGCTCTGGTATTTGGCCTTCAACGAGCTGAGCTCTCCTTCCTCTTCGGCCAATGTGGAGTTGAGCTCGGAGAGCTTTGAGACGCACAGGCTAAGATTCTCGGTCAGCTTGGTGACGTTGATTCCAGGCTCTATCACTTTTACCTTGGTATGGGTTTCGGTTACTGTTTCAGTGAAGGTGTGGGTAACAGTGAGTGTATGGTTCTGGATTTCAGTTATGGTGGTTGTCACGGTTTGAGTTCCACCCAGACAGCCCGCTGATAGAACAGTTATGATAAGCAGAAATGCCAGAGCTTTCTTCACGCGTACCACCATCCAATGGTGTACATCCAACTTGTGAATTTAACCTTAACGTAGGACAACCGTTAAAACCATGAACGGCCAAAGTTGTTGGGATGATGAGTCTAGATAGTAATAACTATCCTATTGTTGATTTTAACATGCTAACACCTCTCTTGTGGGTGGAAACTGAGGGATATTTAACCAATTTGGGTGAGTATTGTTCAGAGGGTAATAAATATGCTGGACACAATGTACAAAATACTTATAAACTTTGTAACCTTATGGATAATCTTTATAAAAACTGGATGAACAAACTGAAAGTGATGATGGGGGACTACATTAAATCATTAAGTGGGTCTGGAGTATTCCAGCAAGTTGCAACATATCAGGGTACAGAGCTGTTAGGATGGGCTAGGATTGAGCTCAAGAGAATATTTGCCAACTTAATCCAAGAACTGGTGAATGAAACTGGTCTTGATTATACCACAGTAGTAAAAGCCCTCCAAGACATCACTGAAGCATTGGTTGAGAGCAGAACAATAATGTTCACAAAAACACTCACAGAGAAGATTGTGAAACATTCAGGTGCCTATTACATTAAGGTACATGAAGATAAAATCAAAGAGATTACATGGGCTTACAACAAACTCAGAGAGCTTGGGTTGACCTCTGAAGGTTTCAAGATAGAGGCAAGGATAGATACTTTAGTTGGTTTTAACAATAGGCTATCAGCTAAGCTAGAGTTGAAGAAAAAGAATGGTTCCTATTATCTCTTCAAAGTACCAACAAAAGTAATTGGGAAACTAGAAAGTGCCTATGTGGATGTGGTCTTGGAATTAGATAATCCCACAGCCCAACTAATCTCTAGGGCTCACCAAGATGCTGACAAGGTAGTGGATTTTGTGAGACAAGTAATTGAGACTGGACAACTTATTGACTCAGCAAATCAAAGACCCTCCATTGAGCATTTGCTTTCTAATGTGCCCAGCCCAATGTCAACCCAAGGAACAATCTTCAATGTGCAACAACCAGATAACCTTCTCTCTTCCAATGCATTAAGTCCCCCACAAGTTTTGGATGATATCTCTCTTTCACAAAACAAGGAGGTGGGGAATATGGTGAAGGGTAGCCCTTCTTTCAAAGAGCTTGTTGAGAAGATGGTTGGTGAAGGTAAGAAGATACTGAAGAGCAAGAGTATGTACATAATATTTGATGACAACACAGTAGTCATTGACACCACAAAGGCAATTGATGAGTTCAAGAAATGGTCAATAAGAGACTTTGAATATGAGATGACTGAAAATGGCACAGTTAGGACAGTGAGATACACTGATTGGGATGAGTTTGTTAATGACAAAAATATGCCCCCAGCTATTGAAAAAAGCAGAAGGAACATCCTTCAGAGGATAAGATATGTTGAGGTCTTCTTAGAGTACACTCAAGGAGTTATCACTGAGGAGACTATAGAAGATTTCTTTGATTGGTTACAGTACAAAAAACCAGTAACTAATGGTGGAACTAAGAGGAGAGGGGTAAGCAAAGATACATTCAATAAATATAAGAGCCATATTAAAAAGTTCTTTGAGTTCTTAAAACTTAGGCACTACCAGGGCTATGTGTCCCAAGTAACTTATACTGCAAAAACAAAAAGGACTAATGGAGCTAAAGTTGTAGATGAAGATGACATTAAAAATCTGATTAAACAACTCATGGACTCAAACAAATTTACCCAAAAAGAAAAAGATGAGCTGATAGGGTTGGTTCTTCTGGAGGCAACTACAGGTCTTAGAACAAGTGAGGCACTTAGGCTAAAAGTTGGTGACATTGATTTTGGAAACAGGGTTGTCTTGGTTAGGTCTGAAATTACAAAGAAGAACTATAGTAGAATAGTCTATATTACTGAGGAGGTGGCAAGATACCTCAAGGACAATGTAGTTGGAAAGTACAATAAAAGCCCAAATGATTACCTGTTCAGTCCAAATATATCAGGATTTAAGGAATCAAGCAAGGGCAGGGTTACACAGAGACTTAAAAGGATAGGTATTGACTTTAACATGAAATCTCTAAGAAAGTTCTATGTTACAATGACTAGAAATCCTCCCAAGGAGGCCTTTGAGCTTCTTAAAACTAACAAGGCTCTGGACAGTCTGGAGTTCCTAACAGCTGGACACAAGACTTTGCAAATTGTTGAGAGTCATTATGACTACACAAAAACAAGTGTTGAGGAGATACTCAAAAAGGCAAAACTGCTGGATAGATTGTTGACTAGGAGAGAAGTTTATGATGTAGTATTTAATGGTATAAAGTTCTTAGAATGAAATATTTTTCATATTTCATAATTTTTGTGCCTTAAGTCATTTTTCTTGTTATTATACTATTGGGAACAACTCATGGAAGTGTGGAGCATAAAAGATGAAAAAGAAAACCCAACTTCTGAGGGTTACTTGACTGCAGTTGTGGGGGAAGATTTTCCCCAACCACCCCCAGACTTGGGGGGAAGTAATGGGACTAATATGAACTCCCCTCAAGAAAACAAAAGCCAAGGGGATTTAAACTCTCAAATGGGGAACCAATCTAAAGTTGACTATGAGGTATTGATAATGGCTATTAAGAGAGTTGTTAGTCCAGCAAGAAACTATGAGTTATTACCCTTACTGGTGTTGCTTCTCCACAACAAGCAACTGACTAGGGCTGAAATAAGAGCACTCTCAGAGAAATTGGCAAAAGAACTTCACCAGCACTTTCATAATTACTCTCTGAAATCCATCAACAATGCTCTGTCATCAGTTCTAAATAATGATTCAATAGTCACCATGATTAGGAGAGAGGGTAATGAGTACTACATGCTCAATGAGAGAGTCAGGACACTGATACTAGAGGAGTACTCTAAGTTGTATTTAAAAAAGAAAGAAAAAGAACTAGATAGTGAACTCATGGACTTAGACAAAGCAGTGGAAAAAGCTGTTGAAATTTTGAGGAGTGAGTATGATGAGAGAATTAAAAAACTGCTAACAGAAGATTCCTCTGGAATATTGGTTGTGGAATATGAAAAAGTCTTGTCTTTTTCAGGGCCTCTAGCTGAACTTATAAAACACAAGCCTGATGAGGCACTCAATGTTTTTTCTTCAGCTCTGAAATCTGTAATTATGGAGATGAAAGGAGAAGATTATGTGAAGGAATTTAATGTGGTATTTACTTCAGAGGCAACCCACAAAAGGCTGCTGGACATTGATGTGAGTAGGGATTTAAACAAACTAGTTACTGTTGAAGCCAAGATAATGGCTATTAGTAAACCCTTAATCTTTCACAAAAAATTAGTCTATGTATGCAGGGACTGTGGTAATGAAATGGCCAGACACCAAGATTTCTTGGTTCCAAGGTCATCTGAACATAAGTGTGATGCCTGTGGTTCTAGGAACATCATAATTGATGTTTACCAGAGTAAGGGGGTAGAACTTGTGGTATTCACACTTCAAGACCTCTTAGAGAATCTTGCCAGTAATGAGCAACCTCATGATTTCAGGGCATTCACCATCATCAACACCAAGAAAATAATGAAATTAGTTGGTCAAAAAGTTAAAATAACTGGAATTGTCAGGACAAAAATCCAGCTTGAATCTGAAAAGGCTACTACTAGTGAGGTTATCCTTGAGGTACTCCATGTCCAAGAACTAGAGCAAAAAACATTTTCAAAACTAAGCCAAGAAGATGTAAAGAGAGTTCTTGAGTTTAGGGCCAAATATTCTGACAAGGAAATTATAAATGCACTCATTGATAGTATAGCCCCAACCATTTATGTTGATAGGGAAAAGACCCCAGAGCTTTGGGCTATTAAAAAGTCAGTTTTAATTGCCTTAGTCTCTTCAAAGAAACTTGTCAATGACCAGAGAAAGTGGATTAATGTATTGGTGATAGGTGACAAGGGAAGTGGGAAGTCAAGGATTTTAGAAGACCTCAAAAAAGTCTTTCACTTGGAATTAGCTAGTGGTGGTGGCAGTACAAACCAAGTAGGTCTCATTGGAATGGCAAAGAATGATGAGTTAACCAAAAATTGGGTCTACAGGGCAGGTGCATTGGCCAGAGCAAATGGTTCAGTGCTTTTGATAGATGAGTTTGATAAATTAAAGGAAGATGATTACAAAGCCTTACACACTGTAATGAGTGTTGGTTATTATGTGTTTAACAAAGCAGACTTGAACTTGGAGGTAATGGCTAGGGAGTCCATAATTGCAATGGCAAACCCAATCAAGGGTATAATTTCAAACCAGAAGTCACTCTTTGAGCAGGTAGCTTTTAGTACAACCCTTTTAGACAGGTTTGACATCATAATAGGTCTCAGGACTTATGAAGAAGATGAAGTTATGAACAAGATTGATGAGAGGATATGGCAGGCAACTCTAGGGGAAATTAATAGAAAAGTCAGTGAAGAAGTTTTAGTGAAGTACATTGTATATGCTCAAGGAATTACTCCAATTTGGGATGAATCTGCAAAACAAAAACTCACTGAATTTGTAAAGAAGCTGAGAAAACATCTGAAGGACAGTGGGAGTTTCAGTTATTCTCATAGGCTTCTTATGAGCATGATAAACATCTCAGAAAGCATTGCTAGATTGAAGTTAAAAGATAGGGTAACAGATGAGGATGTTGATGAGGCAATTGAATTAATGACTATAGCAGTTAAGAGCTGGGGAGAGGATGTTGATTTTTCCTTGCTAAGTGAGTTATCCTATGATTTCACTGCAGACCAGAGAAGGCTCCTTGATACAGTTGAGGAAGTAATGGAAAGGCTTGGTGGTTATTACTCTCATGGGGTTCCTAGAGAAGAACTAGTTGATGCTCTTCAAGAGAAGCTGGGTTCAGTGGAGGATGTGAGAAAAGCAATAACACTTGCAATGAAGGTTGGTATCATCACAAAGATTGGGGATAATTGGATGCTTACAAGAGACACATAATGGAGACATGCCCTAAGTCACTTCTCTCTTAATTTTGTTTGGGAGGATTAATGGGTGCAAACATGACTCTTGTAATTATAGAAGACTTCATAATAGCACACCCCTTACTGTATACTTTTGTTTTAATCCTGATTTCAGCAATCTTGACAGTGATAATAAGGAAGCTGGACTTTTGTGGAGGCTTATGTATAATGACTTTAATTATTCTCATCATGAACTATGCCTCAAACAGGGCAGGTTTGACTTTGGTTAGACTAATCTATGAGTTCTGGGAGGTTGTCATAAAATATTTCTGTAATTTCTTCTGATAAGTTATCAAAAGACCACTTGAATGTGGTAGTGTGAGTACTCACTAGAAACTTGCCCTTACTCTTGCAGTAAACAACTTCTTCAGCCTCTTCACTTTCCAGGATTTTTATTAGCAGTCCAATGTACTTCTCCAATTTCTTAGCTATCTCCACTGCCTGCTGTTTGTCCTTCCCATTAATGAGCAATAACCTTACCCTCAAATAATTCATGAGTTTATAAGCCCAAGAACATGTTTGGTGAGTCAAACCCCAAAAGTTCCACTCTTCTTCAGTGAACCAGCTCACACCCTTTTTCCTGTCAGTTGTTGTATGCTCTTTAGTTATATTCACCATTGACTCTCTGCAATTTATGTGCACTGAAAACTGAAGTCTCTCACTTGCTCTCCTCATTATTATGTCCCTAGCCAATCTAATATAACAAACCCTCATATCTTTTGAGACTGCAATCTCATAATAATTACCCTCACTTTGTATGAATAATAACCTCAAGGTAATGGGGTCTTCATCATCAATAGGCATGTATGCATTCTCTATGATATCCACCTTGATACTCTCAACCATGAGTACCACCCTCTGGATTAATGCATTACTTTCTGGTCCCCACATTATCCAAGTAAAAAGCTACAGCACTATCAACCCATGAACTGAGTGAGTGCTTGAAGATTCCAGATAACTCTTTTATCTTATAATAGGGTCTCTCTTTGACAGAGAAAGTTCTCACTGTTGTCACTTCCCCTGCCATTTCATTAAGGTACTCTTCCATGAATTTTGAGAAATCCCTTCTGTGATGTAATGAATAATTGAGGGCTTTGATAATTATTCTAATCATGCTCTCCCCAGTCACAGCTGAGTACCATCTCAGCCTCTTGTAAGTGTTAACATACATGACAACATTCAACTTCCTGTATTTTGATTCACCCATTATCTATCACCATTAATTAATTAGAGCACTAATGACTTAGGGCATCAGAAAAGGTTATTTACTGCCTTAATGCAGTCCTTTTGGTGGTGAGTTATAATGGACAAGGAAGTACCACTAACCACTTTCATCAAAAAATCTAATTCCAAAAAATTAGAGGGGGCTAAAATGGAAAAGAGAATTAACAAAGCACCAGACTTAATAGACAAAGAGCAATTAAAGAGCTGGCTTTTGGATGGTGCCAATATTCTCAGGAACAGGGTTGATTACATGCCTTACATTTTGACTCTCCTATTCTACAAAAGACTCTCAGATGTATATGAGGATGAGTATTGGGAAGTTCATGAAGAGGTTTTCAACAAGATGAAAGACAAGATTGGTGAAGAGAAGGCAAAGGAACTTGCTGAAATGGAGGCTAGGAAAAAGAGTTGGCACAAGTATCAGATACCAGAGGATTGTCTTTGGGAGAAAGTCAAGAACACCCCTGTAAACATTGGTGAGAAATTGAATGAGGTTCTTATGAAAATTGAAGAGCACAATGAAAGCCTTAGGGGACTTCTAACTAGGGTAGATTTCAATAAGAAAGATGTACTCCCAGACCAAAAGCTTAGGCAGTTGATTGACCACTTTGATAAATACAGGATTGGAAAGAATGTTAGCCCTGACATCCTTGGTGAGGCATATGAATACCTTGTTGAGCAGTTTGCCCTCACCAGTGGAAAGAAAGGTGGAGAATTCTTTACCCCCAAAGAAGTTGTTAAAGTCCTTGTTAAAATCCTTGACCCCAAGGATTATGAGGAGGTTTATGACCCAGCATGTGGAACTGGTGGAATGTTGATAACTGCCTATTACCATATAATAGAGAATGGTGGTGACACCAAAAAGGCAAAGTTCTATGGACAGGAAGTCAATGATATGACTTATGTGATTGCCAGAGTGAATATTGTAGTTCATGACATCAAGAATGCTGACATAAGGCATGGTGACACCTTCTTTGAACCCAAATTCACAGAGGGTGGAAAGCTAAAGAAATTTGATGTTGTCCTAGCAAATCCACCTTGGAATGACAAGAATCTAAAGGGCCTTGAAGAGGACATCAAGAAGGCACCCTTTAGTGGGGAGAGATTTCCTTTTGGAATCCCACCCTTGGGGACCTCAGCTGACTGGTTGTGGATTCAGCACATGCTTGCAAGTGCAAGAGATGACACTGGTAGGGTGGGTGTAGTAATTGACAATGGTGCCCTCTTCAGAGGAGGAAAGGAGAAGGACATCAGGGCAAAGATTGTTGAAAAGGACTGGATAGACACTATAATAGCACTTCCTGAAAAACTGTTCTATAATACAGGTGCCCCTGGTGTTTTGATAATATTCAGAAAGAACAAGCCTGAAGAGAGAAAAGGTAAGATACTCTTCATTAATGCAAGCCAAGATTATGAAGAAGGCAAAAGACAGAACAAGCTTAGGCCTCAAGACATTGATAAGATTGTGAATGCATACAATAAATTCAAAGACATTGAGGGTTATGCAAGAGTTGTCAGCTTAGAAGAGATAAGGAACAATGACTACAACTTGAATGTCACCCTGTATGTGACACCTATAATTGAGAAAGATAAGATAGATATCAAGAAAGTGTGGGATAAAATTGAGGCTCTTGAAGATGAGAGGAGTTCCCTTAAGGCAAGAATAGAGGAATACCTTAAGGAGCTCCAGGTGATTTAATGGAGATTTGGAACACCATTTTTTCATTCATTAATTATTTTGCCTCTTTCATTGCATTCATAGTCTGGGGAATTATTAGAATGGTCAGCTTTGTAGTGAGCTTGCTGTCTTCAAGGGCATTTATAACATACATCCCCCAGCAAGTTATAGAACTGATAGGCCCCCTGGCAATGTTGTGGGTAGGAGCTGAAGTTGAGGAGTACTATACCCCAAGACCTGTGATATTTCTGAATGCCATTGCCATAAACCTCCATTTTCTTGCCTTGGGATGGGATTCCATGTGGGTCAGACTTTACATGAACTTGGGCCTTATCTTTGGTGGGCTTGCATGGTGGTCTTATGAAGAGGAGTTTAGCATGCACTCCACATTTTATGACTGGGCTAGATTGCTTTATGGTACTGGCACATGTGGGTTAGTGATACTTATGACATGGATGTGGGAGCATTTATTTAGTGCAATACCCTAAGGTGGTATTAAGATGGAAGAGAAACCAACACTACTAGCAAGACTGTGGCTCTTCCTTAGTTCTTATGTGCCCCTATGGATTATCCTGCTAGTTCAGACTTATGATGGAGTTACTGGTTTTCATACCATTCTTTTTGTGTTGCTAATTGTATCCTCCTTGGTATCTTTATTTAGATTCTTGAGTGTGGCAAGACAAAAGTTGAATGTTGGTGAGGGTGAGAGGATTTGTGATAACTTCATAGTGGTTGATGATTACCAAGAGATGAATCATGTGTACCTTGAATATCTGGTTACTTATGTTGTCTCCTTACTCTCCTTTATCCCATCAGGCCAAGATGTGAGAAACCTCCTAACCTTTGTGGTCTTCATGGGATTGGTATTCATTTTGTACCTTAGGGCAAACCTCATTTATGCCAATCCTGTACTGGGTGCATTAGGGTACAATATATTCAAAGTAAAAAACAGGGAATCAGGTCAGTGGGTCTTATTAATAACCAGAAAAGATAAAATACTAATTGCAGATAAAACTAACCCAGAGAGGCTTTGTGTATCAAGCCTATCAGGTAACATCTACCTGGAGGTTGAAGACTGATGGATGAGCCTGAAAAGAGTATGGTTCTTGCAAGGGGTCAAACAATTATAACCCTGAAGAAGTTTCATTCAAAGATTAATGAAGTTGCAGATATGACAGTTGATGTGTACCTTGTGGAGAGTACTGGTAAGAAGACAAAAGACCCAAGAACTTGGTTCAGGACTCATAACCTGATTCTTCCCACCAGTTACAGAAGAAAGATTGTAAAGCTGTTTAACCAAAAATTCTTGAGGGTCATCAACAAGATATCAAAAGATGACACTGACTTCACAAACTTCTTTGATTATAACAGGCCATTTTCAGGTGGAGTTGTCAGGTATATTGAACCACATCATGTCCCTGGATTTAGAGTGATATGGAACCAGATAAAACAAGGAGGTTCCAAGTCATCAACATCAGCCAAGGGTGTGAAGTCTATTGTGGGGTATGTTCTTGATATACAGTTTAAAGATGGGGGTAGAGTGGCATTCTTTGTGAAAAATAGGAGGTCATTCATTCTCAAGAAGAACAGCATCATGGTAGGGTTGTTCAAAAGGAGACTTTCATTGGCAACTGATGACTACACATCCATCCCCTTAGCAATTGATTCAATATACTTTGAGTTCCCAGGCAATGAGGATAGTGATGGTTGGTTGTTGGTGTTGAACACAGGATATTTTGAATCATTCTTCAAGTACTATGAGCACTACAAACAAATTACTCAGGAGACAATATCAAAACTCAAAGATTCTGGATTTATTGAGTTTGAAAATGAGGAGAAGGTTATGAAGTATGCTCTCAGTACAGTGACAATATTTAGGACACTAACCCAGCTCCAGAAGACTAAATTCTTCAGTTTTATAACAGCTGATGGAATTGACACAGGTTCAGAAAGATACAGAAATTTTGTCAATGACTTGTTAGACCAGCTGGAGGTTCTTAGTGCAAAGGAAAGGCCAAACCTTAAGGTAACTGAAGATGGTGAGCATATTAAAATTAAGATTGAAGACAAAAAAGGCTTGAAGCAGTTCATAGAAATATGCCAGAGGAAATACATAGCAAGTGTTGGCAAGAGAAGTGGAGTGGTTAGACTTTATGAGGTAAAGGGTGGAGTAAGGGAACTTAAGCAAGTTCCCCTTGATGCATGGTTGAGAGCAAAACCAGAGGGTGAAACTGCATGAGTGATGAATTTAAAGAGACACCAATTGGGAAGATACCTAAGGATTGGGACTATGTTAGTATTAGGGACATCATCCAGTATGTGAAAGGAAAAAAACCAGAAATAACATCCAATGAATCTCAAGATGGATGGTTACCTTATCTTTCTACTGAATATTTAAGGACAGGAATCCCTTCATACTTTGTCAGGCCTACTGGGAAAGAAGTTTTTGTAGAACCTGGAGACATCTTAATATTATGGGATGGTTCAAATGCTGGGGAGGTTTTTCTTTCTAAGGGAGAGGGAATCTTGTCCTCAACAATGGTGAAATTGAAAATAAAGGAGGACTTATATGATAAGTTGTTTGTATTCTATCTACTAAAGCACAAAGTTGAGCCTATTTTAAAGAGTCAAACCAAGGGCACTGGAATACCTCATGTAGACAAGAAGATTCTTAACTTGTTACAAATTCCACTCCCCCCACTCCCAGAGCAGAAGAAAATAGCTGAAATCCTCTCAACCATTGACAAGGCCATTGAAAAAACTGATGCCTTAATCCACCATTACCAGCAACTCAAGAATGCCTTAATGCAGAAGCTGTTCACTGAGGGGATTGGGCATATAAAGTTCAAACCCAGCCCCTTAGGGCAAATCCCTGCTGAGTGGGATGTTGTCAAGATTGGGGACATAATTGAATTTGCTCAGTATGGGCTCTCAATAAAGATGTATGATGAAGGCCAGTACCCTATTGTCAAAATGGATAGTATAATCAATGGGAAAGTTATGCCTGTGAATCTAAAATATGTGGACTTGGATGAAGAAACATTCAATAAATTTAAACTAGAAAAGGGAGATGTCTTGGTCAATAGGACAAACAGTTATGAGCTTGTGGGCAAGACAGGGATTTTCATGCTTGAGGGGGACTATGTTTTTGCTTCCTATCTTATCAGACTTAGGCCCAAAAAAGATATTGTTGACTCAGCCTTTTTGACATATTACCTGATACTGTCTCAGGACAGGCTGAGGCAAATTGCAACTAGGGGAGTAAGTCAAGCCAATATCAATGCAACCAATCTAAAGAAATTCCTGGTACCACTACCCCCACTTGAAGAACAAAAAAAGATAGCCCAAATTCTCATGACCATTGATAACAAGATTGAGGCTGAGATGAAAACAAAAGAAGAGCTTGAGAAACTCAAGCAGGGGATGATGGACAAACTTCTCACTGGAAAAGTGAGAGTTAAGGTGGGTGAGGGAAGTGGATAAAAAGCTTGACCCAAAGATGGAGGAACTCCTGGACATACTAAAGCAGGCTGAAGAGGGAAAACTTGTATTGCCCCAGTTCCAGAGGGACTTTGTGTGGTCTAGGCAAGATATTGAGGATTTGCTTGTATCTCTCCTCAATGGTTACTTTGTGGGAACTTTTTTGTTCCTCAAGACAGACCCTACCCAACCACCATTTAAGTGGAGGCCAATCCAGGGTGTCAGTTTGCCAGTTGATGGAAATGGTAATTATATTGCAGAACCAGAGGTCATGATTCTTGATGGCCAGCAGAGGATAACCTCACTTCACTATGTGTTTTATGCACCTCCAAAAGATGTTGTCACTCCAAAGCATACCAAGAGGAGATACCTTTTCTTCCTAAAGCTTCAAGAATTGGAAAAAGGTAATGTTGAAGAAGCTGTATTCAGTGTAAATGAAAATGATGCTGAGAAGTACTTGGACAAAGAATCTCAGTTTAAGCACAAAATAGTTCCATTTACAGAGCTTTCCAGTAAGGAGAAGTGGAAGATATGGAAGGGAGCATTTGTTGAGTATCATATTGAACAGTACTCTAAGGCTCTAAGGGATGAAAATGTTGGATTTGATGAGGGCTGGAGATTGGTTCAAGAGTACAGGAAATCACTAGAAAAGAAAATTAATGTGTGGGAACAGTATATTAACAATCTCCTAGAGTTTGAGGTTCCAGTCCTATACTTACCAAAAATTGAACCAGACAATAAACAAAAACTTGGTGAGGTCTGCACAATATTTGAGAAGATGAACAGCACTGGAGTTAGGTTATCAGTCTTTGACCTCTTGACTGCCAGGCTGTATAAAGATGATATTGACCTTCACAAAATATGGCAGGACACTGTTGATTCATTTGAGGGCATCAGAAAGTTGTCTGAGGACAACCCAGACCTCTTTAAAGTGTTGCTACTCAGGGCACTAGGCCTTATGAGAGTGCTCAGGGACAAGGATAAGGACAAGGGTGAGAAGGAGATTAGTGATGTTAAAAATAGGTCTTTAATTAATTTGTCACCAGTGGATTTTGAGTCAGATTGGTGGATTATGGCAAAGTATTTTGACAGAGCCATTGAGAGAGTTATGAGCACCAATCCACAAGGATTTGGGGCATTCCTGCCAAAGTGGGTTCCTTACAAACCCATGCTCCCAGTTTTGGCAACACTCCTCTACTATGTGGAGGGCACCAGAGAATTATCACCAATAGAAAAGAGCAGGGCTTACACACTAATAAAGCAGTGGTACTGGAGTTCAGTATTCACTGAGAGGTACAGCAGTGCTGTTGAGTCAAAGTCCTTGAGTGACACATTGGAACTAATAGAAGCTTTCAAGAAGCCTGAATCCATACCCTCAATGATTAATGAAGCCAGAACAAGAATATCATCTCTGAATCTGTATACAGTCTCAAGGAGTGGTAGTGCAATTTATAGAGGCATTATGAACTTAATTGCATTAAACCATGCAAGAGACTTTCTCCAAGTTGATGCCATAGAATTCCATAACTTAGAAGACCACCATATATTCCCCAAAAACTTCCTAGAGAAGAAGATGGAGATTAAAGACAAATCTAAAATTAACACTATACTCAATAGAACCCTTATCACTGATGAGACCAACAGGAAAATTTCAGCAACATCACCAAAAGAGTATATTGACTGGATTCCTGGTGATTTGGAAGAGGTGCTTAAGCCTCATTTTATTGACTCTGAGTGCATTGAAGCCATGAAAGAAAACAATTATGAGAAGTTCCTAGAAAGGAGGAGGATGCTTATTCTAAACAAAGTGCAAGAACTTATTGGTGGGGG
This sequence comes from Thermococcus sp. GR5, assembly GCF_012027535.1. NCBI lineage: Archaea > Methanobacteriati > Methanobacteriota > Thermococci > Thermococcales > Thermococcaceae > Thermococcus > Thermococcus sp. GR5. The sequence continues at coordinate 250,082 of NZ_SNUN01000001.1, read as the reverse complement.
AGGGGAGGATGCCAACTCCTGAAGAGAGGATATCTGAGTATCCATTTATCAATATCCTGTCCAAGGAACTTGGCTGGGAGTATGTGCCTCCTTCAGAATTAAAGAAGGAGAGGGACTACAACTCAGCCCTGCTTAAGGATAGGCTGATGAGGGCTCTCCTCAGGATAAATGCTGGAAAGATAACTGAAGAGGATGCAGAGCAGATAATTAAAAAGCTGGAGTATCTCCCCCACACTATAGAAGGGAACAGGGAGTTCCTAGAGATTTTGAAGAATGGCCTTTCCTTCAAGCCCAGAGGTTCAAAGTTCCACAAGACAATATGGTTGATTGATTATGAGAACCTTGAGAATAATGAGTTCTTGGTAACTAGGCAGTTCTATATTAAAGAAGGTGAGAACAGAAGGAGACCAGACATTGTTCTGTTCATCAATGGAATTCCAGTTGTGGTGATTGAGGTCAAAAGCCCCACTACTGAAAGTGAAACTCTTGAAGTTGCATACCACCAAATAAAAGATTATGAGTCTGCTGTTCCCAAGCTGTTTGTCTTTAATCAATTCAACATCATCTCAGATTGGACTGAGGTTCTTTATGCCCCAACCTTTTCAGATGCTCCCTTGGACATGTGGGGGAGATGGAAAGACCCCTATCCTTACAAGCTTGATGTGACTTATGATGAAGACCCCATTAGAGTGACTGCATATGGTATGTTATCAAAGGAGAACCTAATTGACATAATCAGAAACTTCATATTCTTTAGGCATGAGAAAAATAAGCTTGTGAAAATAATGTCAAGGTACATGCAATTTAGAGCCACAAATAAAATCCATGACAGGGTTCTCAGGACTTATCTTGGGGAGGACAACAAAAAGACTGGACTTATATGGCACACCCAAGGTTCAGGAAAAAGTTTGACCATGTTTTTCACAGCTTGGAAACTATACAGGACAGAAGAACTTGATAATCCAACAATAGTCATAGTGGTTGACAGAGATAATTTGGAACAACAAATGTTTGAGACATTCCAAAAGCACAAGTTCAATGTTAAGAGAGCCTCCTCAATACCAAAATTAATTGAGATGCTATACAATGATGAGAGAGGCATAATACTAACTACTGTTCAGAAGTTCCAAGAGCCTAGAGAATCAGAGGATAAGGAGAGAACAAGGAGATACAGAGAGATGTTTGAAGCCTTGAAGAGTGGAAACCACCCAATAAACAAGAGGCAGAATGTTATAGTTCTAACTGATGAGAGCCACAGGAGTCAGTATGGTATTCTAGCCATAAACATGAGGGCCATGCTTTCCAATGCATTCATTTTTGGTTTTACTGGTACACCAATAGCAAAAGATGAGAGGAACACCTTTGAAAAATTCAACCCTCCAGGGGAATTATATTTGGACAGGTATTCTATTGAGGAGTCAATAAAAGATGGGTTTACAGTCCCAATTTATTATCAGTACAAGGGAGTCAAATATAAGGTGGACAAGGAGTTAGCTGACAAATTATTTGAATCAGAGTTCTGGATGCTAGATGAAGAGACCAAGAAGAAACTCCAGAAGAAGGTTGATAGAAGACTTCTCCTGAAACTCAGGAAAAGGATTAGACTTGTGGCTAAAGATATTGCAGAGCACTACCAAAAATACATAGAACCCTTGGGCTTCAAAGGACAAGTGGTTGCAGTGAACAGATGGGCCTGTGCCTATTACAAAGAGGAGCTGGATAAGTATCTCCCTCCAGAGTGGAGTGAGGTTGTGTTCTCACCAAGAGATGATGACCCTCCAGAGCTGGAGAAATATCATAAGAGCAGGGAGGAGATTGAGGAAATTGTTGAGAAGTTCAGGCATGGGGACACCCCTAAGCTCCTTATTGTGACAAACATGCTACTAACAGGATTTGATGCCCCAGTGAATCAGGTCATGTATCTAGATAAATACTTGAGAGACCACAATTTATTACAGGCCATTGCTAGGGTAAACAGGCCTGCACCTGGAAAGGAGTTTGGATTAGTGATTGATTATAGTGGGGTGTTTGAGAACCTGAAGGAGGTTCTCAATTTCTACCAAGAGGACATTAAAGGGGTGGCATACAATTATGACTCACTAAAAGAGGGCTTCAAGAACCTGTATAATGAACTTGTGGAATTTTTGGGTGGTATTGACCAAGTTAATAAAAACACCCTTGATTACTTTGTCATTAACTACCTGAGGGACCCAGTCAAGGCCAAGTTCTTTGAGGAAAAATACCAGCAACTTGCAAAATTGTTTGAGTTCATTTCTCCAGACCCATTTCTGGCACCATATCTTGACACTTATAAGAAAATAACTGCCATTTACAAGGCCTATGTGAGAAAATACAAGGGCAAGAAAGGTAGGAAGTTCAGGGAGTACTATAAGAAAACTGAGAAAATAATTGAGAAGAGTGTAGAAGCTAAGGAAATTGAAGACAAATTCCCAGTAATTAAATTTGATGTTGACTACCTGGAGAAACTATCATCAAAGGTTGAGAAAGGGGAAGCTAATGACTCAAAACTTATTGACCTCACAGTGGTATTGAAGAAATGGTCTGAGAGAAATAAAAACAAAGGCCCTGCATATCAAAAGTTATCTGAAAGAATTGAGAAGCTGATAAAAAGAATCTATGAAAATGCTGAGAAGATACAGGAATTCAGCAAGCAACTTCATGAACTAGCCCAGGAAGTCATTGAGATTGAGAAGGAACCTATGAAATATGGCCTTAGTTCTGAGGAGTTTCTCCTAATGTCATTCCTCCATGAAAAACTAGGTGTTGATAAACAGACAGCAAGGAAGTATGTACTTGAACTGAAAGAGGAACTCAAAGACAAAATGTTCAGTGGTTGGACTACTAGGGAGAGTGCTAGGGCTGAGGTTGAACAGAGTGTCAGATTGTTCTTGCTGGTTAAATTGGCTGAGAGAAACTTAGAACCTAGTGAGCTTGAAAGGACACTAGATACTATTCACCATGAGTTCTTTGAGCTGTTGGTAGAGAACTTTGATGAGGGTTGGAAGTGAGCATAGGCCTTTACTCAGATATCCCACTTTTAATTGAAGTTAGGGATGTCAAGTTAGCTAGAATAATAATTAGGCCTGATGGTATTGTCAAAGTTGTGGTTCCTAAGGGGTATGATGTAGAGCACCTGTTATCCAAGAAGAAGGACTGGATTCTTCAGCAACTCTCACAAATTGAGCAGTACCAAAAAATTGCATTGAGTGAGAACTTTTACCTTTTTGGGAAACCAGTTAGATTAGAGGTTAAGTATCATAATGGTCAAGGTAGTAGGTTGACCATTCTAGACCACAAGGTCATTTTATCTGTTCCTGAATCTAAGAGGGGGCAGGAAATTAGCCTTCTTGAAAAGGAGCTTAGAAAACTACTCAGAAATAAGCTGAATGAAATCTTGGTCCACTATTCCAGACTTTTAGGGGTTAAATACAATAGAGTCTCAATAAAGAAGCATAAGAGTAAATGGGGGAGTTGCTCCCACAAAAATAATCTTAACTTCAACTTGGCTCTTCTATCCCTTCCAGAGGATACCATGAGGTATGCTGTTATTCATGAGCTTGTCCACTTGATTGAGAAAAAACACACTAAAAAATTCTGGCTTATTGTTGGTTCATTGATTTCAGACTATAAAAAACATGAAAAAATTTTGGAGGAGCATTGGATAATTGTTTGGAATAATGAGATTTGGAGGCAATTATTAGGGCTATTTTAAAATACTGTGGGTATGTATCTTATGGCCTTGATGTTAGGCAGCTGGGACAGCTTCTTAGCTTCTTCAGTGGTTACATAGCCACTAATCTTTTTCTCTTCCACATCTCTTAACTCAAACTCAGGGGTACCAGAGTCAAACCAGAATATCTCCATAGATTTCTCACCCATATTAACTTCCAGCTGGTACTCTTTTGCAATACTAGAGACATGCTCAATAAGTTTGTTTATGGTGGGCACTATTGTGGTCTCAACTATGCCCTTAAGAAGTTCATTCACTTCAGTGTCTGAGTGCTCAAGTTCATACACTGTTTCTTTAGCAACCATCTCCCCCTTTTTATTAAGCCCAATGGTGTATCTGAATTTAATACTCCCACCTTTAACAACAGCTTGATAAATAATGTCTAGACTAATGTGGGTGTTGAATCTGTTGTTCACTTCAAAAAATATCTGGTGGACTCCCACCTCCCCTGCACTCTCTGAAAATTCACCCAGCTTCTTCTTCAGTGGGTTGACTATGTACCTCTGCTTCACTAGACCCTTTTCAGTATCAACAACTTCAATGGCTCCCTTGTCCTCAAACAGGTATAGAAGGTAGTCATCCAACTCTATTCTGTTATCCACAACTCCTCCACCAGCAATTCTGGTGGGGATGTCACTCCACTCAACATCCTTTGTTGTGGTTTGGATTTTTCCAGTCTCTACCATCTTGTTAACACCTCAGGATGTTGTCAATAATATATTGTCACTTTTCCTATATAAACTTTACTATCTTGTTAACAAAATACCATGTTATTAACTACAAAAACACTTATAAACAAAATATTATAACAGTTTATGGGGGTGACAAAATGGGGAAATCTAATGGAACAAGGGATAATCCTGATTATCAACAACTTATCAGTAAAAGAAAACATGTGGCCCTCAGTATAGACTCTGCTATAATGCTTGAACAAGTGACTGGTTGGCTAGTACATCATACAGGGTTAAATATTACACATTCTGACTCAGTGTATATGCTTGCAAAATTGTTTAATGAACTTGTTGAAGAGCATGATGAGGTGTTCTTTAAGGCAGTTGCATATGGTGTTGCCCATAAAGTTTTGAGAATTGAATTGTCAGGGTATAGGAAGAAAAGCATAAATGAAGTTGCTGTTAAGCTAAATATTAATGTTGGGGTATTCACAACAATACTCCATTACATATCTGATATGAGAGGAAGGAGCCCAGATGATGAAGAACTAAGGAAAAGAGCTAAATCTGTTGTGAGGTTACTAGAAGAGTACAATGATTCTCTTTATGATGAGTTTAAGAATGCCCTGATACAGATGACAAAAGTTCTGCTAGATGGGACTATTGACAAATATATGCTGGAGAATATCAAAAACTATAGGGGTCTCCTTAAGTTTTTCAATAAACTTTCTGAGACCTCAGGACAATCATCATTGTCTGATTTTATTGATTAGAAAAGTGTATATACAAGTATGCATCAGTATTCACATGGTGATTATTATGGGAGAGAAAGTTAGAACAACTGTGCTTATCTCTAGGGAGCTTCACCAAAAAGCAAAGGATAAGGGTATAAACTTGAGCAGGCTTCTTGAGAAGGCCTTAATGATAGAGCTGGAGCTTTTGGAAAGTCTTGACTTGAAGAGGGAGGAGTTTCTTAGGCAAGGACTTTTGGAGGATAAGGTTAAGAGTGGGGATGAAAAACTTGGTGGTGGGATGATGAGTCTGGAGCCCCCTGATTGGTGAGGAAGTTTCGCGGGGCTGACCGCTATGGTAAAGCGCTGGCTGTGTAAAGACCTTTATGATGAGATTGAGAGGCTTGAGCGTTCCATCATTGAACTGGAGGAGCAGATAGTCGAGCTTCGAATGCAGCTCAACATGAAGGTCGACGAGGCTAATAGGCTCGCCATAGAGAACACCAGTCTGAGACACAAAGTTGAGATGATGGAGCGTCGCGAGAAGCGCCTTAAGGAGCTCCTTGCAAAGCTCAAAGTCCCTCTTGTTGTCGTTGATGAGGAGCAGTTTGAGGATGTGGACGTTGACCTCGAAGCTGATTTGAAAGACTAACAAAAACCTTAATTAGGCTCCGGCTCTTTTTACTTCAGCTTAAAAAGAGGTGATGCTCATGAGCATGGACATGACCACGCGCATGTTTAAAGAGGAAGGGTGGATGAGAAAACAGTGCCCTAAGTGCGGAAAGTTCTTCTGGACGCTCGACCCAGAGAGGAAAACCTGCGGGGACCCTCCGTGTGACGAGTATGGATTCATCGGTAAGCCTGGCATTCCAAAGAAGTACACCCTCGACGAGATGCGCGAGAAGTTCCTGAGCTTCTTTGAAAAGCACGGCCACGGAAGGGTGAAGCGCTATCCTGTTCTGCCAAGATGGAGGGACGACGTTCTCCTCGTTGGTGCTTCAATCATGGACTTCCAGCCGTGGGTAATCAGCGGTGAAGCCGATCCTCCAGCCAATCCGCTCACCATCTCACAGCCCTCGATTCGCTTTACCGACATAGACAACGTTGGAATAACCGGCAGGCACTTCACGATATTTGAGATGATGGCGCACCACGCCTTCAATTACCCCGGCAAGCCGATATACTGGATGGACGAGACGGTTGAGCTCGCTTTCGAGTTCTTCACCAAGGAGCTCGGTATGAAGGCCGAGGACATAACCTTCAAGGAGAACCCCTGGGCTGGCGGTGGAAACGCCGGACCTGCCTTCGAGGTCCTTTACAGGGGTCTTGAGGTTGCAACGCTAGTTTTCATGCAGTACAAGAAAGCTCCTGAAAACGCTGACCCAAGTCAGGTCGTTGAGATAAAGGGCGACAAGTATGTCCCGATGGAAACGATGGTCGTTGATACCGGTTACGGCCTTGAAAGGCTTGTCTGGATGAGCCAGGGTACTCCCACAGCCTACGATGCCGTCCTCGGCTACGTCATAGAGCCACTCAAGAGGATGGCTGGGATAGAGAAAATAGACGAGAGAATCCTGATGGAGAACTCTAAACTGGCCGGAATGTTTGACATCGAGGACATGGGAGATTTGAGAGTTCTCCGCCAGGAAGTTGCCAAACGCGTCGGCATAAGCGTTGAGGAGCTGGAGAAGCTGGTAAGGCCCTACGAGCTTATCTATGCGATAGCCGACCACACCAAGGCCCTAACATTCATGCTCGCTGATGGAGTCATCCCGTCCAATGTCAAGGCGGGCTACCTTGCAAGACTCCTCATAAGGAAGGGCATAAGGCACCTCCGTGAGCTTGGTCTGGAAATGCCGCTGGCGGAGATCGTTGCCATGCACATCAAGGAGCTTTCGCCGAGCTTCCCTGAGTTTAAGGAGATGGAGGATGTAATCCTTGACATCATCAACGTTGAAGAGAAGCGCTATCAGGAAACCCTCAGGCGCGGAAGCGACTTGGTGAAGCGCGAGATAGCCAAACTCAAGAAGAAGGGTGAAAACGAGATTCCGCTTGAAAAGCTCATCCTATTCTACGAGAGCCACGGACTGACGCCGGAGATAGTGGCGGAAATAGCTCAGAAGGAGGGTGTTAAGGTCCACATACCCGACAACTTCTACACTCTCGTCGCCAAGGAGGCCGAGAAGGAAGAAAAGAAGGAGGCCGCCCAGTACGTCGTTGACTTCGAACTCGTGAAGGACTTGCCCGACACGAGGACACTCTACTACGAGGACCCGTTTATGAAGGAGTTCGACGCGGAGGTTCTCAGGGTAATCGATGACTGGGTCGTTCTTGACCGGACCGCATTCTACCCCGAGGGCGGCGGTCAGCCCTACGACACGGGCGAGCTGAACGGAGTTAAAGTTACCAACGTCCAGAAGGTCGGAAAGGTTATCCTCCACAGGGTTGAGGAGCCCGAGAAGTTCAAGGAGGGCATGACCGTCCACGGAAGGATCAATTGGGACAGGAGAATCCAGCACATGCGCCACCACACGGGAACCCACGTCCTCATGGGTGCCCTGGTTAGGGTTCTCGGAAAGCACGTCTGGCAGGCTGGTTCTCAGCTTCATACCGACTGGGCCAGGCTGGACATATCCCACTACAAGCGCATAACCGAGGAGGAGCTCAGGGAGATAGAGAGGCTCGCCAACAGGATAGTTATGGAGAACAGAAGGGTAACCTGGGAGTGGCTTCCAAGGACTGAAGCCGAGATGAAGTACGGCTTCAGGCTCTATCAGGGCGGAGTTGTGCCGGGCAGGATTATCAGGGTGCTCAGGATAGAGGACTGGGATGTCCAGGCCTGTGGTGGAACCCACCTGCCGAACACCGGCCTTGTAGGTCCGATTAAAATCCTGAGAACCGAGCGCATACAGGACGGTGTTGAGAGGATAATCTTCGCCGCGGGAGAGGCCGCCGTAAACTGGATGCAAGAAACTGAGAGAATCCTCAAGAGAACAAGTGAGGTCTTCCGCGTCCCGCCCGAGAAGTTGCCAGAGACTGCCGGGAGATTCTTCAACGAGTGGAAGGAGGCAAGGAAGGAAGTTGAGAAGCTCAGGAAGGAGCTGGCGAAGCTCCTCGTTTACGAACTTGAGGACAGAATCGAGAGGGTCGGGGAAGTCGAGTTCATTGGCGCAGTCGTTGAGGGAACCATGGACGACCTCCGCGAGGCGGCAAACAAGCTCAGGAAGGATAAGAGAGTTGTCCTCCTCATCAGCAGGGAGGGCCACTTCGTCGTTGCCGTTGGCGATGGCCTCGACCTTAAGGCCGGCGAGCTTGCGAAGGTGATAACAAGCGTTGCCGGCGGTGGCGGGGGTGGAAGAAAGGAGCTCGCCCAGGGCAGGATAAAGAACCCCCTGAAGGCCGAGGAGGCTATAGCCGAGGTGAAGAAGCGCCTCGGCTGATTTTTAAACTTTTCTTGGTGGTCAAAATCAAGGTCAAGACCCTGACCAGGCAGGTTGTAGAGTTCTGCTCTGAACTCGGGCTAACTGCTATCCCTGAGTACAGGACTCCAGACGGGACGAGGATAGACGTGGCGATTCTGAATGGCGGACAAAAGCTCCTCGCCATCGAGCTTGAGGCTTCCTTCAAGTGGTTTCCTCAAAGGCTCCTCTACGACGTTGTCAAGGCCCATAGGGCGGGGTTTCCGGAGCTTTGGGTTGTAACGCCTTTTAGAAACGTGAAGCCGGGTTGGGTTCTGAACTACGCTGAGGAGTTAGGTGTGAGACTTAAGGTGCTCCCTCCAGAAGAGCTGGAAAAGGAAATAGCTGGAATCAGGGCTTCCTCTCTTCTTTCCAATACTTGACGTAGATTACGTCTTCAGCGTGCCAGACTGGTATCTTGTCTCCCTTTATGGTTATCTCCACCTCCCCGTTCTCATAGATGAGTTTCTTTGTTACGTCTTGTGGGAGCTGAAACTGGATGTAGACTTCATCGGGCACGGTGTCTTTGTCTATGGTGACTTTGAACTCGTTGGTGCCTTTGTAGTTTTCATTCCCGTATCTGATGAGGTATGAGGTTCCCTCTGGGAACTTTATTGTCAGCTCGAAGGAGTTCACGTGGGGACTAATCTTCATAGTAAAGAGCCCGACGCCGTCCTTTGTGATGAACGTAACGCTTTGGTTGTTGGTGTAGAAGACTTCCCTGTACTCTATGCTCGCAGGGGGAATTTGTGACGTACTGAGGGCGTAGGCCGCGAGCGCTATTGTGATTATTGCCATTATTGTGAGCGCCTTGTTCATGGTATCACCCCAGAATATTTTGCTCCTGCCGTTATTAACCCTTTTGTGTAAGTGTTTACAATAGAGAAAAAACAGGCGGGCTCAAAGTCCAGTTGGCTCGTCGATGAAGAAAACCTCAACGTCGAACTTCTCTTTAACGAGCGGCATCAGCGCCTTTACGCCGAGCGTTTCTGTCTTGTAGTGGCCGGCAACCGCGACGCTTATCCCAAGATCCAAGGCGGTTAAATAGTTGGCGTGTGTAAACTCTCCGAGAACGAATAGGTCAACGTTCTTTCTCTTTGCTTCCTCCAGTGCAAAGCCGCCAGCGCCTGTTATGGCTCCAACGCGTCTTATCTCCCTCACCCCGAACTCGTAGGTCTTAACTGTCGTGTCCAGCTTCTCCGCGAGAACCTGTGCCACTTCCTCCACCGGCTTTGTCTCCTCAAACTCCCCGATATAACCTATCGTGACCCCTCCGTACTCGCCGAAGGGCTCCTTCGGTTCAAGCCCGAGAAGTTTGAGTAGTTGGACGTTGTTTCCGACCTCAGGGTGGGCATCTAAAGGCACGTGGGCGACGTAGAGGTTTATGCCAGCATCGAAGAGCGCCTTAAGCCTGCGGTATGTCACTCCGGTCACGTAGTCTATGCCACCCCATATCATGCCGTGGTGGACTATCATCATGTCAGCTTTGGCCCTGGCGGCTCTCTCTATCGTTCTGAGCGTCGTGTCAACGGCAAAGGCTATCCTCTCAACTTCCTCCTTTCCCTCTACCTGAAGACCGTTCTTTGACTTGTCAGGGAAGGCATTAATGTTGAGGTATTCGTTGAGAAATGCGACTATCTCGTCTCGCGCGACCATTTCGACCACCAAACTTAATCCCCGCGAGAGCTTTTAACGTCTCCGTATTCACTATACTGAATATCTCGGGCAACATCTCCGACCAGCTAACCTTTTAAAAGGCCTGCCCAACTCGCTCCGAGAGGTGTTGGTATGGGTGGGAGTGACAACTTCAGGCGAGCGGTTGAGGAGCTTGCGAGGGCAGTTTTGGCGGGCGAGATTAAAACGCGGGACGAGCTTAACCGCTACAAGATAATCGTCTCTAGGAAGTATCACCTCTCCAAAATTCCCGGCAACTCGGACATCTTGAAGGCTATACCTGAGGAAGAGCGCGACCGCTTTAGGGGTCTGCTCCGGAGGAAGCCGACCAGAACGATAAGCGGCGTTGCAGTCGTTGCCATGATGACCAAGCCTTTCCCCTGTCCCCACGGACGCTGCATCTACTGCCCGGGCGGTCCGAGCGTTGGCTCTCCTCAGAGCTATACTGGAAAAGAACCTTCCGCTCTGAGGGCCGTCCAGAGCGCTTACCACCCCTATATCATCATGATGCGCAGGCTAAAGCAGCTCACTGACATAGGCCACGACGTGGACAAGGTCGAGGTCATAATCCAGGGTGGAACTTTTCCAGCGGTTGATCTGGATTACCAGGAATGGTTCATCAAGTGCGCCTTCAAGGCCATGAACGACTTCCCGCACTTCAGGGACATAGAAAACCTCGAGGAGAAGCTTGTCCGCCTGATAGTCCACGGAGATAAGTCCGTCCTTGACGAGGACCCGAAGTTCAAGGAGGCCTGGGAGAAGACGCACAGAAAGCCCTACTATTATCTCGAAGATGAGCAGAGGAAGAACGAGAAGGCTAATGTGAGGATGGTCGGATTAACGATAGAGACCCGCCCGGACTGGGCCTTCGAAAGGCAGATTGACAGGATGCTCAAGCTGGGAACGACGCGCGTTGAGCTCGGTGTTCAGACGATTTTCAACTTCATCCACGAGAGGACCAAGCGCGGCCACGGTGTTGAGGAGATAGTTAAGGCTACCCAGCTCCTCCGCGACGCTGGGTTGAAGATAAACTACCACATAATGCCTGGTCTGCCCGGGAGCAACTTCGAGAGGGATTTGTACACCTTCAGAGCAATATTCGAGGATGCTCGCTTCAGGCCGGACATGCTGAAGGTATACCCGACCCTTATTACCGCCGACGCTCCTCTCTACCGCTGGTGGAAGGAAGGTAAATACCGGCCATACCGCACGGAGGAAGCTGTTGAGCTTCTCGTCGAGGCCTACAAGCTCTTCCCCAAGTGGGTTCGCGTCATGAGAATCCAGCGCGACATCCCGGCAAAGCTCATCGTCGACGGCGTCAAGCACTCCAACCTTGGACAGCTTGTCTTCAACGAGCTGATTAAGAGAGGAATTCGTCCGAGGGAGATTAGGTTTAGAGAGGTTGGCCATATGATGCAGAAGTTCGGTGTGGAGCCCGAGATGGAGCACATCGAGCTTCTTAGGGAGGACTACGATGCAGCTGGCGGTAAAGAGATATTCCTCAGTTTTGAGGATACGAAGAATGACATCCTCATAGGCTTCCTCCGCCTGAGGATTCCGAGTGAAAAAGCCCATCGGAAGGAGATAAACTGCTGTCCTTCGGCCATTGTCAGGGAGCTCCATGTCTACGGTCCGCTCGTGCCGATTGGCGGGAAACCGAAGTACGAGTGGCAGCACCGCGGCTATGGACGGGAGCTTCTTGCTGAGGCGGAGAGGATTGCCCGCGAGGAGTTTGACGTCAAGAAAATGCTTGTCATAAGCGGCGTAGGTGTGAGGGAGTATTACCGTAAGTTTGGCTATCGGAAGAACGGTCCGTACGTTGCCAAAAGGCTTGACAAAAGCTACGCAGACTTTGGCAAGAGCAAAAGCTTCGATGCACACTTAAACACTTAAAGGAACAGATAAAAAGGCTTATGTGGCTGGGGCATCCCTTCCCCAGGACTTTTATAATACTCCTTTGAGCATCATGAACAGCCAGCCGTTGTGAGTGTTGCAAATATCAGCTCAATCGCCGGTATACCCAGTTTCTCCTGACGTCTTCCTGCTCCATCGTATCGTCTTCATTTGGTATTTAAAATTACTCTAACGCATTTGAAGACTTTGTCCAAACTTTTTCAAGACCGTAAATCTTTTGAACATTGATAATCTACTTTGGGCAGGTGGTTCAAAATGGAAAAGAAAAGGAAGATACGCATTCCCTACGAAATATCTTTCAGGGTAAAAGTGCTCTTCATGACCTTGCTGTTTGGAATAGCAATATTCTTCATCGTGTACTACCCGCTTATCTCTCATCAGGTTAATCCGTTTGACGTTGTTGCCCCAAGGGGCCAGATAGTCCTTGCTCAAAACTTCACGTTTGGATCTGTGAACTACACAAACGCCATCGCAATGACGTCCCAGAACAACATTCTGGTCTTAAAGGGAAACGATAACATGGGCGATACGCTTACGATGAAGATGGTTACCTCTGACTGGTGCCTCGATCTCTGGGTCTGGGGTGGTTCGAACAACGGCTGGCAGCTGAAGTACAACTGTTCTCGGGAAATCCAGATAAGCGAGTACGCTTTCAGAAGAGTCCCGGCTCATGAGGCACGGGAAATATTATACTGGTACCTTGAGTCTGGCTATATAATCGTGCTCCACAAGACAGGGCCAGTGCAGAACTATGAACTTGTGAACTTTACGGTAACGTACGGGGATACGACCGGAAACGGCTCCCTGAAGGTTGCCCTTGGTAAATCCTGATCCATGTTTGGAGGTGATCCTGTGAGGATTTCCTACGAGACCGAGTCGGCCATTAAGATCCTCGCCGCTGTTGCGATCATTGCAGTGGTTGTCCTTTACTATCTTCTTGCTCCCATAGTTACCTATAAGCCCGTGCCCTACGGTGTCGCTGCCCCAAAGGGTCAAATAGTGCTGCTTGAAAACATAACCATTGGTGATTACGCTTGGAATAACGCTGTTAACCTCCAGAGGTATCTCCTCATAAAGGGCAGCGAGGACTATGGGGACTCCGTAACGCTGAGGCTCCAGAACCCTGACTGGTGCCTTGACGTCGTCATCTGGGAGGGGCAGAAGTACGTGAGGACCGAGGAGTGTATCCGGGAACTTGTCATACCTAAATATTTGTTCGAGATAAGTAGAGCTTTTTACTGGTACGTGGGGAGTGGCTACTATATAATAATCTATAAACCTGAAGGCGCTCCGGAAAACTACGAACTGGTGAACTTTACTGTCACCTACGGCGAAGAAACCGATTGGGGTGCTTTTAAGGTCGCATATCCCAGGGACTAAACCCTTTTAAGGGTTCCCCATAACTTTTTTCATGCGCTTTAAACCAAAACCCTTCAAGGAGCCCGTAAAGTTCAGGTGTCTCTACTGCTTGGACTGCTGCAGGGGGAGGTTCATCTATCTAACCCTTAAGGATATACAGAAAATAGCCGAGGCTGGCTACGACCCTCAGGACTTCGTTCTTATGGTTCCCGGCGGTGATAAGGTTCGCTTCGTCATGGCCTACCGTGAATGGGATCTTGGCTGCGTCTTCCACGACCCTGAGACGGGCAAGTGCAGAATCCATGATAGAAATCCCGTAATCTGCCGCATCTACCCGTTCATGGTCTCCAGGAAGCCTCTCGGGATTGAGGAAGAGGAGCCCTTCGAGTATAAAGGCGAAAGGTTTTGGCTCTACTACGATGAGAGCTGCCCCGGAATAAACCCTGAGGAGCCTGAGATGGTCATAACCCCGGAGGAGATAGCTGAGCTCGGCATCGAGTTTGAGCATGAATTAGAGACGACGGATATGGAGGGTTTTCTCAAACTGCTTGAGGAACTCGACCGAGAAGATTAACCCTTATAAACGGCTTCTCTGAGTTATGACCGATGTCGATGAGTGAACTCCGCTACAGGCGAGCCTCCGCATGGGAGTATGACCTGATCCTCCGCGAGGCGGAGAAGTACGGTGAACTTAAGCACCACACCTTCGCGATAGTCGAAGGAAAATTTCGGGACGTTTATGCGGTAAATGAGAGAGTTTGGCGGGAGATAGAGAATCTCAAGATCAGGCCCTACGCCTACGGCACCTTTGTCGGCACTATCAAGGTTGACAAAAACCTCGTTGAGAAGTTCTATCCCAACGTCGAGTTCTTTTATTTTGTCGACATCCAAAAGAACTACGCGGTTCTGAGCCCAAAGGCCGGCTTTCTCTTCACAACCGGCAAAGATGTCCCGAGGAGCGGTGTCAGGAAGTATAGCTGGCAGGGGACTAAAAAGCTGGTTGTTTTTGACGAGAACGGGATAATCCTTGGTATAGGAAGGATAAATCCAGAGGGCCGGAACAAGTTCATCCTGAACGTCACGGACGTGGGCGAGTTCTTGAGGAGGAAGAGATAACGGTAGCAACCTCCCTTAACCAGTTAAGGGTAGGTTGTGCAGTTTGAGTTTAAAAAGCAAAGAAAGAGAGCATACTCACTTTCCGGTGAGTCCCCAGAGTATCCAGGCTATGGGCTCGAGGGTGAACCAGAGGACGAGAGCGAGGAGAAGTGCAAAGATTTGCATCGCTATTCCAGAACCGACGTAAGCGTCGGGCGTCATCACAACCACGACGTTTCCGCTTCCCCCGCTGTGAGGGTCAATGACCTTCCTCGAAACCCTTGCATAGACCTTCGCCACGATTCCGAAGATTGAAGAGGCCTGGCCCGTGTAAACGTAAACGTCCTTCTTGGTCCAGATGAGCAGGCCTATGAAGGCGAGCACGAGGAATGCCCCTATGCTCGATTCGGGCTTCAGCCACAGGAATAACATCGCTAGGATATAGGTTATGAGGGTCGCCCAGGCGAACTTCGTCGTTTTCTCCTTGATCGGGATGTTGTAGTGGTGGGCGAGCGACGTCAGCCCTATCATCAATGCCAGGACGCTTCCAATCCCGAGAATCACCATAGCCAATGTGAATCCTATGCCCACTTCGCTTGGGTCAAGAACGGCACCAAGTCCTGCTATGGAAAGTATGACTCCAATGTTCCCGAGGCCCCCGAGTACGCCGGCGAGTTTCCTATCAACAACCAGCAATTTATCACCTCCTTACTTTATCACCTCCTTATAAATGTTGTGGATAATGCACTCGAGTACAGTAATGTGCATCTTGCCCATTGGAACAGAAACCCTGCTGGACTTTCCTAACCTGTCGTAACTTTTTTAAGACCTATTGCGTAGGCATAATTAGTAACAAAAGGTAACTAAAGGGGGTGACGCCCGATGATTAGGAGGGTGAAGACGGGCATCCCCGGAATGGATGAGGTTCTCCACGGGGGAATTCCCGGGAGGAATGTGGTTCTGCTCAGCGGCGGCCCGGGAACGGGCAAGTCTATCTTCAGCCAGCAGTTCCTCTGGAACGGCTTACAAAACGGCGAGCCTGGAATATATGTGGCTCTGGAAGAGCACCCCATCCAGGTCAGGCAGAACATGGCCCAGTTCGGCTGGGACGTCAGGAAGTACGAGGAGGAAGGTCTTTTTGCCATGGTTGACGCCTTCACAGCTGGAATCGGCAAGAGCAAGGAGTATGAGAAATACATCGTCCACGACCTTACCGACATCCGCGAGTTTATAGACGTCCTCAGAACGGCCATCAAGGACATCGGTGCCAAGAGGGTCGTTATAGACTCGGTTACGACTCTCTACATCAACAAGCCTGCCGTGGCGAGGAGCGTAGTTATGCAGCTCAAAAGGGTTTTGGCTGGCCTGGGGGTTACGAGCATACTCGTCAGTCAGATAAGCGTCGGTGAGCGCGGCTTTGGTGGACCCGGTGTTGAGCACGGTGTTGATGGAATAATCCGTCTTGACCTTGACGAGATAGACGGCGAGCTGAAGCGCTCACTTATTGTCTGGAAGATGCGCGGAACGAGCCACTCCATGAGGAGGCACCCCTTTGAGATAACCGACAAGGGAATAGTCGTCTATCCCGACAAGGTTCTGAAGAGGAAGACGGTTGTTGAGCTCGAGTGAAAACTGAAGGGGGTGAGAGCATGGAGGTGCCACTGAACCCGCTCGGAAGGGAGGAGATACACAGGCTTGAGAGTGTACTGCTCTTCGCAACCCTCTTCAGGCCCGAGGTGATAGAGCTCATCAAGGATCCGGCCGAGAGGCTCACCTGGGTCGACAGCCTGGCCGTTGCAGCCGGGGCGATAGCCAGAGAGAAGGCCGGCATGACAGTGAGAGAGATTGCTGATGAGCTCGGCAGGACGGAGGCAACCGTTAGAAAGCACCTCAAGGGTGAAACCAAAGCCGGCCAGCTCGTCAGGGAGACTTATGAGCTCATCAAACAGGGCAAGCTCGACGAGCTTGTGAAGAACGTCGAGGTCTTGGCCAAGGGCGGCCAGCTCATTGCCCTTGAGGAGTACGAGAGGCTCAGGAAGGAGAAGGAAAAGCTTGAGGCCAAAGTGGGTGAACTTGAGAGGGCACTGAGGGATGCTCTGGCTGAGAAGGATGAGCTTGAGAAGAAGGTTAGGGAGTTCGAAGGGTTGGCGGACGAGCTCAGAAGTGAGAACGAAGAGCTCAAGAACAAGCTCGAGAAGGTAAGGGAAATAACAACCACCCTGGAGAAGAAGATAGAAGAGATTAAAAGTCTACTCTGAGGTTCAGCTCTTCTCATCTCCGTTCTTTCTCTCGAGCTTCTCTTCCCATGTAAGAATCATGTGGGTGAAGGTCTCGTCGTCCTCCTCGATACCTCTCTTGATCTCTGAAACGTGAGCATACTGGGCCTTTATCTTGTCGAGGATGTAGTCAACGGCTTTTTCCGGATCCGCGGTGGTTCCACAGGTGTAGACGTCGAGAGCGGCGTAGCCCTTCTCCGGCCAGGTGTGAATCGAGATGTGGCTCTCTGCAACTATGACCACTCCGCTGACACCGGTCGGTGAGAACTTGAAGAAATAGCTCGCTTTGACCTCCATTTTGCCTACTTTGGCAGCCTCGAGGAATATCTGTCTTATCTTGTCAGCGTTACCGAGGATCTCTGGATCGCAGCCTGCAGCCTCAACCACGTAGTGAAACCCTATCGTCTCCATGGCCTCTCACCTGTTGTTCCAGTAGAACCTACCCTTTTTAAAGTTAAGCCCTGAAGCGAAGAGACCTGGGCGGGTCTTTCGAGCGTTGAACTGTTCAGAACGGGTTTTGAATGCATCAAACTGACAGTTACTTGCCGTTTTTGAAGTTTCCCGTTGGTTACTGCATAAATGAACTTTCTACGATTCATTTGGCACATTTATCCGTTTTGGTGAACAGTGGCCATCTTTAAGCCTTGAACCACTAATTTTAAAACTCGTCAAGCGAACTAACGACAAGTTTTACAAAAACTCAGAACGGGGTGAAGGTATGTCGAAGTCTAAAACCAAGGACATTCCCACCGCCGGGGAAGCTGTCCGCGCTAAAAAGCGACAGAAGCTGGGCTTCCTCGCAAGAATGGAATACAAAAAAATGATTACCTACCCGATGGTGGTCTTTATAGTCGCCCTGATTCTTCTCGCAATTAACTTCCCTACGTTGGGAATAGACCTCCAGGGCGGTGTGGTGGTTACGGCCTATGGAATAGACGCAAACCCTGACGAGCTGGCTAAGTACATAAGCGACCAGATCGGCGTCGACGTGAGGGTTGAGAGCTTCACCGGCGTTGATACCAATGGTGTCAGGGTTTACGCTCCGGTTGGAACAGACGCCCTCAAGATAATCGATGTGATGAAGGTCAGATATCCAGACGCGGAGTACACACACAGCGAAGTTCAGCCAACCTTTGGTAAGATTTCGCAGCAACAGGGAATAAGGGCCCTTATCTTTGCGTTCATTGCAATGGCTGTCGTTGTGTTCCTGTTCTTCAGGAACCTCGTCCCGTCGCTCACGATAATCTTCTCGGCCCTCTCGGACATGACAATAGCGGTTGCTATGATGGGGATTTTTGGGATCCAGCTCACCACCGCGACGATAGCTGCACTGCTCATGCTCATTGGTTATACTGTCGATAGCAACATCCTCCTTACCACGAAACTCCTTAAGAGGAAGGAGGACACTATTGAGGATGCATACCTCGCGGCGGTCTCCACTGGATTCACCATGAGCACAACGACTCTCGGTGCACTCTTTATCCTCTGGCTCATATCAACATCCCAGACCATAGACAACATAGCGATAGTCCTCATCTTCGGTCTCCTCGCGGACTTCATGAACACATGGATGCTCAACGCCGGAGTGTTGAGGTGGTACCTTGACAGAAACACCGTCAGGGGTGGTAACGAATGAAGAGAAGAACCAAAAATCTCTTCCTTAACTGGAGGATAATCCTCCTCACCCTAGTTCTCATTGGTTCAATTGCAACGCTCGCTGTTAGGCCGCTCACCTTCGGTATAGACATCGCCGGTGGTGTGGCCATTGTGGCTCAAACTGAACATCCCGTCGACGCTGACACCATGCAACTTGTTGTTGATTCCCTCCAGAAGAGGCTGAACACCCTTGGTGTTAAGGACATAACCGTGGAGGCTCAGGGAGACCAGATAGTGCTCGTCAAAGTCGCCAACGTGACTACTCCTGAGGAGGCCAACCAGATCAAGAACGTCATCGAGAGCCAGGGTGTCTTTTACATGGAGTTTGGGGGTGTAATCTTCGGAACCGGCCGGGACGTTGAGTACGTTGGTATATATCAGATAAAGTCCGACAACACATGGGCCGTGCCCTTCAGGATATCCAAGAGCGCCGCTGAAAAGTTTGCCGAGCTGGCCAGGGATAAGGCCGGCTGGCCCGTTGACATGTTCCTTGATCCGCCCGTTAACTCCCTCATTATCGTTTCAGAGAGCGTTTACAAAACCATGAACAGTTCGGAATTCAACGCTCAGGCTCCGGAAGCTCCGACTCTCATGGAGAGGATAACGAAGGCCTTCAACATAACCGTCGTCACCTACGCTAACCAGAGCGCTGATGAGATTGCCAAACTCGCTGAGAGTAAAGAGAAGGTCGTTCTCGTGGACGTTCCTCAGGAACTCCAGCCTGAGCTGGAGAACATGAACGTTACTGTGAGGTTCGTCCCGAGGAACCCGGGAGAGAGCGACCATTCGCTCATCGTTAGGGTTCTTGGTCTTTACGGTCCATATTCGGTCGGTGAGGGTCTTGCAACCGGCGCTCCTCAGCAGGACGTTCAGATAACCGGAACTGCCCCGGACAGGCTCACCGCCGAGCAGGAAGCCAGCACCATCTACACCGTCCTCAAGAGCGGTTCGCTCCCGGTCAAGCTCACCATTGTTGGCATGGAGTTCATTTCACCGAGGCTTGGTGAGGGCTTCAAGAATCAGGCTCTCTACGCTGGAATAGGCGCCCTCATAGCGGTACTCCTCATAGTCTACTTCCACTACAGGAACTGGAGGATAGCCCTACCAGTTGCCTCGACAAGCCTTTTCGAGGCCATAATCATCCTTGGCTTTGCAGCGCTCATCCAATGGAACCTTGACCTTCCGAGTATAGCCGGTATCATCGCCGCAATCGGTACGGGTGTTGACCAGCAGATAGTCATAACCGACGAACTCCTCGGAGGAGAGAAGACTACGAAGATAACCAGGCGTTCCAGCGTGCTCAAGAGGATGGGTAGGGCGTTCTTCGTCATATTCGCCTCGGCAGCGACGACCATAGCGGCCATGAGCTTCCTGCTGGTCTACTTCGTCGGAACGCTCAAGGGTTTTGCCTTCACGACGATACTCGGTGTACTCATTGGAATCTTCATCACGAGGCCAGCATATGCTGAAATAGCCAAATACATCCTCGGTGAGGACTGATGTTCGTCGTGATAATGGGTGCCGGAAGGGTTGGTTACCTCGTGGCGAAGATGCTCGAGGAAGAGGGTCACGACGTCACCATAATCGAGATGGACAAGGAGAGGGCCAAGGAGCTCTCCCTTCTTATTAACGGTCTCGTTATCGAGGGTGATGCGACAGATCCGAAAACGCTTGAAGAGGCCAACATAAAGCAGGCCGATGCATTCGCGGCTCTAACAGGTAAGGATGATGCAAACCTGCTGGCGTGCATACTGGCGAAGCACCTTAATCCAAAAATCAAGACCTCCCTCAGGATAGGAAACCCCAAGAACAGGCGCATCTTCGAAGAAGTGACTGACCTCAAAAGGTACTTCGACTTCGTCATATCCCCAGAGGAGATAGCGGCTGAGTACATAAGCAGAAACATTGTCACTCCGGGCTTTGACAGGGTGCTCTTCCCCAAGGAGGGAGCAGAAATAGTGCGCTTCACTATAGAAAAGGGTAGCGAGATAGCTGGAAAGCTTGTCAAGGATCTCAATATACCCAAGGATGCCCTCATAATAGCCATCTATGATGAAAAAGGCAACCTGATGATACCCTCTGGCGATACGAAGCTGCCAGAGAGAGGCCAGGTAATTGTCTTTGCCAAGAGCAGTGTTCTTGACGATGTGAAAGAGCTTCTGGAGAAGAAGTCTACTGAAAAGCTGGAGTAAGTTTGTGTTTTCTTTTTACTCTTTGATTATCCATAAACTACCATACTTACCATAAACTATTTAAACCAATTAGGGAAGCCAAAGTTGGCGTGAGGAACACCTGTTTTCAGGGTCATTGGGGGGCTCATCATGGAGGATGTCATCAAACAGATTGTTGACGCTGAAAAGCAGGCCGAAGAGAGGATTGAAAGGGCAAAGGAAGATGCTAAGGTCATAGTCCTTAAAGCAAAGGAAGAGGCAAAGCTCATTGAAAGCAAAATAATCGAGGAGGCCGAGGAGAGGGCAAAGGCCCTCATTGAAAAGGCCCGCCTAGAGGGTGAGGAAGAGGCCAAGAAAATTCTCGAGGAGGGTGGGGCTGAGGTCGAGGAGCTCAAGATAAAGGCCACCACAAACTTTGAGAGGGCCATCTCCGCTGGCATAGAGCTTGTAAGAGGGAGCTGAGATGTTCAGGCCCGAAGAGATGGTCAAAATCGAGGTAATCACGCTCAACCGTTACAAAGATGCCTTACTGACTTACCTTCATGAGCAGGGTGTTGTGGAAATCAGGGAGCTGGAAGTCAAGGTTGCCCAGAAGGATTCCCCCAACGAGTACCACAGAAAGGCTGCCTCGTACAGCATAACTATTTCCAGACTGGTTGATTTTCTTAAAACCTACAGAAAGGCAAATGGCGGAGGAATAAGGGAGTTCTTCTTCCCACCCGAGAGGGCGAAGAAGACTTACAAATACGAAGGAATCGAGAGGCTCATAAAAGACGTTGAGGACTTTTTAAGCGTCGTCGAGCCCGAGATAAAGGCCGTCGAAAGTAAAATCACTGCGACTCAGACTGAGATCGAGAGGATAAAGGCGGACATAACGATTCTGGAGCTTCTTTCGGCGCTTAACCTTGACGTTTCCTATCTCAGGCCCACAGATATGGTCGAAATAGTCGTCGGAACCGTCGACAGGAACAAGTTCACTCCTCTCATTGAGGAGGTAAAGAAGGCCACTGAGGGCAGGGTTGTCTTTGTCTCCAAGGATTTCAAAGACAAAGTTCTGGTCGTGTTCGCCTTCCTCAAGAGGGACTACGAGAAGGCCAATCCAGTCTTAGCCAAGTACTCCCTCGAGAGGGTTGAGGTTCCAGAGGGAGAGGGAACCCCACGGGAGCTCATAAAGGTCTACGAGGAGAAGCTTAGGGCTAAGGAGAGGGAGCTTGAGAAGGCCAAGAAGGATGCAGAAACGCTTGCAGAGAAGTACTACGAGGACGTGGTGTTCTACCAGGAGCTCATGGAGAACGAGAGGGACAAAGCGACGGTTCTTCCAATGCTCGCTAGAACCAACATGACATTTGCCATGACCGGCTGGCTCCCGAGGAGCGAGGTTCCGGAAGTTCTGGAGGGCATAAAGAGAGTCGCCAACGGTAAGGCCTACATCAACATTATGGAACCGAGCAAGGAGGAGCTCGATGAGATTCCAATCAAGCTCAAGAACCCCGGCTGGGCGAGACCTTTCGAGATGCTTACCGAGATGTACGGTGTCCCCAAGTACAACGAGATTGATCCGACGCCGATAATAACCTTCACATATTCGTTCTTCTTTGGTTTCATGCTCACCGACTTTATGTACGGCCTTATAATAGCCATAGTCGCCGCACTGCTTGTCAAGGGTCACAAGAAGTTCAACGATGGTACCTACAAGTTTGCCTACACTCTGCTCATTAGCGCGGCCTTCACCATGATTATGGGTGTCCTCTTCGGCAGCTACTTCGGCAACGCCCTTGACTTGGCGGGCTTCAACGTCTGGCGCAAGTGGGACAGCATGACAGACGCGCTGGTAGTCCTCCAGCTGGCGCTGGCGATAGGCCTAGCTCACCTCTTCACTGGCTATACAATAGGCTTCATAGTCAAGGTGAAGAACGGCGAAGTCAAAGACGCAATCCTCGACCAGCTCTCATGGATGCTCATAATACTCGGTGTTGTCTTCCTCGCGCTCGGAATGACCGGCAAGGAAGCCCTCACCCTTCCGGGCAAGGCTCTCTTCGGGGCTGGCCTAGTGCTCTTCACAATCGGCGAGTTCAGGAACGGTGCATTGGCTGTGCTGTTGACCATCTCGGACTTCTTCGGCTTTGTCGGCAGCTGGCTCAGCTACGCAAGGCTGATGGCACTGGCCCTAGCTACCGCTGGAATAGCGATGGTCATCAACATCCTCGTCCAGATGGTCTGGGGTGTTAGCATAGGTCCAGTTCCGATAGGCATAGTCATTGGTCTCATCCTCTTCGTTGGCGGCCAGCTGTTTTCGGTCGCCATCAACGCCCTCGGAGCGTTCGTCCACTCGCTCCGTCTCCAGTACGTTGAATTTTTCGGAACGTTCTACTCAGGTGAAGGCAAGCCCTTCGAGCCTTTCAAGGCCAAAAGGGAGATCTCAAAGTTAGAGTTTGAAGCTTAAGGAGGTGTTTGAGAAATGGACCCGATAGTTTACGTATCCCTTGGTGCGGCACTCGCCGCTGGTATAGCAGGTGCAGCCTCGGCGTTCGGTGTCGGAATAGCCGGTGCAGCCGCTGCTGGAGTGGTCGCTGAGGACGAGAAGAACTTCAAGAACGCCCTCATCCTTGAGGGTCTGCCAATGACCCAGAGCATTTACGGACTCATTACGCTGTTCCTCATCCTGATGGTCTCAGGAATCCTCGGTGGCGGCTTTAAGTTCACCGACCCGAACAACATGGACAACATAGTTAAGAGCGCCATACTCCTTGGTGCTGGCCTTACCGTCGGCCTTACCGGTCTTTCGGCCATACCACAGGGTATCATAGCCAGCGCAAGCATCGGCGCGGTTGCCAAGAACCCGAAGACCTTCACCCAGGGTATCATATTCTCGGCTATGGCCGAGACCATGGCAATCTTCGGTCTCGTTGGAGCCCTTATCATGATAGTTACCGGAGTCGGCTTCTGACTCCCAAACTTTCTTTATAGCCCAAGGAGGAAGGAGGATGGAAGGGGCAGAGCTGATCATTCAGGAGATAAACAGGGAGGCGGAGCAGAAGATACAGTATATACTCAGCGAGGCTCAAAAGGAAGCGGAGAAGATTAGGGAGGAAGCGAGAAAGAGGGCCCAGGCCAGAGCTGAGTGGATACTCAGGAAGGCCCAGACCCAGGCTGAAATAGAAAAGCAGCGCATAATAGCCAACGCCAAGCTTGAGATAAGAAAGAAGAGGCTCGAAGTTCAGGAGGCCCTCATCCAGGAGGTCATAACGGCCCTCCGCGAAAGGCTCGCCGAACTTCCTGAGGAAGAGTACTTCCCGATGCTCGTTGATTTAACTGGCAAGGCTGTCGAAGAGCTTGGAAGCGGCAGCGTCGTCGTGAAATCCAACGAAAGGACATTGAAGCTCCTGGAGGGCAGGCTCGACGAGTTCAAGAAGGCTCTCACTGAAAAGCTCGGGAGGGACGTTGAAGTCACCCTCGGTGAACCGATCACCACAATCGGCGGCATCCTCGTCGAGACCCCCGACAGAACTGTTAGGGTAGATAACACCTTCGAGTCCAGGATAGAGAGGTTTGAGGGCGAGCTCAGGGCGGCAATAGCCAAGGCTCTCTTCGGGTGAGGCTAATGGAGACAGGAGCGGTAACTGGAATCCTCAACACTACTCTGGCGGTGGTGTTCACCTGGGTGGGCTACAAGACAGCAAGGATAATCTGGAAGTATACCCCCTACTCCTATCCGAACGCGAGGATTAAGGCCATGGAAGCGAAGCTCCTCAGCGAGCAGAGGTTCAATGAATTGGCCGAGAGCAGAACCCTCAACAACTTCGTGGTCAGCCTGGAGGACACCGACTACAAGGACTACCTTGCGAGCGTTTCAAACTACACCGTTGAGGAGATTGAGAGGGCCTTGGAGAGAGCTTTGGCAGGCACCTACGAGTTAATGGTCACTATCCTCCCGAAGAGGGTTAACCCATTCTTTAGGCTCCTTCTGGAAGAGTGGGACGTCAGGAACATAACCAGCGTCATCAAGGCGAAGATGGTAAACGAACCGGCGAGCGACTACGTCGTCGAGATTGGCACAATGCTTCCCAAGGTTAAAGCTATGGCAGAAGCAAAGACCATGGAGGAGATACTCGTCATACTGGAGGGCACACCCTACGGGGAGCCATACCAGAAGCTCCTGCTCGGCGAGATTTCCCTTAAGGAGTTTGAAACTGAGCTCTACAGGATGCACTACGCTAAGCTCTTGAACTATGCTCTCTCGAAGAAAGAGGACGAGAGGGTTATCCTAGAGGAGTTCGTCAGGCTCAAGATCGACAAAACCAACATACTCACAGTGCTGAGAGCGAAGACTGCAAAGATGGGTGCAGAAGAGATAAAGCCGCTTATAATACCTGGTGGAACAATTAAGCTCGACTCCATACTCCACGTCGATGACCTAAGCATGGCCTTAGCCGAACTTGACTCCACCAGGTACGGGGCGGTAATCAGGGACGTTAGAGAGGAGGTCGAGAGGGACTTAAGTGTTCTTGAGAGGGCACTTGACAGGCACATAAGGGAGAGGATGAACGAGCTTACACGCTTCTACCCGCTCAGTGTGGCGACATCTCTAAGCTACATCCTTCAGAAGGAGCGGGAGGTCAGGAAGCTCAGGGCTATTGCGAAACTCATAGATGACGGAGTTGAGCCAGAGAGGATAAAGGAATTCGTGGGTGATGCTGCATGAAGATAGCGGTGCTCGGAGACAAGGACACGGCTTTGGGCTTCAAGCTCGCCGGCGCTCACGAAGTTTACTCCTTTGAGGACACTCCGCTCGACATGGAGAGGCTGAAGAACAAGCTCAACGAACTTGTTGAGAGGGAAGATATCGGGATAATCCTGATAACCGAGAGATTCGTCCAGAAGATTGGGCTTCCCGACGTTACGTTTCCAATCATCCTTCAGGTGCCGGACAAATCCGGCTCCAAGTTCGGGGAAGAGGCAATTAAGGAGATAGTTAGAAGAGCCATTGGTGTTGAGCTGAAGAGGTGAAGGAAATGGGAAGGATAATTCGTGTTACGGGCCCACTCGTCGTGGCTGATGACATGAAGGGCGCTAAGATGTACGAGGTCGTCAGGGTCGGCGAAATGGGACTCATCGGAGAAATCATTCGTCTTGAGGGAGATAAGGCGGTCATCCAGGTCTACGAGGAAACGGCAGGCATAAGGCCGGGCGAGCCGGTCGAAGGAACCGGTGCTTCGCTCAGTGTTGAGCTTGGCCCCGGACTGCTCACCGCAATGTACGACGGTATTCAGAGGCCGCTTGAGGTTCTCAGGGAGCTCAGCGGCGACTTTATTGCGAGGGGTCTCACCGCTCCGGCCCTCCCGAGAGACAAGAAGTGGCACTTTACCCCTAAGGTTAAGGTTGGCGACAAGGTCGTCGGTGGCGACATCCTTGGTGTCGTTCCGGAAACCGGCATCATTGAGCACAGGGTTCTCGTCCCACCGTGGGTTGAGGGTGAGATAGTTGAAATTGTCGAAGAGGGCGACTACACCATTGAAGAGGTCATAGCCAAGGTCAAGAAGCCCAACGGCGAGATAGAGGAGCTTAAGATGTACCACCGCTGGCCGGTCCGTGTCAAGAGGCCCTACAAGAGGAAGCTTCCGCCGGAGGTTCCACTCATCACTGGACAGAGGACGATAGACACCTTCTTCTCCCAGGCCAAGGGTGGAACCGCTGCCATCCCGGGTCCGTTCGGTTCAGGGAAGACCGTTACCCAGCACCAGCTTGCCAAGTGGAGTGACGCCCAGGTCGTCGTTTACATAGGCTGCGGTGAGCGCGGAAACGAGATGACCGACGTTCTTGAGGAGTTCCCGAAGCTCAAGGATCCGAAGACCGGAAAGCCGCTCATGGAGAGAACCGTTCTCATAGCAAACACCTCGAACATGCCCGTCGCTGCGCGTGAGGCTTCCATCTACACCGGAATCACCATCGCCGAATACTTCCGCGACATGGGCTATGACGTCGCTCTCATGGCCGACTCCACGAGCAGGTGGGCTGAAGCTTTGCGTGAGATTTCCGGCCGTCTTGAGGAGATGCCCGGTGAGGAAGGTTATCCGGCCTACCTTGCCAGTAAGATCGCCGAATTCTACGAGCGTGCCGGTCGTGTCATAACCCTCGGAAGCGATGAGAGGATTGGAAGTGTTTCCGTCATCGGTGCAGTCTCGCCGCCGGGTGGAGACTTCAGCGAGCCAGTCGTTCAGAACACCCTCCGTGTCGTCAAGGTCTTCTGGGCTCTCGATGCTGACCTGGCCAGGAGGAGGCACTTCCCGGCAATCAACTGGCTGAGGAGTTACTCGCTCTACATTGACTCCATCCAGGACTGGTGGCACAAGAACGTTGACCCTGAGTGGAGGGCAATGAGGGATAGGGCTATGGAGCTTCTTCAGAAAGAGGCCGAGCTCCAGGAGATTGTCAGGATTGTCGGTCCGGATGCTCTGCCGGACAGGGAGAAGGCCGTCCTCATAGTCGCCAGGATGCTTCGTGAGGATTACCTCCAGCAGGATGCCTTCGACGAGGTCGACACCTACTGCCCGCCTAAGAAGCAGGTAACTATGATGAGGGTTATCCTCAACTTCTACGAGAGGACCATGGAGGCCGTTGACAGGGGCGTTCCAGTCGACGAGATAGCCAAGCTCCCTGTCAGGGAGAAGATAGGTCGTATGAAGTTCGAGCCAGAGATTGAGAAGGTTGCCGCACTGATAGACGAGACCAACGCTCAGTTTGAGGAGCTCTTTAAGAAGTATGGGGCGTGATGCTCATGCCGGGAATGGAGTACTCAACCGTTAGCAAGATTTACGGGCCGCTCATGATAGTACAGGGCGTTAAGGGAGTCGCCTACGGTGAGGTCGTTGAGATAGAGACCGAGAGTGGCGAGAAAAGGAAGGGACAGGTTCTCGAGGCAAGGCAGGACATGGCTATCGTCCAGGTCTTCGAGGGAACTAGAGACCTCGACATAAAGACAACCCGCGTAAGGTTCACCGGCGAGACGCTGAAGGTTCCGGTCAGCATGGACATGCTCGGAAGGGTGTTCAACGGTATCGGTAAGCCCATCGACGGCGGCCCTGAAATCATTCCTGAGGACAGGCGTGACGTCCACGGTGCTCCCCTTAACCCTGTCGCCCGTGCCTATCCGAGGGACTTCATCCAGACCGGTGTTTCGGCCATCGACGGAATGAACACGCTCGTCCGCGGCCAGAAGCTGCCCATCTTCAGTGGCTCAGGTCTTCCCCACAACATGCTGGCTGCACAGATAGCCAGACAGGCAAAGGTTCTCGGCGAAGAGGAGCAGTTCGCCGTCGTCTTCGCTGCGATGGGTATTACCTACGAGGAGGCCAACTTCTTCAAGAAGAGCTTCGAAGAGACCGGAGCAATAGAGAGGGCAGTCCTGTTCCTCAATCTCGCCGACGACCCGGCAATCGAGCGTATCATCACCCCGCGTATGGCACTCACCGTTGCCGAGTACCTCGCCTTCGACTACGACATGCAGGTTCTAGTTATCCTCACGGACATGACCAACTACGCTGAAGCCCTTCGTGAGATCTCCGCCGCCCGTGAGGAGGTTCCAGGTAGGCGTGGCTATCCGGGTTACATGTACACCGACTTAGCCACCATCTACGAGCGTGCCGGTCGTGTGAGGGGCAAGAAGGGAAGCATTACCCAGATGCCTATCCTCACCATGCCCGACGATGATATCACCCACCCGATTCCAGACCTCACCGGTTACATCACCGAGGGCCAGATAGTTCTCAGCAGAGAGCTCTACAGGAAGGGTATCTATCCACCAATCGATGTCCTTCCGAGCCTCAGCCGTCTGATGAAGGACGGTATCGGTAAGGGCAGGACCAGGGACGACCATCCGCAGCTCAGCCAGCAGCTCTACGCCGCCTATGCCGAAGGTAGATCCCTCAGGGATCTCGTCGCAGTCGTTGGTGAGGAAGCCCTTAGCGAGACCGACAGGAAGTACCTCAAGTTCGCCGACCGCTTTGAGAGAGAGTTTATCGCCCAGCGCTACGACGAAGACAGAAGCATCGAAGAGACCCTTGACCTCGGTTGGGAGCTCCTTGCTGAGCTTCCGGAGAGCGAGCTGAAGCGTGTCAGGAAGGAGTACATCCTCAAGTACCACCCCAAGTACAGGAAGAGGGAGGGCTGACCTCCCTTCAACCTTTAGGTGGTCAAGATGGCAGAGCTGCTCAACGTCAAGCCGACCCGTATGGAGCTCCTGAACCTCAAGAGGCGCATTAAGTTAGCCAAGAAGGGCCACAAGCTCCTCAAGGACAAGCAGGACGCCCTTATCATGGAGTTCTTTACCATCTACGACGAGGCCCTAAGCCTCAGGGAAGAGCTTGGCAGGAAGATGGAGGAGGCCTTCAAGGCACTCCAGATGGCGGAGATAGACGTCGGAATGCTTCGCCTTAAGGAGATAAGCCTGAGCGTTGAGCCCAACAAGGAAGTTGATATCAAAAAGAGGAACGTCATGGGAGTTTCAGTTCCCCTTATAGAGGCGGAATCCTTCAGAAGGAGCACCAGCGAGAGAGGGTACGCCTTTGTCTCCAGCTCGCCAAGGGTTGACTTGGCCGCGGAGAAGTTCGAGGAGGTGCTTGATCTAGCCGTCCGTCTCGCTGAAGTCGAGGAGACCCTTAAGAGGCTCGCCAGAGAGATTGAGGTCACTAAGAGGCGTGTCAATGCGCTTGAATACATCATTATTCCGAGAATGGAGGCTACCGTCAAGTTCATCAAGCAGCGTCTCGACGAGATGGAGCGCGAGAACTTCTTCAGACTCAAGCGCGTTAAGGCTCTCATCGAGGCTAGGAGCTAGGAGGATTGATTTGCCGTTTGGACTTTTTCTTCTTTGAGTTTATGTATGTGATTGTGTAGGCAAATCGCTTAAATATGCCTTCTCGTAATGCCTTTTTGGTGGCGAAGATGGGTGAGTACCTTATAGAGCCAGGTCTCGACCCGAGGAAGGATCACGTCCTCTACAGGGACGACGAGCACCTTGTGGTTTATCTTGGAACCCAGGAAGGTGGTGATGACGTCGACGTCAACAGCTATCTCATCGTCAGCAGGGGCAGGGGCATCCTCATAGATCCTGGAGGGTACAAGATATTTTCAAAGGTTCTCGCCAACGTCTCCAAGTACATCGACCCGAGGGACATAGAGTATGTATACATTTGCCATCAGGATCCTGATGTAGCGGGGAGCCTTCCTCTATGGAGGGAGGTCAGTAATTCTAAGATAATCGTCCACTGGCTCTGGACAAGGTTCCTTCCGCATTTCGGTTTCGAAGACGCCGGTTCAGTGACCTACCAGCTTCCAGATGAGGGAGAGGCCATCCACTTTGGGGCAACTATCCTTGAGTTCATCCCTGCGCACTTCCTTCACAGCCCTGGCCACTTCACGATATACGACCACAGGAGCAAGTTCCTGTTCACGGGCGATATAGGTATAGCCCTCCTAGATGAGCCTTACATAGTGGTTGAAAACATGGAAAGGCACATTCAGGCGATGAGGCCGGTACACGAGCGGCTTATGCCCACTAGCGCTGCGATAAAGCTCTGGCTCGGCCGCGTTCGCTATTTAGATGTGGAAGCCATACTGCCTCAGCATGGGGCCATTATACCCAAACAGCACGTCAAGAGATTCTTTGATTTCCTTGAGAACCTTAAAGTGGGCATCGATGTAATGCGCTGAGGTGGTTACCATGAACATCAGGAGCATCGAGAAGGCATCGAGTGCACTGGCCCAGTCGGTCAGGATAAAGACTTCCAGCAGGGAGTCCAGCAAGATTATCGACGAGCTTGCGGATCAGATCAGCGGGCAGTTTCTTGAGAATAACATGGTAATTATCGAGAATATTGAAAAGCTCTCTCAGGTGATGAAAGAGCTTGAGCGCTTTCAGACGGAGTTTTTACCATTTTTCCAGCGCTTTGAGGTGTTTGCCAAAGAGTTCAACACCCTCGTTGAAAATCTTGAGTACATATCTCGCATAAGCGACTCCATAGCAAGTGTTGCAAAGCAGACCAACTTGGTGGCCCTAAATGCTTCGATTGAAGCCGCGAGGGCAGGGGAAGCTGGCAGGGGCTTCGCAGTTGTGGCGGATGAGATTCGGAAGATGGCCGTTCAGACTATGAACCTTGCTAAGGAGATAAAGGACTTCAACGCCCGCGTCATGGGTCAGCTCGACACGCTTCGCGATGCCCTCGCTGTGATGGATCGGATCAAGGAGGGCACTGAGATACTCGGCAGGGACATTGAAACCATAGTGGAGATAAGTTCCGTCCTTGATGAGATTTCCCGCGAGCAGGAGGAGATTGTAAACGACATCAAGCGCCTTAACGGTATCGCCCTTGCGCTGAGGAAATTCTCGGACATGCAGGACAAGTACAGCAAGGAGCTCGCTTCCCTGCTCAGGATGATGGTTAGTGAGTACGCAAAGGAGCAGATGGAGCGCTCCAATGGGGGTCTAAGCGGGTGATGGTGATGACAGAGCACCTTTTTTACTTGTATCCCTACCTGAAAGGATCCGAGGCCGTTGTTCAGGCTGTCGAGCAGGGAAACGGTGTTATTAGGCTCGCCCTTGACAGGACTATCTTCTATCCTGAGGGCGGAGGCCAGCCCTCGGACAGAGGAGTTATAGAGGGGAACGGCTTCAGGGTCTTGGTGGACAGGGTCTACGAGAGGGACAGGATATGGCATGAGGGAAAGCTTGAAGGTCGCCTCCCTGAGGCTGGGGAAAGGGTCAGACTCGTCCTTGACTGGGATTGGCGCTACGAGAACATGAAGAACCACACCGGCCAGCACATTCTCTCGGCTGTTCTGAAGAATCTATACGGCCTTGACACTACTGGCTTTCAAATCTTTGATGACTACAACAAGATAGAGGTCAACGGCGAGCTTGACTGGGAGATGATAACAAGGGCCGAGATAGAGGCAAACAGTATCGTCTGGGAGGCTATTCCCGTAACGGTTGAGGAGTTCAAGGACCTTCCTGACGATATAGCCCGGACTCTCCGTAAGCACGTGAGCAAGGTTACCGACAGGGTAAGGATAGTGATGATTGGCGACATTGATAGAACCCCCTGTGGCGGAACTCACGTGAGGAACACCTCCGAGATAGGTCTCATTAAGGTGCTCCGTTTCTACAGAAAGAGCAAGAAACTCTGGCGCATAGAGTTTGTGGCTGGAAACCGGGCCCTCAAATACCTTAACAAGCTCCTAGCTGACTACTGGGAGAGTCTCGATGAGATGCCCAACAAGAACCGCCCCCTCGTTGAGCGTGTGAAGGATCTCAAAGCGGAGCTTGATAAACTCGAGGAGGAAAAGGATAATCTAAGGAAAGAACTGTGGGAGTGGAAGGCAAAGGCTTTGCTCGATAGGGCCGAGGAGATTGGTGGAGTGAGGATTGTCTCCCACATTGAGAGTGCCGACATGAAGGACGCTCAGGCCTTCGTGGTTTACCTCGTCGATAAGAACCCTGGAACAATCGCTCTCGTTGTAGGAAAGAACTACGTAATCTTCGCCAAGAACAGGGACGTGGAAGGGATATCGATGAACGAGCTCCTTAAGGAAGTCCTTGCCAAGGTTGGTGGTGGCGGAGGTGGGGGCGAGATGCTGGCAAGGGGAGGTGGATTTAAACTCCCACCGGAGGACGTTCTGAGAACAGCTCTGAACATTCTGAAAACTTACCTTTCGTGATGCTATCCCCTCTTTTTCTTCACGACTTGTGGCTACTTTCACAGGCTTTAGTCCAATGTAACACTTTATAAACGTTTGCAACATAGGAGTAATTTGTTCCCCCATAAATTGAGGATAAAATAAAATCTTCACATGAATTAAAGCATTACTCTAGTATTGGCATATCAAGTCCAAGCTTGGAGTACACGAGCTTCCTCTGCTTCTCAGGCACTTTGGGCTTCGCCACTTCCCTCTCGGCTTTCTCCTTATCCAGCAGGCCATAGCGGACAAGGGCAGCTATCCTTCTGTGCTCGAAGCTGTGGCCGTGCTTCTCCCAGTAGCGCTCCAGAGCTGGTCCTAAGACGAGGCAGTTGGTGGTGTATCCTGTAAGTTCGGGGAGCTTGAATGGGAGATTTTTGAGTATCTCAAGCCTCTCGCTCTCTGGCATCAGGCTTAGCAGTCTTATCTGCATCACACCGCCGCTCATGAGCCTGTAGGGATGATGTCCGAAGGGAAGCTCGTGCCCAGTGATTATGTAGCGGTAGCCCTTTTTGAGGGCATATTTTCTGAGCCTCTCCATAGTCCTCTTGGAGCAGCGCCTGCAGGGTGACTCCGCCTTTAACAGAGCTTCCCTGAAGATGTCGGAATAGTCGTAGCGCAGAATTCTGAAAGGGATGTTGAGGTGCCCGGCTATCCTTTTAGCGTTTTCTATTGCCTCTTCCGCCATGAGTCCGTGATCTATCATGACAGCCTCAAGTTCTGGAACCTTGTAGACTTCTTTGGCAAGATAGAGAGCCACTGTGCTGTCTTTACCGCCTGAAAAGGCGAGAATGGCTTTATCGACCTTTTTCATTAAATCATCGAGCTCTTGCCTTATGGCCTCTCTGTTGAAGGGGTGCCTCAGGTGGACCTGACACTCCCTACATATCGGCTTTCCGTCGAGGATATCTATCTTTGCCGTTCTCTCGTCGTGGATGCAGAGTGAGCACTTGAGCATGATGGGGAGAAAGAAGGGCAGTTTAAAAAACTACCTCCTGAAGAATTTTCCCCTTTGAGGAGTTCCTAGCCCACAGTTATCATTGCGTTTCTTAGGAGTATTCCTTGGTTGTTCCTAGTTATGAGCCGCCCGAAGAGTACTCCAAAAGCCAAGCCACTCAGCCAGAGGAGTATGATGAGGCTGTTGGCACTCATCCCGTTGGGGTTGAGCGTCACAGAAAGGGTCTTGTACACCAAAGCGAAAGCTACCACAAAAATAGTCTCGTGAGAATGGACAGCCGGTAGTCTTTCCAACGAGGGCCAGAACTCTACTATCATCGGTGTACTGTTCTATGAGCCGGGTATCGTGGAGGCCATAAACGAGAGTTCTCGTTATGTTTGCCTGCTTCTGAAGGCAATGAAGCCGAATATTGCTGCAATCCAGCTAGCGTTCTTCAGCTGCCAGAAGGCCCAAGTCCCAACTGTTATCCAGACAATGGTATAAAACTTTTCCAGGTTCTTCTTTTCGTTTTCGGGTATCTCAAGCCTGAGCAGCTTTCTCCACGTCATTCCGGCTATGCTATCAGAGAGCCTGATAAATATAACCATAACGTTAATCAGGAGAAATCCCAGCAGAAAAAACTACGCAAGAATCTCATGGAGCATGGCGCTCACCGAAGGGTGTCTTGGAAAATAAAAATACTTAAAACTTACGAGTGGTAACTAAAGAAGCCGCTTCCGCTTCACAAGAGGGGCAACATCCCTTGCAATCCTTCTCGCGCTGAAAAGCGTCAGAGGATCCATTGTCCGATATATCGCCAGCTGACAGCCGCTTATGCGGACATCTATATATTCCTTCGCCTTCATTGCGGCCTTGAGGTACTCCCGGATACTTTCTGCCCTCTCAAAGTCAAGACCTGCTTTTCTCAGCCTCTCAACGTTCAGCTCGTGCACCGTTAGCGGCTGGAGCATCATCTCGTCCACGCCAAGTGAAGCTGCTAATTCGGCTATCTTCGGTATGTCCTCGTCGTTTATTCCCGGCATGAATATCGTCCTAACGATGGAGCGGACGGATTTATCTCTCCCAACTATTCTGAGCGCGTTGACGACGTTGTCGAAGGTGTCAGCGTTG
This sequence comes from Thermococcus sp. GR5, assembly GCF_012027535.1. Taxonomy (NCBI): domain Archaea; kingdom Methanobacteriati; phylum Methanobacteriota; class Thermococci; order Thermococcales; family Thermococcaceae; genus Thermococcus; species Thermococcus sp. GR5. Next base: position 215,528 of record NZ_SNUN01000001.1, on the reverse strand, counting down.
GTTATGGCCAGGTGCTTCTCCCTGGTGGCCGCGTCGAGGCTTATCATAACGAGGTCAAAGTCCAGTTTCTGCCAGAACTCTTCCGTTAAGAGGGAACCGTTGGTCTGTAGATCAAGTCTGGCCTCCGGAAACCTCTCGCGGAGCATTCTGTTGACTTCCACTATCCTAGGTGAAAACAGTGGCTCCCCGTACTGTGAAACCGTTATTGCCTTTGGGTTTTCCCAGCCGTAATAGCCCGGCTTCGGTGCCTTTCCAAGCTTTACTGCCACGTTTGAATAGCAGAATATGCAGTCGTGGTTGCACGCTGGAGTAAGCTCGTAGCTTGGATGATGAACCGGATTGGGATTGCTCAGATCCAGTCCCTGACAGAACTGACAGTGGGACGGATAGACCAGATCGTCAACGAACCTCTTTAACAGTCTCGCCTCTTCGTTCTCCAGAATCTGAGGCTCAACACCCATTTTTCTCGCGAATTCTTCCCACGAATATTTCACGGTTCTCACCGAGGGTGGAGGAGAAAAGGAGTTTAAAAATATGATTGGTCAAAGAAGTTCCATGAGCTTTGAGCCGTCGAAGACGGGACCATCTTTACAAACGAGATATGGTCCCAGTGCACAGTTGCCGCATACTCCTATGCCGCACTTCATGTACCTCTCCGCGGAAACTTGGACGTTTCTGTAGTCCATGATCCGTAATACGGCTTTTAGCATAGGCCCCGGGCCGCAGGCGTAGATTTGGTCGAATTCTTCCTTCCTCTCTGCGAGAACATCTGTCGGAAAGCCTTTTCTTCCAGCCGAGCCGTCGTCGGTGGTTACCATGATTTCATCGACGTATCTCTCGATGTCCATGAGCGCCAGTTCTTCCTTTGTTTTGGCACCGTAGATGAGCGTGATTTTCTCGAACTTCCCTGCGTTCCGCTTGGCGAATGCATAGAGTGGTGGGAGGCCTATGCCGCCGCCGACGAGGGCTATTTTCTTCCCCTTTGGCTCGAAGCCGTTGCCATATGGGCCGCGGAGCCAGATGTAATCTCCTTCGTCCAGCTCAAAGAGCCTGCTCGTAAATGGCCCAACGCGCTTGACTACTATAAGGTCCCTATCCGCTAGGCTGAAGGGCTTTTCCCCAACCCCAGGAAGCCACGCCATGATGAACTGGCCCGCTTTGAAATCAAAGTCTCTCTCAAATCTAAATGCCTTCACGTCCCTAGCAACTTTCCAAACTTCTTTGAGCTTAACCCTTTCCAGCATTGATCTTAACCCCCCGCGGCTTTCCTATGATTTCATCTTCCTCCATAACAACGCTACCACGGAGAACGGTCATCACGACCTTTCCTCTAAGCTTTTTACCCTCCCATGGACTCCATCTTGCTTTGGTGTAGAACTCCTCTGGCTTTACGACCCATTCCTCTTTCATATCAATGATAGTGAAATCCGCGTCCTTCCCAATCTCCAGACCTTTGTTTCTTATTCCAAATATTCTAATAGGATTAGTGTGCATCTTCTCGACGATGTCCTTAAGACTGATCATCCCTCTGTTCGTAGCATCGAGAAGTAAGGCAACTTCGGTTTCAAGTCCTGGAATTCCGGCTGCCCCGTTTTCTTTATCCTCCTGGGTGTGGGGTGCATGGTCGCTTGCTATGAGTGGGATCTTGCTGAAGTTCTTCCACATGAACGCTCTGTCACTTTCCCTTCTCAGAGGAGGGTAAACTTTGAAAAGCGGGTTCCTCTCGTAGTCCTTTCTCGTGAGAAAGAGGTGATGAGGTGTCACCTCAAAACTTACCCACGGAAGGTTTTTCTTCGTGATTAGCTTCATGCCATCGGCTGTCGAGACGTGGCAGATATTGAGAGGCTTCTTCAGCCTTTCCGCTGCTTCGAGAGCTTCTTTTATTGCCCTGACTTCAGCCTCCGGTGGTCTCTCTGGTTTTTCCCGAATTATCCTTGCGTCTTCGGCATGAACGCTGACTATACCGGGCGCACAGGCGTAGTCACTCTCAAAGTCCTCAGAATATATGCCCCCTGTAGAGGCGCCCATGAATATTTTGTAGAAGCCTGCCTGTACTTTTTTTGCCTCTTCACAATTCCCGGCGATGAGGAAACTTAGGAAATAGTCCGCGTAGGATTTTCTCCTGAGCGTAGCCTGGCGGAACTCAAAGGTCTCCGAGTTAGTTATCGGTGGGTCCGTGTTGGGCATGTCAAAAACTGTGGTTATCCCGCCGTGTAGGGCTGCCATTGTTCCTGTTCTGATGGTCTCCTTTGATTTCTGCCTGAAGTCCCTGAGGTGGACGTGAACATCTATCAATCCGGGAAGGATAATCCTCCCCCGGTCAATCTGTAACACCTCTTCTCCCCTCAAGTCACTGCGGGAAATTCGGGAGATTCTACCATCGAGAATCCCTATGTTTCCTTCTATCAGTTTTCCATCTTTCAGAAGCTTTCCTTTTAGAACTAGGTCATACATAGTGCCCGCACGGGGATGAAGACCTAAGGATTTTAAGTTTTTTGCCCTATCGCCCATTTCCATGACTGTCTAAAAGGTAGCTAACGATTTTTTCGGGTTTCCCCATAATTGTGAAATCTTTTTTTCGTGATTTATCTTGTTTTAACTATTTGTTTTTAATAAAACTGTCTCCAGAAGACGCAAATAAAAAATAAAGTAACAAAAACTTTAAAACTGGTGATCTCGGCCAGGAATGCTTTTTTTCATCGGGAATACTTTTACAAGAACGTAACCCTTAAATAGGCTTTCAATGTATATTGTCATGCCATTGTACACCACATATGGCAACATTGCCAAAAAGTGAAGGAGGCAGTGGAATATGAAGAAGGCTTTGGGATTGTTTGTTATGGGCTTGATGCTGTTTAGTTTGTTTTTTGTGAATCCAGTGAGTGCCTATACCGACGAGGAACTCATCAAGTACGGCCTTGAGGCTCTCGGAACCACCTACTACACCACTCCCGACAAGCTGGGAGACATACTCCAGTGGACAGAGGACGATCTTACGCACCTTACTGCAGAATTCTCCTATGAGAAAGATGGCAAGACTTACACTGTTGAGTCCCCAGACCAGTTCTGGGATCTCGCTAAGATAGCCCTTGGTCTTGGTATCTTTGAGAGCCCAAGGGTATTCATAGTCGAGAACTGGGAGTTCTATCCGGCCAACAAGCAGAGGGTTACCAAGATACTCGCCGACCCGAACGTTGGTATCGGAACCCGCTGGAACGTCATGACGGCTGAGACTCCGGACAAGAAGCTCAAGATCGCCCAGTTCGCCTCTACGGGTGCCCTCTTCATGGATGCCATTAACCCGATTGGAGGTATAACCAGTGTCTACTCCAACAGGGTTATGAACCTCATAACTGACTATGGTGGTTCGACGAACTTTGATGGTGTTTACGCTCCGTACAGGTGTACGTGGACCCTTGAGAAGGGCGAGTTCACCGTTCCTGAGGATGCCGTTATTTACAACCAGACCCAGGGCTGGATTGCCGCTCACGCTGGTGAGTCTGTTCCTGTTAAGATTACCGTTAAGTGTGACGTTGGGGAGTGGCACAACGGCGTAAAGGGTGACATCAACGACATAAAGAACTATATTGCCTTCCTTTACACGTGGGCCTACCAGGACACTCCGGACGACAGGTACTATGACCCCGGTCTCTCTGGAACTGCCAGCAGGTTCACCCAGGTTTATGGATTCCAGTGGACTGATGATGGTTATGTGGTTTACGGTACTTACAAGCACCCACTTGCTGATGACATGACTGCTAGCTTCTATGTCTATTACCCGAGCATGCCGTGGGAGCTCTACTGGGCAATGGGTGAGCTTGTCGCTAGGAGCAAGGACTATGGCATTGACAAGACCTACTCCTTCAGCAGCAGTGGTGAGGGCGTCCTCTGGCTCGACCTCCTTACCAAGGAGCACGTTGACGACCTTGTTAAGGTTATTAACGACATAATTAACGGCAATGCTAAGGGCAACTTCCCAGGAATTGACTGGAACGCCGCCAAGGACAGGCTTAACGCCGATGTCCAGTTCTACAACACCTACGGCCACATCTTCATAAGCAACGGTCCGTATGTCCTTACCAAATATGACCCAGGAGCACTTTACCTCGAGCTTAGGAAGTTCACCGGTGAGAGGACCGTCTTTGGTGACACCCTCCCGAAGGAGGGCTATGCTGAGGAGATAATCTACCAGGGTGTCCAGAACCAGGAGACTGTTATCCTCCAGATCGCCAAGGGTGAGTACGACCTTGGTATGTTCGCCTTCGCCGCTGGAAAATACCAGGGCCTTGGTTCGGACATTCTCTCCAACCTTAACCTGTACAAGAGTGCCAGCTCGTACAATGAGCTGACTTTCAACACTTGGCATGACCCGGACAAGGATGCTCCGATCGTTACCGTTGGTGACAAGGTTTACTTCAACCCGTTTGCCGTCAGGGAAGTTAGGTTTGCCATGAACTGGCTTATCAATAGGGACTACATCGTCCAGAATATCTACCAGGGTAGCGGTGCTCCAATGCTCGGCTGTATAAGACCCAGCCACCCAGCTGCTAAGTACATCAATGTCGTCTACGAGGCTCTCGGTCTCACTTCAACTGGAAACGAGAACTATGCTCTCCAGCTCTTTGAGGAGGGCATGAAGAAGGCTCAGGAGCAGGTTGCCAAGTACGGTCACACTCTTGAGAAGAAGGATGATGGTTACTGGTACTTCGACGGTGAGCCAGTAACCGTCAAGTTCATTATCCGTATCGAGGACGAGAGGAAGGAGATTGGCCTTTACGTCGCTGACCTTATCGAGCAGAAGCTTGGCTTCAAGGTTGAGAAGCTCCTCTGGGACAGGCAGAAGGCAGGTGGAGTTGTCTTTGCAGAGCCCCCAAGCAACTACAACTGGAACATCTACACTGGCGGATGGGGTGCTGGTGGACTGCCGAGCCAGTGGATTGACGGCTACAGTGCATTCTTCTACACCAACTGGGGAGGATACACTCCGAACGGTCAGGGCCCGGAGAACGGACACAAGAACACTGCTACCGTTGCTGAGTTCCTGACCTACATCGGCAAGTTCTACGCTCCGGCTGAGACTACCACTACGACCACCACTACCACTACGACCACCATCGAAGAGACTACCACCACTACCACTACGACCACCACTCCGAGCGGAACCAGTACCACCACTTACGTCCTCGTCGGCCTCGTGATAATCATCATTGCCGGCGCGGCCTGGTACTTCACCAAGAAGAAGTGATTTCGTTCTTTCCCTCTTTTTTGTTTCTGTTTTGTTGACTCTGTCTTAGCGTTCTTGTGATGCCGCTTTCTGATGAGGGAATTAACTTTTCTGTGCATTCTGTGAAAATGTGTACATCGATGCAGTAAGATATATAAAGTCAGTTTTACAATGCTGAAAAAGATACATCAAACACGAGCAACCTACGTGGGGGTGAAAGGATGGGGTATCTCAAGTACCTTGCGTTTAGAATTGTGAACGCAATTATTGTTCTCTTGATAGTGACATTTATTATATCGGCGCTCTTCGTTAAGGTTGCCGAGGAAAGCAACAAGGCCGCGATGTTTGAGGAGCTTATGAACTGGGATAAAACCGAAGGTAAAATCATTAAGCAAACTGCAGGTATAGAAGAATATGAAAAAGTGAAAGCCACTAAAATAGAAGAACTTAGAAGAAAGTATGAGCTTGATGTCCCCTACTGGGAGAAGGTTATTAACAAAGCAATTCGTACTCTCGAGTTGGATTTTGGCACAACCAAAATGCCAATCTTCGGAACTAACAACGTTTCCAAAATAATTAGAGTTGCCCTTCCGAGAAGTGTGGTGCTCTTTACAACGGCAACAATAATCACGATTATACTGGGTCTTTTCCTTGGAGTTAGGGCAGCTAGGCACGCTGGGAGTGTTTTCGATAGAGCATTGTCAGTCTTTGCGTTGCTCACGTATAGTCTACCAATGTGGTGGACAGGAATGATGTTTATACTTATCTTTGCATACAAGTTTGGCTTGTTCCCAATGTCCTCAATGTTTGAACCAAATGATACACTTATAGATAGGATACACAAGCTAGCACTTCCAGTACTCACGTATGTCTTTGTAGCTTTCGGTGGATGGGCATGGACTACCAGGAACATCATGATTGGTACCCTCCAGGAGGACTTCATCATGGCTGCTAGGGCTAAGGGTGTGCCAGAGCACAAGATTATCTATGGTCATGCCCTTCGTGCTGCTGCTCCGCCAATAGTGACTATGGTGATCTTCGCCCTCCTTGGTTCACTTGGTGGTGCAATAATCAGTGAGCTTGTCTTCAACTATCCTGGAATGGGCAGACTTTACTGGGTTGCCCTCCAGCAGAATGAGACCAACCTCCTCATAGGACTGACGTACTTCTTCACAGTGCTCTACCTATCGGGAGTCGTCCTCGCTGACATGGTGTATGGATTCCTCGATCCGCGTGTTAAGGTCGGTGCTTCTGCCAAGATGTGAGGTGATTCACGATGAGATGGGTTGACATCAAAGAGGGATTTAAGGAATTCCTTGATGAATTCAAGAGGGAGAAGACCGGCATAGCCGGTGTGGTCCTCCTCGTCATACTAGTGCTTGTTGCACTTACGGCTCCTCAAACTACTATCCCTGATCTCCCAACAAAGTGGAGAAACTCCCAGTACTGGGAAGAGAACCCGAAAAATGTTCCGCCTACTTGGTATAATATGTTTACATCTCAGAAGCTGATGCCTCATTTAGTGTATACTTTGAACGATCCTGACGTTAATGTGGTTACTCAAGACAAAGATACCATAATAACAGTAAATTACAATGTTCCAGAGAATTACTATTATGGGCCCCAAGGTATCATCATAAACGGTTTCAATGTCACATTGAATAGCCCAATCGGTGTTCCCACAATATCAGTTTACCTTATTCGTCCAGATGGCGATAAAGTATTGCTTGTAAAAGATAAAGAACTGAGTAGTGACGTTACAATAGCTGTTGGAAGGGATAGCGAAATCTCAAAAATGATCTATATGTGGCTCGTCTATAAAACCACTGGCCAAAATATCACTCCTCTTGATGTCCCGCTCCAGACAATACTCATCAACGATATGATTGCTCCACTCTTTGCAGATCTCACTGGAGCCACTGGCCCAGATGAGGTCATAGAAAATCCAAAGCCCCTTTGGGGAACATATAAACTTGAGATTGTTATACATAAGCCTAGGCCGGTTAATGAAGTTAACTATGATAACATCAAAATAACATTCCTCGGAAGAACCTATGGAACTATGGGAACAGATTACCTTGGCAGGGATCTTTGGGCTGGCCTGATCTGGGGTAGCAGAGTCTCAATAACCATTGGTATACTAGTTTCCATCCTTCAGACTATTATAGGCCTTATCTATGGAGTTACCAGTGCCTACCTCGGTGGAAACGCCGACGAGTTCATGATGCGTATCAACGAGATATTCGCCTCCATTCCGAGTCTGCCTATACTTATCCTCATAGGTGCCACTGCCGGACACATTACCCTCTGGTTCATAGTGGCGCTGTTGGTAATCTTCGGATGGATGGGAATCGCAAGGATTTCGAGGAGTATGGCACTCCAGATCAAGGAGCAGACTTACATTGAGGCAGCTAAGGCCCTTGGTGCTGGCAATGGTAGGATAATCTTCAAGCACATCCTCCCACAGCTGCTCCCGTATGCGTTCGCCGTTATAGCCCTTAGCGTTCCAGGTGCGGTTATCGCTGAGGCCTCACTGAGCTTCCTTGGTATCGGTGATCCGACGGCCGTTACTTGGGGTCAGATACTTAACGCGGCGCAGAATCAGGCGGCAACGACTAAGGGTTACTGGTGGTGGGTCATTCCGCCGGGACTTGGAATCGCTGTGGTTGGCCTTACCTTCGTGCTTATAGGTACGGCCCTCGACAAGATACTCAACCCGAGGCTCAGGAGGCTGTGAGGTGATATAAATGGCTAAGAACGTGCTCGAAGTTAAAGATCTCAAGATGTATTACTTCACCAGCAAAGGTGTCGTCAAGGCCGTGGACAACATCACCTTCAACCTCAAGAAGGGTGAAGTGCTGGGACTTGCCGGTGAAAGTGGATGCGGCAAGTCCTCCCTTGGTTTTACTTTAATGGGAATGCCCACTTCTCCAGGAAAGATAGTCAGCGGTAGCATCAAGATAGACGGGAGGGAGATAGTTGGTCTTCCGGAGGACGTGCTCAGGAAGGAGATACGCTGGCAGAAGATATCCATGATATTCCAGGGTGCAATGAACGCCCTCAACCCAGTTTACACCATTGGTTATCAGATGACTGAGCCCCTTATACTCCATAAGGGTATGGACAAGGACGATGCCCTCGACAGGGCCCAGAAGTATCTTGAGCTCGTTGGCCTCCCACCTGACATCGTCTATCGCTATCCGCACGAGCTTTCAGGCGGTATGAAGCAGCGTGTCATCATCGCCACCGCCCTGCTCCTCGAGCCTGATGTGGTTATAGCCGACGAGCCGACAACGGCACTTGACGTCGTTGTGCAGGCACAGATCATAAACCTCATGAAGAAGCTCAAGAAGGAGCTCGGACTGTCAATGATATTCATCACACATGACCTTAGCATTCTCGCTGAGATCAGCGACCGCGTTGCGATAATGTACGCCGGTAAGATCATCGAGATAGGTGACAGCGAGAAGATTTACTACGAGCCGGCTCACCCATACACCCAGAAGCTCCTCGCTGCTATACCGAGGCTTCACGAAGACGTTGAGAGACTTGAGTTCATTCCGGGACAGCCACCCAATCTCATCACACCACCAAAAGGATGCCGCTTCCACCCGAGGTGTCCGTACGCGATGCAGGTTTGTAAGGAGCAGGAGCCTGAGCTGAAGGAGATTGATAAGGATCACTACGCCGCATGCTGGTTGCTGTGAGGTGTGAGAGATGGCGGAGCCGGTACTCAAAGTTGAAAACCTTAAGAAGCACTTCCCAATCAAGAGAGGATTCATCAGCACCCTCAAAGGTGAGCCTCAGAGGTACGTGAGGGCTGTCGACGGCATAAGCTTCGAGATCGAAAAGCAGGAGGTCTTTGCTCTCGTTGGTGAGAGCGGCTGTGGTAAGTCAACCACTGGTAAGCTCATAGTCAAGCTCCTCGAGCCAACAGAGGGTAAGATATACCTTGAAGGCAAGGATGTTACCAACATTAAGACCAAAGAGGAAATCCTGGATTACAGGAGGCGTGTTCAGATAATCTTCCAGGACCCGTTCAGCTCGATGAATCCGCGTTTCAGGATATTCGACATTCTCGAGGAGCCGCTCCTCATACACGGCATTGGCGAAACCAAGGCCGAACGTGAGGAGCTCATCTACAAGGCTCTTGAGATGGTCAAGATAACCCCGCCGGAGGACTACGTCGGAAGGTTCCCACACATGCTCTCTGGCGGTCAGAGACAGCGTGTCGCTATCGCTAGGGCGCTCATATTGAACCCGACGTTCATAGTTGCCGACGAACCTGTTTCAATGCTTGACGTGTCCATCAGGGCAGAGATCCTCGAACTAATGAAGGAGCTCAAGGAGAAGATGGGCGTTACCTACCTCTACATCACCCACGACCTCTCAACGGCCAGATACTTCGCCGACTACATTGCGGTCATGTATCTGGGAAGGATCGTGGAGATGGGTCCCGCTGAGAAAGTCATTGACAACCCGCTTCACCCGTACACTCGGGCACTCCTCGCTGCAGTCCCAGAGCCGAAGCCAGAGAGGAGGAACGTCATCAAGGAGCTTCCAATTAAGGGTGAAGTTCCAAACGCCGCCGAGATTCCACCGGGATGCAGATTCCACCCGAGGTGCATCTACGCTCAGAAGGGACTCTGTGATGTCAAGCATCCGCAGCTCGTCGAGTACGAACACAACCACTTCGCGGAGTGCCACCTCGTTGGCAAGTACTGACTTCTCTTCAACATTTTCTTTTAGGTGAGATCCATGGGAACACTGAGAGAGGCGCTTGAGTATCCTTTTCTGAGGGCCGGCCTGATAATGCTCCTCTTGGCATTGATAATTTCTGCTATGGGGCTTTATGGGGTTGATAAGTCCTACTCATCCAATGGCACACTTGGTAAGGGCAGGCATTTTCTTGGAGATGAGGACTTTGAAAAGAGCTACGTCTATTACAACCGCACTCTTATCATCTCTTCGTCCAATGCAACTTTCTCCGTGATACAGGGAAACGCTACAGAAAAATACACCCAGCTAAATGGGACCGTGAAGATAATACCCACGACTCGGCCAGTGATAGACGTTTTTAATGGAACCGTCAACTATACCTACACCGTCAGTGCGAAAGACTATCCCTATGCTATATATTCTCTCATAGCCTTCGTGCTCATGCTCGTGGGGACGGTTATGGCTTTTATAGGTTACACCCACTTCCTAAGGGATGTGAAGGAGGGTAAGAGATGAGGAGTTTGGACTACGATGCTGTGATTGAGAGAATCGTTTCTTTTATTCAAGGGAAAGTAGAAGAAGCAAGGGCAAATGGTGTCGTTGTAGGAGTAAGCGGAGGCATAGATAGTGCTACCACAGCTTATCTAGCTGTTAAAGCTCTTGGCAGGGAGAAGGTCCTCGGCTTAATAATGCCCTACTATGAGAACGGCGACGTTGAGGATGCAAAACTCGTCTGCGAGAACCTTGGAATCGAGTATAAGCTCATAAACATAAGGCCCATCGTGGATGAGTTTGAAAAAGCCGTTGGAGAGCTCGATGTTAAAAGCAAGGGGAACATCATGGCCAGAACAAGGATGATTCTCCTCTATGCTCACGCCAACTCTAGAAACTACCTCGTCCTTGGAACCAGCAATAGGAGTGAGCTTTTGACGGGTTATTTCACCAAGTGGGGTGATGGCGCAAGTGACTACGCACCGCTCATAAACATCTACAAGACTGAGGTTTGGGAGCTGGCCAAGCGTTTGGATATTCCAGAAAGAATCATCCAAAAGAAGCCAACTGCAGGTCTCTGGGAGGGCCAGACCGACGAGGACGAGCTGGGAATAAGCTACAGACTGCTCGATGAAATTCTCTGGCGTCTCGTCGACCTCAAGATGCCCAAGGATAAGATCGCCGAAGAGCTTGGAATTCCGTTGGAGAAAGTTGAATACGTTGAACTGCTTGTCAAAAGGAGCGAGCACAAAAGACGCCTTCCATTGGGCCCTGAATTCTGAGGTGAGTCCATGAAGAAAGGCTATCTTTTCGTTTTTCTTGCTGCCTCAATGTGGGGGACACTGGGCATCTTCGCCAAGTATCTTGATGGCTTTGGGCTCAGTCCGTTTACAATGGTTTTTTACCGCGTTCTCTTTGCACTTATTCTCCTGGCAGTCTATCTATCCTTTCGAGGTAGCTTCTCCATAGAGCGTTCTCGCCTAAAGTTCTACGCCTCTTACGGTTTTTTCAGCATCTTCCTGTTCTATACCCTCTACTTTTATACGGTCACGATTTCCTCGGTTTCTTTTGCAGTTCTGCTCCTCTATACTGCGCCAATCTATTCAATAATCTTGGGCAGTCTGATTTTTAGAGAGCCTCTCAAGAGAGAGAAGGTTATCGCGCTGACAATGGTAATGGCTGGGGTTCTCCTCGTTAACTGGGGCGATGTCCAGTTCTCTACGAAGGCCCTTATTTTCGGCCTTCTCACAGGCTTCACCTACGCACTCTACGGCGTTCTCGCCAAGTTAGCCGTCAGAAAGGAAGAGCCTGAAAAGGCACTCTTCTACACTCTGCTTTTTGGTATGATTTACCTTTTACCGTTCGCGGACTTCGGCGTTCCAGCGGGAGCAGTTCCCTACCTCTTCGCGCTCGCGTTCTTCCCGACTTTCCTTGGATACATACTATACAACCGTGCTCTAAAGGAGATAGAGGTCAGCAGGGCCTCAATAGTAGCTACGATAGAGCCAGTCGTTGCCATAATTTTGGCCTTTCTGCTATTTGGGGAAACCCTTACCATAAAACAGCTCGCAGGGGCAGCCCTTATCATAGGCGGCTCGATGCTCATTCACATGAAAGAGGAAGAAAAACCTGAAGAAGTTGTCCTCGAGGAAGTGCATTAGACGTGGAAGTACCTCTCCAGTTCCCACTCCGTTACCTTTTTCGTCTCCAGTGGCAGCTCCTTTGATTCGAGGTATTCAACGTAGCGTTCCCACTCGAGCTCTTTGTAAGATATGAAGTTTTCGTAGGCCTTTCCGAGGGCCTCTTTGACAACTTTGTCCTTCCTGAGCTCTTCGAGGGCTTCACCCAGGCTTCCGGGTAGTGTATCGATGCCAAGTTCCTCTCTTCTGCTTTCACTCATCTTGTAGACGTTCTCTTCAACGTATGCATCAGGCTCGATCTTCCGCTTAATGCCATCAAGTCCCGCCATCAATATCGCTGCAAACGCGAAGTATGGGTTTGCGCTCGGGTCCGGGCAGCGGTATTCAATCCTTGCACCGTCACCCCAGAAGGCCGGAACCCTTACCAGTGCGCTCCTGTTCCTGTAGCCCCAGCTTATGTAGACTGGAGCTTCATAACCCGGAACCAGACGCTTGTAGCTGTTCACTGTGGGGTTCGTGATTGCAGCTAGAGCCTTTGCGTGCTTGAGTATTCCCCCGAGGAAGTACAGGGCCGTTTCACTGAGCTCATCCTCACCTTTGAAAGCGTTCTCTCCGCCCTTCCAGAGGCTTATGTGAAGGTGCATTCCGTTGCCGGGCATGCCGTAGAGTGGTTTGGGCATGAAAGTCGCGTAGAGTCCGCGCATCTCGGCTATAGCTTTGACGATGTACTTAAAGCTCACGATGTTGTCTGCCGTCTTTAGTGCCTCGTCAAATCTGAAGTCTATCTCGTGCTGAGCCTTCCCAACCTCGTGGTGGAGCACCTCTGGAACGAGGCCGAACACTGGCATGTAAAGGGCTATCTCTCTCCTCATACTCCTTGCCTTGTCGAGGGTTATCAAGTCGAAGTAGCCTCCGCTGTCTGGTATGTGGAGTTCCCACGAACCGTTCTTTTTGAATAAGTAGAACTCTGGTTCTGGGCCGATGTAGGCCGTGAACCCCTCCTTTTCGAGCCTTTCCAGGACTTTCCTGAGAACTCCCCTCGGGTCTGCGTGATAGGGCTTTTCATCCTTGTAGATGTAGCCGTAAACTCTGGCTATGCCCTCCCATGGAATTTCGGCGTAGGTGCTTGGGTCTGCCTTGAAGATGAGGTCGCTGTCCTCTATTCCCTGAAAGCCTGGGATTGAGGAACCATCAAAGGTTATTCCATCTGTTATTGCCTCCTCGTACCTGCTCGCAGGTATCTCCATCCCCTTTGGAACCCCATTGATGTCCACGAATATCAGCTGAATGAATCTTGGGGATTTGGTGTAGACTTCATCTGTTCCCTCCACCTTGACAATTTCGTTCATTTTTACCACCATTTACTGTTCTAATGTTCAGTTTTAATGACAATCTGATGAACAATTTATCCAATAAAAGCATTTTTGTTGATTTCTTGTCATTATGACGAGAATGCGGGGTGTAGAGGGTCGATTGACAGAATTTTGTAGATTTCGTTCGTAATACTTGAATTATTCTACAAATTTATGTTAAACAAAGGTTTTTGGGTGTCAAGTGTATGCAAAAACATGCCCACAGCCGAAGATATTCTCAATAGGGAAATCGCCCGAGTGAACCTCCATCTGCCCTCTGCAAGACCTACACTCGGCCAGCTCATTAACGAGGATGAGCCAAAGGTTCGGCTTCGCGATGGCAGCTATCACTACTTCAAACGCTCTGAGCTCGAGTATCTTCGTTCCCTTATAGATGACGGTGAGGAGGATACCTTGAGAGTCCCAATAGTCTTGGAGATAAGTACGACTTACCGGGGATACTTCCGGGTTAGAGGAAGGGTAGAGGTCAAGGTTATAGACAAAATTCTCGGCACATACGATATACTGGAGGACAAAAGCGAAGGACTTTACCCAAGATACATTCTCCCGAAAATTAGAAAAGCTCTTCCTACGACAACGACATACGCATTCATAGCGGAGTGATAGGTATGAACGAGGACACAAAGGTTCTTCGGGACTATCTCCTCTTTACGGTTCCTCATGTGACGGTGTTAGCCGGGGCACTGCTGGGTGTTCTCCTTCTCCTCGGAGTTAAGCTTAACGTGGCCCTCGGAATCTTCACGATCTTTTACGGGTTCATGCTCCTCATCCTCGCATTGGTAATCAGGGAACACTTTTCTAAGCTGCTCTGGTACAAGCTTGCGGTGACTTTTTTTGTTGGTCTGGTTCTTATGGGGCTACTGCTTCTTTTTTATGGGGAGTAGCCTTTATATGGACAAAGTACAACTACCAATGGTGGGAACGCATGAGGAAGGCAATGGTCACGTTGATTGCCTTACTGCTGGTTATCTCAACCCTACCCGGCTCCTCCGCTCAGTTCGTGAGCTTCACGACTAACGATACAATATCCGTTCTCAGGGGAGACTACAGCACCGGGACAATTCAGCTTACCAACGTAGGTGGATTCAGCTTCAAGGTGGTCAGCTACCAGAGCTTCTGGGTTGAAGATTCGGAAGGAAACATTGTCCAGGGATTCAATCTTACAGTGAGCCCGAGGATATTCAGCGACTGGTCGCCCCAGAAGACATATTCCCTCTCTTACAACATTTCCTGCAACGGCAGCGTTGAGGGGGGAACTTACACCCTCTACCTCAAGTTCTGGGCATTCACTGCCGGTGGCTCCATGTACATAGTCCACGCCAAGGTTCCCCTCAACGTTATATCTGAACCGCTCCGTTTTGAAGTAGCTGAGGCCTACGTCAAGGAAAGACCCGGCTCCCCATACATCCTGAACGGTGAAAACCTTGTTGTTTTTTCCCACGTTATCAACATTGGTCACTCTGCAGTTACGATTAATGCCTCCGTTTCGTTCACCGGAAACGGGATAGTCTACTTCTTCGAAAATAGAACGCTGGAGATGGCCCCGGGCGATAACCTCGTCAAGTTTGAAATCCCCGTGGGCTATGAAGTCCCAGAGGGCATCTACCGGCTTGAGTACTCCATTCAATACGATGGTGATAGTTACAGGTATTCCCGGGAGTTCCAGGTTAAGTTTGGAGTTAGGCTCGTTGGCCTTTCCCTCCAGGCGGATGAAGTAAAGCTCGGGGAGGAGAACAGAGCTTACCTCACCGTTCTTTCGGAAAGGGCGATAGGCGTGAATCTAACAGTGGAGACGTATCGGGATGAGACCCCCATATTGAAGGTGACAACTCCGGTAACCATTCAGGGAGGCACGGATGTTCTGGACGTACCTCTCCTCACGAACGTTTCGGGCTCTATAACTGCCTTCATAAAGCTGACCTTCAACGGCAGATTAATCGGCGAGGGCAACGTTTCTTATACAGTCCTAGCTCCGGCAGTGATCAGAAACGTAACCTATGAGCGCCTCTCGGATGAGGAAGTACTGTTCAAGGTCACGGTTCTCAATCCCGGTGAGGATGGTGTTGACGTTATCCTCACGTACAGGATAACAAGTGGGGGTAAGGTTCTCTACAAGGATTCTCTGCAGGAAACACTTAAGGCTGGTGTTAATGAAATAGCCCTCAAGTTCAAGCTCCCCCTTGGGGAGGTTGTTGAATACGAGTTTACGCTCGTTTCAATGGATGAAACCAGCACCTCAAAGGGTGAGCTCTACCTCCAGCCGCCGGCTCCCCCAACCACGACCACAGCAACGACAACTAGTCCGTCGAACACCACGACGACCTCTGGGGGCAACGGTTCCTCAATCTGGTGGATAGTTCTCGTTATAATGGTCTTCCTGCTCTTCATAGCAGGTGCTTTCTACTACATGAGAGCTGGAGAAAAATCCAAGAAGCGTGTCAGGCCTAAACCCAAGAGGCGCTCGCCCCTTGGAAGGTTCAGAAGGCCAAAGGAGCCGAGATTCCCGGAAAACAGGGAGCTTCCGAAGAAGTGATCTGGGTGTACCAAACCTTTTTATCCCTTTTTCATAACTCTTCTTGGCGAGGGGGTCGGGGGCTCTCGGGGCACTCCCGAGGAAGTTCCGCCCACCGCACCGGGGCCGCGGTGCCGTAAGGCACCTCCCGAGAGGGAGGGCAACGGCGCAGAAACGACACGTCCTGGCAGGGATGGGGATGAAAGCGGCGAAGGGGCCGGCGACGGCTCCCGAGCTAACCCGCAGACGACCTGTCAGGGAGCGGTGAAACGGCCGTCCCGCGGGGTGCAAGGCCGAAGAAGGGACGATGAATTCCCGGTGGGAGTCCCGTGGTAGGCCGCTCAGTCGAATGCCCCCTTGACACAGAAGGCGGGCTACGACCCCCTCGCCCAAACGTCTAGCATCGATGCCAGAAGAATCAGCGCACCGCCTATGACTGTTCTGAGCTCTGGAACTTCACCGAAAATTAGGAACGCGTAAACCACGGCGCTCATAGGGTCTAGATAGCTCAATATGGCCACTTCGTTGACCTCAACATCTTTCAGGCCATCCATGTATAAGAAGAGCGCGAGGGCAGTATGAATGACGACAAGAATTATGATAGCCCACCAGACCGGGTCTCCAATGCCTGAAACTACCATAAACGGCGCAAGAACCAGTGATGCTATCGCCAGCTGGAGGAAAGTTAGAACCGAGCCCTCAACATCCCTCAGGAACCTTCCGAGATTCGGGATGAGGGCATAGAAAAACGCTGCCGTTAGTGCGAAGATTACTCCCAGAAAGTCTCTGTCGTTGAAGTTTAGCTTTTCCCCGCTCATTATGAGGAGCAAGCCGAGGAAGGCCAAACCTATGAGGGCCCACCTTTTTGGGGTTAACCTCTCTCCTAGGAAGCGCCATGATATTATGGTGGCGATGACCGGAGCGAGGTAGTAAACGAGCACGGCCTTCGCTATCGTGGTGTAGTTGAAGGCTGTGAAGAGAAATACCCAGTTGAGGGCCAAGGCAACTCCGAGTGCGATGAGGGGCTTCGTCTTCTCTTTCAGGGATCTCTTGACTTCTCTGAGCCATGCCATCTTCCCGGTTCCGAAGGTTAGAAAGAGTAGCAGCGCGCCTAATGAGACCCTGAAGAAGGCTACCCCTAGTCCTGAGAGGTTGGAAAAACGCGCGAAGATGCCCACGCTTCCCCATATGAGCATTGAGACAATTATTTTCAGCCTTCCGTTCACAGCTCATCCCCGTGAAGCTCGAGCCACTCTTCGTAGGCCTCTTTGACTTCTTCCTCCCTGAACTTTGGAACCGCATCGCGGAAGGGATTGAACTTCTTGAGCTTTCTCTCGTCTGAGCCGATGTATGTCGCTACCAGTCCAACTTTTGAGTGCAGGCTGGATGGAACGCGGAGGATTCTCTTGACGTCAACCGTGACTCTCCCGTCAAAGTAGGCCTTTGAGAAAGTGCTGGAGAGGGCGAACAGCCTCGCCAGTGTTTTATATCCTATCCCCTGTGGAAAGGCCGTTAAAAGACCCTTTCTGACGAAGCCCTCGTATATCTCATCGCGGCTCTCGAGTATCTTCTTCACCTGCCCTTTTCTCAGCCCGATGTTAAGCAGGTGATTCTCGTTGGCGCGGGCGATGAAGTAGCCGAAGCGAAGGCGAAAGACCCTGAAGTAGCCCGAGGAGAGCATTATCTTCCTGCTCTGGATGTCTTCGAAAGTTACCTCTTCGGCCGCCGAAATATAGGCTAAAATCTTCTCTCTTGATTTCGAGTCAAGATGGATGGCCCAGTCATCGAGAACTCTTATGTGATAACCCCTCCCGGAATAGACCACGTGAACATCCTCAAAACCGAAGTCCTCCTTTAAAATCACCAGGGTGTCTCTTGCGAGCTCCTTCGCGTCACCCAGACAAATTGGACACACCTTTCCGTGCTCGTGAATGTGTCCGCACCTTCTCAGGGGCAAGTCCTTGGCGTCTATGTCGAACACCAGCTCCGCACCGAGCCAGCCGCTCATCCCTTTTGGATCCTCGTACAGTGCAACGCTCGAGTAAATCGCATAGGGGGCCGTGGCCTTGATGTAGTCCTCCAGATCTCTGACGTCCATGAAGACGTTTTTCCTATCGCTTGGCCCTTCCCCTGTGTGGTCAAAGCCGAACTCCCTGTTTTCCAGCTTCTCAACTAGGAACCTTGGTAGCTTCTTTGCGTTCCATTCGGCTTTGTAGTAGAGGACTCTCTCTTCTTTGGTGACCTCCCTAAATAGCTCAGCCACTTCCACCACCCTCTTCGCGCTCCCCTTTCTTTCTGTTCTCCAGGTAGAGCCGTCTCAGGTAGTACGTCAGTGGGTTCTTGATGTTCCTGCAGTGTCTGTCGGGCTTGCAGAGCTGGGGAGCATTGGCCCTTATTTTGGAGCAGTTGGGAGGGAAGTACCATGTAGAGTTCCCGCTGTCCTCGAGCGTTGGTTTGTCTGTTAAGCCGAAGCCGAGGTGGTACCAGATGTTTTTGATCTCGTGAGGCTGATCTTCGAACAGCGGTGGGCTGCACCTGTTTCCTGCCTCTATGATAATGGGAAATATCTCCTTCTCGATTACGCTTAAATCCTGAACGCAGTCCCTGACCCTGACGTCTCTCCGCGGTGGGTTGGGGCAGAGCCTCGCATAGCTCAGGAAGCTCGTCAGGAGGACGGTTATCGCGTAGTTCCTCAAACCAGCGGGGACGCCGCCAAGGGCGATTTTAACGCATGGGGGGAACAGCTCAAAGCGAAGCGGTTGGGCCTCTGCAGAACCCATCCTCTCGAGTCTTTCCTTAAAGTACTCCCTGGCTATCTCTTTTAATTTGGTATTTAGTTCCATGTAATAGTTTTGGAGAATAATGTCTCTTTTCTCGTAGAGCTTATTTACTGCTCGTTCAACATGTAATTCGAATGAACGTTGCCACGCTTCGATTAGCATACCTTCTTGGATGTACACATACCCCCGTTTAATATAATACTTTTTCAGGTCATCTCCAATAAATTTGAAGAAATCACTCATATGAATTTTGAATTTTAACTTCTTTTCTTCAATATCCTCTTTTTCGAATTGCTTTTGCCACAGTGTCTTCTCAAGAATGACTTTGTCTCTTTGGGGGATTTCATCCTTTGAAACAGCTTTGACTTTTATTGATAATTGATTAAGGAGGCTGTTGAGGAGCTCTGTTTGCTTTGATGACTCTATTTCTTTGTTTATTTCGCCGAGTCTCTCCTTGAATCTTGCTGTGTATATTTTCATATTGGTATATTTCACTAGTTCCATTTCTATGCCATAAGGAGATACTATTAGCGCCCCCAGCAGTGCATAAAACGTTAGAATGTCTGTAAGTTCTCCTTGAATTCTGTCTAATTCTACAAGTTCCTTTGGCGGTTCTGCGTTATTTAGTATCCATGCGACTCTTTGTGTGACAGTATCTGTATCTACTCTTATTGGGATTATCATAAAAAGTTCGTCCACTTTTTCAACACCAAGCTTCTCCAAGTACTCTCGAGTAGCCTCTCCAAAGGGATCCAGCATGACCTCACCTCTCATCAATAGGTGTTGGTTGGAACATAAAACGGTTTCCTTCCCCAAGAAAGTTTTGTCTGCTGACAAGAACATTGCATGTTTGCAATTAGATTTACTAATTCAAACTCTGTGAAGCATGCCCATGTCTTTATTACAGCCTTTGCAGCAGAGAAAGCTACAAACCTCAAAACACTTCTCGATTTTTCACCGTTTTGGGTGAAGTGGCTACTTGCATCCCAAAAGTTTTATATCTATTCGACTCTACATGTTATATTAGAAATTAAAAACATGAGTTCGTAAAGAACTCTTAAAGGTGATTTGAATGGTCACGAAATACACCATCAAAAGAGTGAAAAGCGGGATTCCTGGTTTTGATGATTTAATTGAGGGGGGATTTCCTGTTGGAACTACCGTTCTAGTTACCGGTCCGACTGGAAGCGGTAAGACAACCTTTGGCGTTCAGTTCGTCTATAAAGGTGCTGAGTTGTACAACGAGCCAGGGGTCATAGTTACCCTTGAGGAGAGAGCACAGGATCTCAGGAGGGAAATGAGAGCTTTTGGGTGGGATCTCGAGAGGTATGAACGGGAGAGAAAGATAGCTATAGTTGATGGCGTCAGTGCCGTCGTAGGGCTTCCTTCGGAGGAGCAGTACGTTCTTGAAGGCAACCTCAACGCTGAGGACTTTCTCCGCTACATCTACCGCGTGGTTAAGTCCATAAACGCGAAGAGGCTCGTCATTGACTCTATCCCGTCGATAGCCTTCAGGCTCAAAGAGGAGTCCAGAATAAGGGAGGTTCTCCTGCAGCTCAACACAATACTCCTGGAGATGGGCGTTACTTCGATCTTAACCACTGAAGCTCCCGATCCAAGCAGGGGCAGGATAAGCAGGTACGGTATGGAGGAGTACATTGCGAGGGGAGTTATCCTTCTCGACTTCGTTGAGAAGGAGGTCGAGCTCAAGCGCTACCTCCTGATCAGAAAGATGCGTGAAACCAAGCACTCTATGAAGAAGTATCCATTTGAAATAAACGAGGAAGGTATCGTTGTTTACCCGAGCGGTGAGGTTTACTAACCTCCTACTCTTTTCTGTATCCCTCTGCATCGTTGCAGGTTTTGGGATAAATTTTTTAAACCTCAGTTATTACTAAAAATCATGGTGAGAAACAAAAGATTGGTGGTTGTTTTAATAATTGGATCAATCGTAGTTCTCGGCACCATGGCCCTACTTGGCGAGAGCACTCGGGAGTTCCAGGAGTTCACCGGATTGTGTGTCTACTCTTCGGACTCTTTCTCTGTGTTGAGCGATGGGGAAACAGTTGTGGGAGTGTATACAGCTCTTGAGGAGGGTAAAGTTTACCGGATAAGGGGAAGGTTATTCAATTCCACTTCTGGGTTAAGAATGCGTCTGGGAAGAGTAGAGTCCGCAGAGCCATCTTTCCATCTTGATGTAATTAAAGGGGCATACTGGCCATCAGACGGTCATTACCTGCTGGCTCCAGGCAAAATAAAACTGGGAATCCCAATTGATGTAAGAAAAGGTGAATTAGTTAGGGTTGAGGGCATCTGGTACGGGAAGAAGTTCTACCCTGTGAGGTACGAGACCCTTGGATTCTCAGAGAAGCCTAAGGATCGTATGCCTTGGAGCGTTGAGGGAATCATTATCTACGCCGGCTCAAAAACAGTACTCTGGAACGGTAGTGAGGAAATAGTACTGTATCTCCCCTATAGAACGAAACTCGAGCTTGGCAAGAGGGTTCGCGTTGTTGGGATAGTGCGGTTTTACTCGAAGCTCTCCCTTATTGTAGATTCTCGGGAGGACATACAAGTTATTGGAGATGCAGGACGCAGGGACGTTTCACATGCTGAGATTGGTGAAGTGGCGGTTGGAAGTTGCACTGTCATTGGGAGTGGGAGCTCTCTCAAGCTGAACTGTACTGATTTGAGGCTCTACGGCTTCTCTGCCCGGGTAGGAGATAGGGTTTACCTCGAGGCCATCAGGAGGAAATCCTCCCTCTACTGCATGAATTGCAAGATTGTTACGCCAAGGGAGGAGCTTCCCAATGAAATCTGCTCGTTTGAGGTGGGGGAATTCGCAAAAGTGAGCGGCTGGGTCGAATGGGTTAAAGTATACAAAAACGGCTTTGGGCTTGCGAACATTACTAATGGAAACTGCTGGGTTCTCCTAAAGCTCAGGAAATCCCTTGAAGTCTCACTGGAGGAGAATCAGACGGTCACGGCCTATGGGATCTTCACGACCTACCGCGGCATGCCGGCCTTTGAAATAGCCTCGGGTGATGACCTTTGCTCCGGGAGATGCTAGCCGGGATCCTCGGCGGAACGCTGAGCGGTATCTCCCCCGGGATCCACGTGAATACGCTGGCTGCTTTTCTCTCAAGTGTGGGAGTAGACGGTAACCTGCTCCTCTTTTCCATGGGATTGACCCACACTTTTCTTGACGTCATTCCATCGGCATTCTTCGGCGTTCCAGATGAGGGAACTTCCCTCAGTGTTCTTCCTGCACATAGACTCGTTCTCGAGGGCAGAGCGATGGAAGTAGTTAGGATAGCTCTCTGGGCCAGTTTTCTTTCCGTACTAATGGCTGCTCCCCTGATGACCCTGTATCTCTTTCTGGCTCCTCTATACCGCCCAGATTTTGGCAGGCTCCTCGTTCTGCTCCTTGCTTTGACCCTGATACTCACGGAACGCGGCTGGAGAAAGCTCTTCGCACTCTTTGTCTTTCTCCTTTCGGGAATCTTGGGTATCTTTGCCTTTAGGCTCTCACTCAGCCAGCCTTACTACCACCTCTTCGCGGGTCTCTTTGGCCTTCCTGTGCTTATTGTGGCGCTTGGCTCAAAGAATCCTCGCCTGAACCCTGGAGATGGGGGCATTAAAATGAGCATAAAAAGCTTCATCGGCTTTTCCTTCCTTGGGACACTTCTCGGCATGGTTGCTTCACTCGTTCCAGCTTTCACAGCCTCTCAAGCGGCCTTGCTGGGCTCTTTCTTTTCACAGGATGAACGCTCTTTCCTTACAATCGTTTTCTCCGTCAACACTGCAAACTTCCTTTTCTCCTTTGCGAATTTCTTGGCAACGGGCAGGATAAGAAACGGCATCGTCGCCCTGATGACGCCCATTGGAGAAGAAGCCCTTCGATTTTATCTTCTTGCAGCCTTTTTTGTCTCGATGGTAGTTCTGGCCTATGGAGAGGCCCTTGCGGATATTATTTTGAGTATCGTCTCTCAAATGCCCTACAGGACACTCAATATAGCTGTGGCTCTCTTTCTCCTTGTCCTTTCCTACTTTTTTGACGGCTTTTTTGGTCTCCTTGTCTTAACTGGGGCGACCCTAATCGGTCTTCTAGCCGTAAACCTTGGCGTCAAGAGAACGAGTTGCATGGGAGTGCTGATGCTTTCGATAATAATCGAATAAGAAGAGAAGGATCAGATGAACTTCTCTTTTAGAATCTTCTGAAGTTCCACATAGTCTGTGACTATCCTCTTGCCGTCAAGGGTAGTAAAGTAGGCTTTTTTGATTTTAACGGTCTTAGCGCTGACGTACTTCTTCTCGGGCGGATTGTACGAACCGGGCTCTACGACCTCATACTCTATAACGTACGTCTCGAGGTCAGGCTCTCCCATATATTTCCAGACTTCGTAGAAAATTTTGGGATCGAGGTGGATTTCGCCATCTATCTCTGTCCAATCCGCCCCGATTTCTTCCAGAAACTCTTTCACCACATCGAAGTTCATAGAACCACCATTAAATATTAAGGACGCTAAGGGTTATATACCTATCGCCGAACTTCCCACGGTGGTGAGGGATGGCGAAGGTTTACGTTGACGCTCAGGCCGCGAGAGCTATAGGTAAAGGCGCGATGATAGTCTTTAAAAAGGGCGTGATCCGCGTTGAGGGCGAGGTTAAGCCGGGAGACATCGTTGAGGTTTACACGCGCGGAAAGAAATTCCTTGGGAAGGGCTTCGTTAATCCCAACTCAAATATCATGGTTCGCCTCGTCACGAAGGACAAAGATACTGAGATAAACAAGGAACTCTTTCGGGAGAGAATCAAAAAGGCCAATGAGTACAGGAAGAAGGTTCTCGGCTACGATAAGGCCTACAGAATGGTCTATGGTGAGGCTGACTACCTGCCGGGTCTCATCGTGGACCGTTTCAACGAGATAGCCTCTCTCCAGATTTCAAGTGTTGGAATGGAGCGCTTCAAGCTTGATCTGGCCGAGGCTATAATGGAAGCCGAGCCCGAAATTGAGACCGTCTTCGAAAAGAACACCGGTCGCTCGCGCAGGAGGGAAGGCCTGCCCGAGATAGAGCGCGTCCTCCTTGGCAAGGAGAAGTATCGCACGATAATAGAGGAAGGAAGGGCAAAGTTTATCGTGGACATGCGCGGACAGAAGACAGGCTTCTTCCTCGACCAGAGGGAGAACAGGATAGCTCTGGAAAAGTATGTCAAGCCTGGGATGAAGGTTCTGGATGTGTTTACTTATACTGGCGGCTTCGCTATCCATGCGGCCGTCGCCGGTGCCGAAAAAGTAGTTGCCGTTGATAAGTCACCGAGGGCCATCGAGATGGCCAAAGAAAATGCAAAGCTCAACGGCGTTGAGGACAGGATGGAGTTCATAGTTGGCTCTGCCTTTCCTGTCATGGAGGAAATGATAAAGCGCGGTGAGAAGTTCGACATAGTGATCCTCGATCCACCCGCCTTCGTCCAGCATGAAAAGGACCTAAAGCGCGGTCTCAGGGCTTACTTCAACGTGAACTACGCAGGCCTACAGCTCGTCAAGGAAGGTGGAATACTCGTTACTGCCTCGTGCTCCCAGCATGTGGACATGCAGACCTTCAAAGATATGGTCATAGCCGCGGCAGCAAAGGCTGGCAAATTCCTCAGAATGCTCGAACCTTACAGAACTCAGGCGCCAGACCATCCGATACTTATGGCCTCCAAAGATACGGAATACCTCAAGGCGCTCTTCCTCTATGTGGAGGACATGAAGTGAAACTCCGCCCAGCGGAGCATCGAGGGACGATGAGGAGAAAGCACCTCCTCTGATTCCGGCGTGAGTGATGAGACGCCCACGGGCCCGAGTCCCTCAGAGCGTTAAAATCAGACTGTGCCTCCAGCGTGTTCCGGCTTTGAATCTCACATCTCTGGTTTTATAACCTAGCTCTTCCCCCTTCTCCGTTATTGCCTCGATAAGCGGCTTTTTATCTGGCAGGAAGAGGGCGACCTTTCCGCGGGAGATGAGGTAATCGCGCGCCTCTTCTATAAGCCTCACTGAGAAGCCCTCTCCATATTTCCCTCCACCGACGCCTTCTCTCTCCGTCAGAACTCCCCTCGTAGGCCTATCGTAGTAGGGTGGGGCAGAGAAGATAACGTCGAACTTTTCCCCTTCTGGGATTACACCCAGGATTATCCCGCCGTCACTTTTGATTAGCCTGACTCTGGCATTGTTCCTCTCGATGTTAGCCTTGGCGTAGGCGAAAAACTCCTCATCAATCTCCGTCGCGGTAACGTCGCAGTTGAAAAGCTTCGCCGCCATGAGCGCCATCATAGCAGTATGCCCGGTTCCTATCTCCAGAACTCTCTCGCCGCCGCGGAGGAAGGTTTTCAGAAAGATGTATCGTGAAATGGGGGTGGTAACAAGTCCGCGCGGGTGGTATTCTATGTCGAGACCGAAAACGGCCTTCGCGATAGCCCGGTTGTAGAGTATCCTTGCCTCCCTGTTCGAAAAGTCCAGCCTGCCTTTCTTGTCGAGGTATTTTCCGAGCTCCGGGAATATCTTAACGGCCTCGCTGATCGGAAGACCGAGCTTTCCGTCCTTCCAAGTGGGCATGAGAACATAATCAGCACGGAGGTTTTTCAACTTTATGAGTTATTCTGTTTAGAAGTCATAGAAAGATTTAAATAATATCGTCATTAAAATACTATTGGTGATCGTTGATGGCAACATTTGGACTGTGGTATTTTAGGTGGAACGGCGAAGAGAACGTCTCCACGCTGGGCAATGCTGAGAATGAGTTTGGGAGATTCTTTGACTATGCAGTGGCCCTTCCAGCTAGGGAAAGGGTAGATAGTGGTGTCAAAGAACTTGCTGTATACACTGGAAATGGCTTCAATGATGGGAGAAAATTCGCTGAAGATATCTTCTCGACAATAAAAAGTATCCCGGTATATGTGGCAATTCCTTACTGGAAGAGCTATATTCCAGAACCACGAGAGAATCCAAAAGGAGGGAACAAGTACTGGCTTGATTGGCTAAACGGTGTACTGAGTGTAAATTCTTCCAACCTCAGGGGATTTTATTGGAGTCTTGAAAGTGCTTGGATGTTTATAAATTACTATAAAGATGTTCTTTGCAATCAGGGACAAATGCCTTACGTGAACCCCCAAACTATTGACATTTTAAGTGAAGAAATCCACAACAGAGGCCTTGAGTTTATATGGATTCCCTACGCCAGGACATATGCCCTCCAAAATACCGATATCTGGCCCCGTGATTATCCAGTGTGCGGAAAGGATTGGTCAATTCCAGGAGGTTCAGAATTTTTTGATCTGGTCTTCGTTCAATCAAATTATTATCAATGCAGGGATTGGTATAAAAATGTGCAGTGGACAGATGAGGAAGGAAAAGTGAGGACTGGCCTTTCTTTGGGTGAATGGGTGGATATGCTAACTGACATAAATCGTTCCAAAAATACCAGCAACGTCTTCGTCGAATTTGAATGTGATGGCAGAATTTTGACAGGCGGTGATGATAATTGCAGTGGGATTTGGCATCCCTCCACTGAATACAAAGATAGGGCAT
Source organism: Thermococcus sp. GR5 (assembly GCF_012027535.1). Classification (NCBI taxonomy): domain Archaea; kingdom Methanobacteriati; phylum Methanobacteriota; class Thermococci; order Thermococcales; family Thermococcaceae; genus Thermococcus; species Thermococcus sp. GR5. Next base: position 189,218 of record NZ_SNUN01000001.1, on the reverse strand, counting down.
GTAAATACGTCGAGTGTTCCGGGCAGTTTATTAACCGAGCATACTACTTTGATACAAACTTGAATAACATTAGTTTTATGAATGGGTACTGCCAAGAAACGTTAGGTGAAAGGTATGTCTAGCTTCCTTAAAATAATTGCAGTATCCTTGTGTTTCCTTATTTTTACATTTCCTTTTGTGTCATCTAATGTCAAGATTATAACCCAAGGACTACCTCCAACCAGGGGTATTCACGTGTTCGTAGGAACCCTTCCAAATTCGAACATAATATTCATCTCCACCGAAGAGATTGATGCATACGATGATGTATGGGTGAATCCCGACACGGAAATTGATTGGTACTACTATGTGGACTCCTCTGGGGTGCGCTTTCTTGGGGCTGAGTGCTACACAAGGGCATACTCAATGTGCCCCAGACTAAATTTGAACGTTTCGGAAAATCTGGTACGATTTAGGACTAAAACAAAATTCGTTAAGGGAGTTCCTGTAAATGGCTCCATACTGTTTAATTTTGGGGAGAGTATCTACAAAGTTCCTGTTTCCGAAATATTGCCATATCTCTGGGATAAAAGCTGGATCCGGCACCTGTGGGGATATAACATGAATGGGAGCTTGATATTTCTTCCAAAAGTAATCATTGAGATAAGGGGGGCTGGGGTTAGGTATCAAGACTGTTCTATTCAAAACAGCTCTGCATCTGTGCTATACCTTGATCAGCAGTATAACATCACATATTATGTTAAGACCTCTTGGAAAAAGTCAAAAATTAAAAGTGAGGTAATAGACCAGTACAAACTCCTGCATCTCCTTAAGAAGCCGATCTATATCTTCTTTTACAATGGAACTTTTAAAGCCTTTAAAGTTGGCAGGATTAATTTTAGATATTCCACTGTTCTTGCTACCGCGAACAACAGCACTTCTGTTTTTGTAAGTCCGAGTTTTTACTATTCTAACATGGCATCTCCTTTCGTTTCAGCCAATGCCACATATTCACATTCGAAAGGAACTAACGTTACCTTCCCTCGCCAAGATAAACATGAATTCTGGCTGTTAGCTGTGATACTATTTGCTGTTGCCATCACATGCCTGCTGTGCAGAAACAGAAAGAATATGTAATAGGGTTGGTCATTCCCTCGGGTCCACCACCCTCCCCATGAAGAGTATTGCCCCCGTTTCCCTGTCGTAGATGAGGAAGATGAACGGGTGGTCTGCCCTGAATACTTTCGTGTCTTCCGGTTCTACTGTGGCAGCCAGGGTCATTATGACGGCTGTTGCCGCTGCCGCCTCGGTTCCGTTCTCGGCAACGCTTATGAAAGTCTTGTGGATGACGTCGCTTATAACCAGGCCACCTCCCGACGAGATTCCCGAGAAGTCTGGCAAGGTGAAGGCGTTCCTCATGCCCATCTCCATGAGGGTGTCCTTCAGGTGGTACTCCTTCTCGAACCTGAACTTTGGCAGGGTTACCTCCACGCTCTCCTCCACTGTGCCGTTCAGGATGCCCTCTATGGGCCCGAGGCTCAGGCTCGCCTCGACCTCGTCAAACCTTCCCCTTCTGGGCAGGATTATCAGCATGTCCAGCCTTCCGCCTTCGTAGGGCAGCTCAAGTGCCTGGAGCTCATTGTTTTCGAAGTATGGGAACTTCCCGGTCTGGTGCATCATCGGAACCGTAACCGGGCCCGATGGCGAGTAAAACGTCCCGTTCTTTGTCTCGCTCACCTTGAATCTGCTCGACCAGTTCCCCCTGAAGTAAATCGCGTTCGTTATTACGAGCTTTGTCGCGGGGCTGAGCCTCGAGACGATGTCCTTAATTCTGCCGTTCGTCTGGTTCTCCACCCAGCCGTTTATTTCCCTGGCAGCTCCCTCCGGGTCGTTCATGAAGTCGACCTTCTCGACCTCACCCATGTAGAACCCCCTCGTGACCCAGAGGTACTTCTCGTTGATTGGGTAGTCCCTCTGAACCCAGAGCGCGTTCGCGGTTTTGAGGACGTATGGAGAACCGCCTGGGGTTCCCAGGGAGAGCAACAGGTACCTGAAGCCCGTCCACCTCGTGTCGTTTTCGGGGGGTAGATGGAGGACCTTTCCCATTTCCTCCCTCGTGCTTCCTCTCACCCCCTCGTATGTCATTGCTAGCGCCGTTTCAACGCTGTAGGGCGAGAAGAACACGTTGCCGTATTCTTCGGCCAGTTTGTGATACAGGTCAATGGCAAAGGCGTTGATTCCCTCAACTACCGGGTCTTCCTGACCCTCTTCCAGCACGTCGTATTTCGTTCCCGGCGGCGTGAAGGTTGAGCTGCTTGATGTCGTGGAGGGCCTGACATTCTCGGCCTGCCCGAGACAGCCCGCAACGATGACGGTGAGGAGCAAAACCAGTAAAACGGCCCGGTTCATGGAATCACCGAAATTACTACACTGGAGAAGTATAAATACCTGGCGATGGCTTCAAACCGGCTTGAAACGGATAAAAATCAGAGCAGCGCCAAGGCCGCCATAACCTTGGCGTCTTCAACCATGTTGTCTATCTTCGCGTACTCGTTGGGCTGGTGGGCCATCTCATCAAGTGTTGCCCACACAACTGCTGGAATGCCGAGCTTTCTGAAGTAGGCTGCGAAGGTTCCACCACCGATTCCACCGACCTTTGCCTCCTTCCCGCGGAGCTCCTTAAGGGCCGCCTGGAGGAGCTTTACTATCTTGCTGTTCGGGTCGGTTGGCTCCGGAGCGTCAAGGCGCTGAATAACCTCGATCTTTATCTCTGGGAGAACTTCCCCGTCAATTTCCTCCCTATATTTTGCCTTTACTTCTTCCGCGAGCTTCTCTGCATCGCTCAGTATCTCATCCAGGCTGTACTTCGGCAGAATTCTGCAGTCGAAGACTATCTCGTGTTCTCCGGGGGCAATGTTCGGTGAATCGGCCGGACCGTTCACCATCGTCGGCTCGAAGGTGCTCTCCGGTGGATCAAAGAGCTCATCCTTCTCGAAATACTTCTCGTGGAGGCGCTTATCCAGGTGATAGGCGTAATCAAGGGCAACGCGGTGGGCGTTCAACCCCTTATCGGGCATGCTCGCGTGAACCTGCTTGCCCCTGACCTTAACCCTGAACCAGAGGATGCTCTTCTCTGCAACCTCGATGAAGGTTCCATCCTCATTTCCGCCGTCCGGGACGAGAACGAGGTCATCCTTCCTGAAAAGCTCTGGGTGCTCCTTCATAAGCCACTCGATGCCGTACTTGCTTCCGGTCTCTTCATCGCTGACGAAGGCCAGGATTATCGTTCTCTTCGGCCTTATTCCGAGGTTCATCATAGCCCTAACTGCATAGAGTGAAGCGACTAGGCTCTGTCCGTTGTCCTCGCTTCCCCTGCCGTAGACTTTTCCGTCCCTGACGAGTGGTTTAAACGGTTCGGTTATTGTCCACTTGCTCAGGTCTCCCGGTGGGACGACATCAATGTGTGTTAGAATCCAGAGCCTTGGTGAGTCCTCTCCTTTCTCGCCGTAATAATAGGCGAGAATGTTCGGTCTCACGCCGTTCTTGGCCCTCTCATCAGGGGCGTTGTAGACCTCAACCTTATCGAAGGGCCAGTCCTTGATTATCTCAAGAAGCTTTTGGGCCTTATCGTATTCGCCCTCGTAGCCGTAGTTCGGGCTTATTGCCGGGATTTTGATGAGCTCCACCAGGGTTTTCACCATATCGTCACGTAGGTTTTCAATCTCCTGAGTGACTTTTTTGAGGGCTTCACTCATGGGGTATCACCACCTACTCTAACTCACCAACTCTTTTAAACCCAACCAGGTTCCTTTTGTGAAGTTCAAAAAGAAACGTTATCAGACGTTCGTAAAGTGGCTCTACTTCATCTCCAAACCTTCCTTTAAGCAGCTTTCCAATCTCTTCGACCGTTCTCCTACCGTCACATAACTCCCAGATGAAGGCCCCAGCTTCGTCGAGTTCTATTCGCCTGTAGTCCCCGTGGAGTTTTCTTGCCAGAAAATCGAGGGGCGAATCCATCGGGATTAAAAGGTAGTATTTTCCTTCGATTTTTCTCAGTTCGATGTTTTTATTGCGCTCTGGGATTAGGTGTAGATATTCTTCCATTCATAAACCTCCCTAAGGGTTAAAAAAGAGGGAAGAAAATCACTCCTTCTTTCCGGTCATGTAGAGCCATGCCAATATGCCGAGGAGGAACACTATTCCGAGGATGTTGCTGCTGAAGCCTATGGACGGGGCAACGTCCGCCACTATGAGAGCGGCGAAGATTATTCCCATTATTGCCTCTCCGGCAATGAGTCCTGCTGCTCCGAGCACTCCCGGGTCGGTTGGGCTCCCCTCGTCGCTGCCCCTGGCCTTTGAGACAATGTGCCTGGTGATTCCACCGATAAGGATTGGCACGCCAAGGCTAAGCGGCAGATAGATGCCGACGGCGACGGGCATGACTGGAGTCCTGAACTTGGAGCCCTTCATTGCGAGTATTTCGTCGAGGATTATGAGTACAATGGCTATACCAGCGCCGATGTAGACCATGGTCCACTCAAGGGTTCCGGTGAAGACACCCTCGGTGACCTTGGCCATAAGGAATGCCTGTGGAGCGGGGAGGGCATTTTCCTTGGCTGTTGGGGTTCCCGCTATTCCGTAAGCCTGGATTAGGAGGTTGAGCACCGGCGCCATGACAAGGGCCGCGAAGAACGTACCGATTATCTCGAATACCTGCTGCCTCTTGGGGGTTGCACCAACAATGTAACCCGTGGCGAGGTCCTGCATGGTGTCACCGGCTATTGCTGCGGCGGTACATATGACGGCCGCGACGAGTATGGTTGCAGCCATGCCCTCCATACCGCTGAGACCAAATGCCTTGAGGACAAAGGCCGTGAAGAGCAGGCTCATGATGGTGATTCCCGAAACCGGGTTGTTGGATGAACCGACAACACCCGCCAGGTAGCCGGCGATGGAACTTCCGAGGAATCCAACGATGAGCAGTATTATTGCCATAACCGCCGCTATTCCTATCGAGCCGATAATGTGGAAGTACAGCAGGAACAGTGGGATGACGAAGGCTGTTATGAGCATCATGACGTAGTTGAGCGGCAGGTCCTCCTCGGTTCTGAGTATTGCCTCTCCAGACTGCTTCCTCTTTGCGACCTCAAGGCCAGCCTTGATGCCCCTCATTATCGGGTTCCTAAGCTTTATGAGGCTCCAGAGACCACCGACGACCATCGCTCCAACTCCCATGTATCTGATCTTGGTGCTCCAGAGGGTCCAGGCGAGGTCAATGGCACTGAGGCCGTCTGGATTGCCAGTTTTAGCGGCATATATTGGAATGGCTATGAACCACGCGATTGCACCACCGAGGAACACGAGGAATGCAATATTCAGGCCAACGATATAGCCGACACTGATGAGGGCTGCAGAGAGATCACTTCCAATGTAGAGAACCCTTGAACCCACCATTTTAGCAGTCTCAACGGTTCCTGACCACAGGCCTGCACTTCCGAAGAGCTTGTAGAGTCCACCGAAGATACCACCGTAGAATATCGGCTTGGCGCGGCTTCCGCCCCTATCTCCCGCTATGAGGACCTCAGCACAGGCGGTACCCTCTGGATACGGGAGCTTTTCTTCGACTATAAAAGCTCTCCTCAGAACCACTGTGAAAAGGGCACCGAGGGAACCACCGAGGGCTGCTATCAGTGTCACTATGTAGTATGGGAACTCGGTGTAATAACCGAGAACCACTAGGGCGGGCAGAGTGAATATTATGCCCGCCGCCAGGGACTCTCCGGCTGATGCTGCAGTCTGAACCATGTTGTTCTCCAAAATGTTTCTGTCCTTAAACGCGAAGAGAATTGCTATCGATATAACAGCTGCCGGAATGCTGGCGCTAACGGTCATTCCTGCGTACATGCCGAGGTAGGCGTTTGCTGCACCCATTATAATTGCCAGAACAACACCCAAAACAAAAGCCTTGATGGTATATTCTGGCAGCGATTTCTCGGGTGGGATGTACGGGGTTGGTCCCATATTTGCACCTCCAGAATGTGTGTGCATATTAATTACGTTGGTTTTATGTTAAAAGTATTTTCCCTGATTTTGGATTTACATCAAACCATCTAATATTGTCTAAATATTATAACATTATGTTATGCCAATGTCTGCACGTATTCGAACAATTTTGATAATAATTATGCATTGATGTTATGAAATTGGATATCATCTTCAATGAATTGTTCCACTGACCATAAAATGTCATGATGTTGCAGTAATGCCCCACAAGTTCCCTGAATTAGCTTAATCATAACCTAGTGTGGCTGGCTGGGGATAGGCAATGTCTTATATACCTCCATGGCGATACCCATATGTCTGCAAAAGAACGCGGGGGTGGAGATTTGATAGAGATAACTTTCCTCGGCAGTGGCGGCGGCAGATTCATAACCATAACACAGTTTCGCTCCACGGGAGGCTTCCACATCAGGGCCAGCAGGAACATCTACGTTGACCCTGGGCCGGGGGCTCTTGTTCGTTCGTGGCGCTACAAGCTCGATCCCAGGAAGCTAGATGCTGTCTTCGTTTCACATAGGCACGTTGATCACTGCAACGACACCGAAGTCATGATTGAAGCCATGACAGGAGGGGCGCTGAAGAAAAGGGGCATGCTTATAGCCTCGAAAAGCGTTGTCTACGGCGACGAGACGCACACCCCAGCGGTCAGCAAATATCACATGGACGTCCTTGAGAGCATACATACCCCTGAACCTGGCAACAAAATCTCGGTAGGGGAGGAGGAGCTCATAATAACCCCTACGAGACACTCAGATCCGACAACCATAGGCTTTCGAATGAGAACCAGATATGGTGACATCTCATACATACCGGATACCGCGTACTTCGATGAGCTCATTGAGTGGCATGAGGGTTCGAGGCTCATTATAGCTGCCGTAACCCGGCCGAGGGATATGGGGATTCCCTACCACCTGAGCACCGATGATGTCGTTACGATGCTTAAGAAGATGGGGGGAAAACCCGATGTCTTCATAATGAGCCACATCGGAATGAAGATGCACTTCGCCAACCCGTACAAGGAGGCAAAATACATAGAGACGGTAACGGGCGTGAAGACCTATGTCGCCAAAGAGGGCTTCAAAGTAATGGTGGATAAAAACGAAATAGCGGTGCGGACGCTCAGACCTGCTAGATTCGTTTAGCTTCACTCTTTCTTTTTCATTGCCTCTTCCACTGCCCTTCTGACAGTGTTGTAAGCCAGCTCGAAGAGTTCGTCGCGCTTCTTTTCCGTCGGGCCTTCCACGACTACTCTTATCTTCGGTTCAGTTCCGCTCGGTCTTACGAGAACCCAAGAGCCATCTTTGAGGTTAAAGCGGAAGCCAGAGATGGTTAGTATTTCCTTTATCTCGCTCCTGAGCTTTTCCTCGAGAACGTGCCTTGCGACTTCGAGGACGGTCTTCTTGTACCTGTCCGGACACTTCACGTTCTTCTTGGTGAGGTAGTAGGTGGGTATCTCCTCGCGGATTATTTCGGATAGGGGTTTTCCGCGTTCGTCGATGAGCTTGATGAGCAGGCCCATCGTGACGAAGCTGTCTATCCATAGGCCGAATCTTGGGTGGATGAACTTCCACGGCTCGGCGGCAAAAATCGCGTTGTACTTCTTTATGCCGTCGTGCGGCTGACCTAGGGGAACGCGGTAGACCCTTCCACCACCGTTTTCGACGACTTCATCGATACGCGAGCCGGTGTTTATCGATGTAACGATGACTCCGCCCCCGTGCTCCTCGACGTAGAGCTTAGCGAAGAGCGCTATCAGTGTGTCTTCGTCGATGTAGTTGCCTTTTTCATCGAAGACCGCTATTCTGTCGGCGTCGCCGTCCTGGGCTATAGCTAAGTCAACACCAAGCTCCCTCACAAGATTTCCGAGGTATGCTATGTTATCGTACCTCGGCTCGGGCTTTCTGCCCGGGAAGTGGCCGTCAATGTGGGCGTTGATGCTTATCACTTTCGCCCCCATCTCGCGAAGCAGATAGGGAGCAACGACGCTTCCGGCGCCGTTCGCACCGTCGTAGAGGACTTTCAGACTAGTCTCATGGTCGACGAAGTCCAAGACTGTGCCGATGTACTCGTCGACGATGTCCCTCTGACGAACCTTCCTTATCCCGTCCCAGTCCACTTTCTTATACTCCCCCGAGAAGATTATCCTTTCCAGCTCTGCCTCTTGCTCGAGGTAGAACTCGGTTCCGTCACCGTTGAAGACCTTTATTCCGTTGTCCGTGGGCGGGTTGTGGCTGGCTGTTATCATGACTCCAGCGTCGCCATAGCGGTTGGTGCCCCATGCCAATGTTGGCGTTGGTATCAGCCCAAACTGGATTACCTCCATGCCTGAACTTAAAAGTCCAGAAACGAGCGCGTTCTCGAGCATTATGCTTGAAGTCCTTCCGTCTCTTGCGACGGCCACTTTTCCCTTCCTGATGTACGTTCCGAGGGCTCTCCCAACGTTCAGCGCTAGGTCTGGTGTGACCTTTTCCCATAAAGTGCCTCTAATTCCAGCCGTTCCGAAGAGCTTCATAACACCACCATGACTACTTGGGAGCGACTTTAAATAGTTTTAGCCATGTATATGGCCAATCCCTTGTGGTTGATAAGCTTCAGGTTACCGGGCATTGTGTCACCACTGAGGGGAAGGATGTAAACTGGGAGTCCAAGCTTCTTCCCGAGCTCGAGAATCGGCTGGACTATTTCGGGCGTTGGTCTTACGGAGTACAAGGCTTTGGCATCCCTGTACAGTTCCGGCCTTGGGTTGAAGATATCATCCCGGACGGCGTTTATTCCAAGCTCCCTTGCTTTTTCAACGGAGGCTGGATTCCAGTCAATTGCAAGAACATCGTAGCCCATCTCTTTCAGCTTTAAGGCCACTTTGAACTGGAAACCTATACCGAGTTCGACTATTTTCCCTCTCGGAACCCTTTCCGCCAAGAAATCTGCGAAGTCTTCAATTGGCATGGGAGAAAATAGAAATAAGGATTTAAAAAACTTCAGAAGACGGCTTTTCCGCTTCCTTTGTCGAAGACGTGAGCCTTTCTCATGTCAAAGACAACGTCAACTTCCTGGCCTTCCTTAACCTTGGATTCGGAGCGGAAGGCGCCCAGGAAGGTTATATCTCCGACGCGGAGGTGGACTATCTTCTCGCTTCCGAGGTTTTCGATAATCTCCACCATGGCCCTAGTCATATTCTCTCCGGGTATTTTGATCTGTGCGAACATTGCATCGTAGATGTCCTCCGGGCGGATTCCAAAGATGGCTTCCTTTCCTATCAGGTTCTTCTCCCTGAGAACCTCTCCCTGGTCGTCGAGGAGTTTGAGCCTGAACTCTCCGAAGTCGGCCCAGACGCCTCTCTCGTCTTCCACTATTGATGCGTCTATGAAGTTCATCGGCGGACTGCCTATGAAGCTGCCGACGAAGGTGTTTGCTGGCCTGTCATATACCTCGTCTGGCGTGCCGATCTGCTGGAGAACGCCTTGGTTTATGACCGCAATCCTATCTCCCATGGTCATTGCTTCGACCTGGTCATGGGTGACGTATATTGTTGTGACTCCAAGCTGTCTCTGGAGCCTTTTGAGCTCGGCGCGCATTTTCACCCTAAGCTTCGCGTCGAGGTTGCTGAGCGGCTCGTCCATGAGGAAGACCTGCGGCTTTCTTACGATGGCCCTTCCGAGGGCTACCCTCTGCCTCTGGCCGCCGCTTAACTCCCTCGGCTTCCTCTTGAGGAGTTCCGTAAGGCCAAGCATCTCGGCGACTTCCCTTACATGCCGATCTATCTCCTGCTTGGGGACTTTCCTGAGCTTGAGGGGGAAGGCTATGTTGTCGTAGACCGTCATATGCGGGTAGAGAGCGTAGCTCTGGAAGACCATGGCTATATCACGGTCTTTTGGTGGAGCGAGGATTCCCTTTTCTGGGTCGGCGACGAGTTTGTCGCCGATGTAGATTTGTCCCTTTGTGGGCTCCTCAAGGCCGGCTATCATTCTGAGAGTCGTCGTCTTTCCACAGCCGCTCGGCCCGAGGAGTATCATAAACTCGCCGTGTTTGATCTCCAGGTTCAGGTCCTTGACGGCTGTGAAGTTCCCGAACTGCTTCCAAACCCCAATGAGCTTTACTTCGGCCATGGTATCACCTCAAAAAATTTGGAAGGAGGGTTACCTTCTCCTCCTAAGCAGGAGCGGGGTTAAAGCCAGTCCAAGCAAAACCGCCGGACCGCAGATTCCTCCCTCTTCACCTGGAGTGGTTGTGCTAGTGGTGGTCTCTGCTGGAGTTGTTGTGGTCTCCTGCGGCGTTGTTGTGGTCTCGCTTGGAGTGGTCGTTGTTTCGCTCGGAGTCTCAGTGGGTGTCTCAGTAGGAGTCACTTCCTCGCCACCAGTTCCCTCGACGAGTGGTATCATGAGAACCGTCGCGAGGGTCTTCTTTTCTAGGTCGTAGGAACTCAGCTGCTCCTCCTGTGTTGGTTTGAGCCCTTCTGGGACGAGCATGTCAACCACTCTCGGGGCGAGGTTGTCTATGACAGCGTTTGGATCAGCTCCTCCGAGTTTCCACTGTTCCGCCTCAACTGCAACTGGCCTCCACTTGTCCGGACCGTAGCCGTCCTGAGAGCCTACGAGCACCGCAGTGTAGAGCCCGTAGTCAGTGACGCTCAGGTACTTCTTGGGAACCTTGACTATTATGGCGTTCTTTACTGGGTCGGCTGAAATCTGCATTTCACCCTGGTAAACGGTTCCGTCCGGGAGCACTATCAGGTTTCCGTAGTCCCAGCCCGCTATTCTAAGCGCCAGATCCCATGGATGTCCCGGATCGAGCTGGACGTTGCTTCCTGGACCGTCGGGGAACATCTTGATGGCGCTGGTGTTTCCTCCGTCTGTGAAGTCGAAGTAGATCTCGATTATCTGCAGGCTGAAGCCGTTCGGCCCGTTCCACGGGTTGCCACCGAGGTCCTTAAAGTAGAACTCCAGCGTCCAGGCGTCGTCGCCTTCAATCATCTTAAACTTGAGCAGGTCGAGGTGACCTGGCACGAAGACCTTGTCGGTCGGATAGGTGTAGGTTCCCGGACCGTGGTCGTCACCCTCTGGGTCGAGCATGGTTATGCCCTGCTTGAGGAGTGGAATAGCCTTAACGGTGGCGAGTTTTATCTCATTAGCATTATAGGAGCTGAGCTGTTCTTCCTGGGTTGGCTTAAAGCCCTCTGGGACGAGCTCATCAACGACCCTTGGTGCGACGTTGTTGATTACCGCCTGTGGGTCAGCTCCTCCGAGTTTCCACTGTTCCGCCTCAACTGCAACTGGCCTCCACTTGTCCGGACCGTAGCCGTCCTGTGAACCAACGAGAACGTCTCCCCAGAATCCGTAGTCCTCGTTTATCTGGATGTACTTCTTCGGGATCTTTACGATTATCGCGCTCTTAACTGGGTCGGCGCTTATCTGCATCTCGCCTTGGTAGACGGTTCCGTTCGGCAGGACTATGAGGTTTCCATAATCCCAGCCGGCTATTCTCAACGCCACATCCCACGGGTGCTCTGGGTCGAGGTTGACGTTTGCTCCCGGTCCGTCCGGGAACATCTTTATTGCCGAGCTGTTTCCTCCCTCTTTGAAGTCAAGATAAACCTCGATTATCTGCAGGCTGAAGCCGTTCGGTCCATTCCATGGGTTGCCGCCGAGATCCTTGAAGTAGAACTCCATCACGTAAGCATCGGTCTGCTCGAGCATTCTGAACCTGAGCAGGTCAAAGGCACCCTCCACGAAGACCTTGTCGGTTGGGTAGGTGTAGGTTCTTGGACCGTAGTCATCGCCCTCGGGGTCGGCGATGTCCACGAGGGTTACTCCTTTAACCTCCGTGGGGAGCTTCAGCTCAATCGGAGTGGTTATAACCTCAAGCTCTCCGTCCTTGACTGTGGAGACCGCGAAGTAGAAGTCCTCGGGAGTCTTGATGTATTCGAAGGGGACGATGATCTCCACTCTGCCATTTACCGTCTTAACCACAGCATCGCCGATCTTCTCGCTATCCTCGTAGTTGGTAGCCTGGTAAACCTCCGCCTTGTTGTCCTTGTAAACTATATGCTTGGTTATCATCAGCCCGACGCTGTCCTTTGAGAACGGGAACATCGAGTACCTGAGCTCAGTCGGCTTGTCCTGGAGGATCGTGAAGGTGTTGCCAACGCGCTCGCCCTTCTCGTATATGCTTATCTCAAACTCGTTGAGCTCTCCTTTAACTATGAAGTGAATTCCGTCGCCGTCGAAGTATACGCTTACACCTTCAGCGAGGGAGGACATGCTCGAGTAGTTCTTGACCTGGCCCTCTCCGAGGCCGTCGAGGGCTCTAACTGTGTAAGGTTCTCCATCGGGGAAGAAGTTTCCATAGAGATAGCCCGGTGGTTCGAGGCCAGCTAACCTGTACATCTCGTAGAGGTAGGTCTTGAGGTAGCGGTCAAAGGTGTAGTCCTGCCCGCTGCTCTGGTCGCTTCCGTACCACCAGAACCAGTCACTGGCCTCAGCACGGAGGAGATACTCATAAGCTTTCTCCCAGTCGGTCTGGCTCATTTCATCCTTGTGCTCCATAAGGGCCTTTCTCGCTAAGTAGAGCCAGTACCAGCCGTAGTTCTCCTGGGGCTCGCCTATCCACGTTGAGAGGGTCCCATCAATCCAGCTCGACTCGGGCCACTGCATTTCTTCCTTAACGCCCACCATGTCGTAGAGATCCCCGAGGCTCTGGGCCTTCTTGAGGGCCTCAACTTTGTCGCCGGTCAGGTCAAGGCGCTCCATCATCTGGGGTGTGAGCTTGTTTGCCTGGTCTCCGTAGAGCTGGATGTACTCGCTCGGGGTGAGGGTTCTTATGAGCCCCTGCTCCTGGAGCTCGGTGAGCCTCTTATAGAGCGTCTCAAGGAAGAGCTTTCCGTCGTAGGGGTAGTGCTCCCACGGGTTCTCTCCGTCGAGGGTTATGACGTAAACGAGGGAACCATCGTAGTTCTGCTTCTGGAGCTTGAGAAGCTCGTTTATGAAGTCCTCAACGGCATCGTACTGGTTCATTCCACCGTAGGTAAATCCAACGCGGTCGCTCAGCGCGTGGTCCCTCGGGAAGAGGTATATCTTCTTTCCGTCGAACTCAGCCACCCAGGGCTTGTGGTAGTTCTCAACAGTTCCCTCTATGCCGAGCTTCTGGAGCACGAGCTGGTCGGTCATGACCCAGGTCCAGCCGTTGCCGGCAAGTATCTCGAGGGTCTTGTCGTTGAGAGCGCTCTCAGCGGCCCATCCTCCAACCGGCTCAACCTGGCCGCCGCCAAGGTACTCCTTGTAGAGCTCGTCGGCCTTCTTCACCTGGTCGTTGAAGTCGCTCTCCCAGCCGAAGTCATTGAGGATTGGGCCTATCGGGTGGGCATAGGGAACGACGGTAACTTCCACGTTGCCGTTGCCGAGGAGGAGGTTAATAGCCTCGTGCTCCTCGAAGGTGTGGTTGAGGAGCCACATCTGGGCGTCCAGAACTGTCTTAACGTCTTCCCTCGTGTAGCCGCCTTCATCAACCTTGTCGTAGAGGGCCTTCAGCTCTGGATGGCTCATTATGTAGCCGTAGTCTATCCAAGCGAGGTTGAACAGAACGGCGAGGTCGATGTAGTCCTGCTCTGTGAACTCGTTGGTAACGGCTATTTTCTGCTCCTCGAGCGGCAGGTTGGCATACTTGGCCTTGGCCTGCATCATCTTGTTCTTCAGCTCGGTGTAGCGGTTCCAGAAGTCCCTTATGGGGTTGCCGTTCGGGTCGGTTATCGGCTCACCGTTCCACGGAATCGTGTGGTCGAAGAATCCACCCGGGGCCTGGAGCATGAACCACTTCTCGTCAACGGTGAGCGGCTCGCCGTTGGCTATCTTCTCAGTGATTATCTGGTAGTTGTCCTTGGCGCCGTTCATATAGTCAGCCAGCTGGGCTATGAGCGAGCCCGAGAGGTCTATGGTAGCGTGAACCTCAGGATACTGACTCAGGTAATAGGCCATCTTCCAGTAGTTGTTGGCCGCGTGGAGCCTGACCCACGGCCTCGTGTAGATGTCCTGTATTGGGTCGTAGTAGTAGGGCTGGTGCTGGTGCCAGACTATTATCACGTTCAGGGGCTTGGGCTCTTCAGCCGTCACGCTCGGCTGAACTGCCAGGAGGCTTCCGAGCATTAAAAAGGCCACAAATAGGGAAAGGACCTTTCTCATATTATCACCTCACTCCTTTAAACCTCCAACGGTTAGACCGCTCCTTATGTAGTTCTGAGCGAGCATGAACATCACGAACACTGGCAGCGCGAAGAGCAGCGCCGCTGCCGCGAAGTAGCTCCAATCTATTCCCCTGCCGATACCGCCCATGAGGAGGTATATCCACACCGAGAGTGGCTGGTTTTTCTCCGTCAGTAGCAGGCTCGCGAGGATGAACTCCGTCCAGCCGCCGATGAAGGCGAATATGGCTACCGTGGCTATTCCTGGCAGGGCCATTGGCAGGAGGACGTACCTTATAATCTGCAGGTAGCTTGCACCATCTACAAGTGCCGCTTCGTCGAAGTCGGGACTTATGGAGTCGATGTATCCCTTGAGGAGCCAGGTGTTGAAGGGAACGCTTCCGGCAGCATAGATGAAGGACAGCACCGGCAGCTTGTCGTATAGGCCGAGCTTGACTATCATACCATAGAGGGCTATCAACCCGGCTATGCCAAGACCCCCTGCAACCTGCGTGAACATCAGGTAGAAGTAAAGAATGTGATCTCTGCTGAAGAACTGCATCCTTGAGAATGCGTAGGCCGCTGGAACGACGAAGATCATTGACAAGAGGACTGTTAGCGTGGCCAGCAGGAGGCTGTTCTTCAGGTAGCCGAAGAACACCGAGTTGAGGAACTTTCCGACCGCTGTGAACTCGGCCTTACCTGTGTTTCTGATCACGACGTACTTCTCCATCGGGCCGGAAACTGAAACGCCGTTGACATCACCGCTCGTCAGCTCAACCTCCCTGACTATTCCGAATCCTATGCTGCCATCATCGTTCATCCTGGTGAGGACAAACAGTCCCTCTATCTCTCCCTTGAGCGTCCCCTGAAAGTTCTCTGTCGTGGAAACGTCGAAGATGATGCCAGAGACAGGTATTTCAAACTTCAGTCCTGTGAACGGTCCATACTTGATGGCTCCTGTTATCTTTCCATCAGTGAGATAGAGCTTGCCGTCCTCGATTTTGGCCTGTCCTTCAATGGTTCCAGTGAAGTTTTTGCTTATCTTGCTTCCTTTGAATCCAAAGAGCACTTCCCTGTAGGCATCGAGCGTAACGTTCCTTGGTATGAGCTCGATTTTTGTTGTTGCGAGCGTTGCGGCTGGTTTTATCGACACGGTGAATATATAGTACACTGGGAAGAGGATGATAAACATTATGAAAATGGCCGCGAGGGTGAGGAGGAAGCTCTTGATTATCTCCTTTTTCTTTTGGCCCATCATCCCTTGGCACCCTCCTGGAGCTTGGTTATCCTAACGTTGACGTACATGTAAACCGCCAGCACGAGGGTCGCTATTATCATCACCGCCGCTGCCCTTCCGTAGTGGGGACTCGCCCCAAAGGCCTTCCTGAAGCCGTAGAGCAGTATGAACTTGTCCTCGAATAGGCCAGCGTTGTAAATGTATGGCACCATGAAGTACTGGAAGCTGGCTGCACTGGTGAGTATTGTGGCGAAGGCTATTGGCTTGCCGACTATCGGGAGAACGACGTGCCTGAGTCTCTGCCAGTAGTTGGCACCGTCTATTATTGCCGCTTCCACGAGCGTGTCCGGAACGGACTGAAGCGCCGCCGTGATGACGGTTATCATAAACGGATAGGCCAGCCAGACCTCGATTATGTTGAGAGCTACAAGGCCCCAGAAAGGATCGTTCGTCCAGTTGGGAAGGGTACTCACGCCGATCGATTTGAGAATCTGATTAATCGGACCAAAAACCGGATCAAACATAAACCTCCAAACGGTGACCGAGAAGAGGAGCGGTAGGGCCCATGGGATTATCAGGAGCGACCTGTAGACCATCTTGCCCTTGACGTATTTGCTGTTGTAGAGCAGGCTGAGGAAAGTTCCTACAAGAACCTTGAGGGTAACGCTCGTTGCGACGAATATCCAGGTCCACATAAAGGCGCTTCTGAACTTTTCGTCGCTCAGTATCCACCTGAAGTTCTCTAAACCAACGAACTTGAAGGGCTCTGCATCCGGCGCCTGGATTGGAAAGTTGCCGAGCTGGGCGTTGGTGAAGGCAAGGTAAATCGAGTAGATTATCGGCCACAGGTTGAAGAGCAGAAACGCCGCCATCCCTGGAAGAATGAGGAACAGAGCAATTGTGGTGATCTTCTTCATCCCAATCCCTCCAAAAAGGTAGGAAAAGGGAAAGGGCTTCAGCCCCCGAGGTTGTTCAGGATCTCCTGCTGGTACTTCTGGAGTATGGCGGGTATGTCAGCGGTGGCCGGGTCCTGGAGTATCTCGTTGATGGCTCCGTCAACACCGCCCCAAACGGCGCCCATCTTCGGGCTCTTTGGCATGAGGTATGCGTGCTGGACTGCCTGACCGAAGCCGTAGATAACGGGGTCAGCTTGGATTTCTGGGTCCTCAAGAACCGGTGAAAGGACCGGGATGTATCCGAGCTGGAGGGAGAGCTCCTTTATGGCCTCTGGATTGGTGGTGAACCACTTGACGAAGTACCAGGCGGTCTCTTTGTTATTTATGCCCTTGGCGAAGTAGATGTTCTTGACTCCACCATAGGGTCTCGGCCAGTACTCCTTACCGTCCTTGATTATCGGCGGGAGCGGGACGATGCCGAAGTTGATTCCAGCGTCCTTGACGCTGGCAATGCTCCACGGACCGTTGACCATCATCGGAGCACGGCCTTCGAGGAAGATGCTCTGCTGGGTGTTGTAGTCAGCGGTTGGGGCCATGTATGGCCAGACGTTCTGGAAGAAGAACTCGAAGCCCTCTATGGTCTCAGGCTGGTCGAGACCGGGCATCTCGGTCTGGTCGTTGAAGTAGTAGCCTCCAAAGGCCTGAGCCCAGGCAGAGATGAAGTAAGCGTTAACTGGGTAGGCTATGCCGTACTTATCGTTGTCCGGGTCGTAGTACTGCTCCATTATCGCCTTCATCTCGTCGAAGGTCTTGGGCGGCTCGCTTACCATATCCTTGTTGTAGATGATTGCAACGGTCTCGGCAGCGAAGGGCATGGCGTAGAAGTGGCCCTTGTACTGCATAGCATCCTGAGCCATCGGGGCGAACTGGTTCAGAATGTCGTCGGTAACGTAGTCATCAATCGGCTCGAGAAGGCCAGCATCGGCGAACTTTCCAATCCAGTCGTGGGCCCATATGAAGAGGTCCGGACCCTGGCCGGTCGGAATTGCGGCTTTGAGGGCACTCTCAAGATCCGGCTTCTGCTCGAAGACTATCTCAACGTTCGGGCACATGGCCATGTACTCCTCTGCGAGGCTCTGGAAGACCTCGAGCTCGTTCGGCTGCATGGCGTGCCATATGACTATTTTTCCGCTGCCGCACTCGATCTCTGGAGTGGTAGTTGTTTCTGTTGGGCTGGTAGTCGTTGTGGTCTCGCTTGGGGTGGTTGTTGGCTGTGTGGTGGTGGGGCTGGTAGTTTCACCGCCGCCTATACAGCCGCTGGCCACGACGCTAAAAATCAAAACTCCAATCAAAAGTAGGGTAAACAGTCCTTTCTTCATAGCTTTATCACCCGTATTCGCTTTGGGTGTTATAGTATCATCGTCAGTGATATATATACCTTGCGCTTCCCTGTTCAAGTTTGCATTGTGTGTACAACCCGGAACGCTGGTGAAAAAACGTGGCATCAGATGGTTGAGGCGAGGACGACAAAGGACCAGGGTTTCATCTTGAGGAAGGACACTCCATCCGCTGCAGGACGGTAAGCTTCAGGAATCTGAATGGCTGTGGGAACGTCTGAGTAGTTTATCCCCACCAGAACTCCTTCGTTCTGGTAAACTCTCTCGTAGAGGAGCAGGCCACCTTTGAACTCCAGTGGCCTGAATTCTCCCAGCTGTAAGGCTTTGCTCTTCCTTCTCAGCCGTATCAGCGCTTTTGTCACTCTGAGTATCTTGGTGTTCCACGTCTCTTTCCCCCATTTCATTGGAGTCCTTGAGCTTTCCATCCCAGAAGCACCTATTCCCCTCAGTCCTATTTCGTCACCGTAGAAAAGCGCTGGAATCCCCTTATAGGTCATCAGGAAAGCGAGAGCGCAGAGGTATCTCCGCTCGTCACCGACGAGGTCGAGGAAGCGCTCAACGTCGTGGTTGTCAAGGAAGTTGTACATGGAGTATTCAGCGGGCCCATAATAGGTGCTCAGGAGCTCGAGCCAGTTGAGGAACTCTTCGGCACTTATCTCTCCACGCACGAAGAACCTTAGAATGGCCTCGTACAGGGGATAGTTCATCGTTCCGTGGAACTTGTCGAAGAGCCAGAGTCTTGCGTCGTCCATCACTTCTCCTACCAGATACGCGTCTTCCGGCATTCTTTCCCTGACCTCGCGCCACAGCTCTGGCGGGACGCCGTGGGCGACATCCAGTCGCCAGCCATCGGCACCTTCTTCGAGCCAGTGTTTCATTACACTGACTATGAACTCCCTAACCTGTGGATTGTCGTGGTTCAGACGGGGCATGAGCCACACCGAGAAGAAGTTCTCATAGTTCTGATGGAGCTCCTTCAGCCCCTTGTACTTTCGCTCCGGCGGTTCGTTCGAGTCGAGAACCCGAAGGAAGTCCTTCGACACCACCGGGAACTTCAGGATTCTGTAGAAGTCCCGGTACCTGCTCTCTCCGCCCTTCTTCACGACGTCCTGAAAGTATGAGTGGAAAAAGCTCGTGTGGTGGAAGACGCCGTCGAGAATCAGTTTTATGTCCCTCCTTTTCAGCTCCCGGGCGAGCTCTCCGAAGGCCTCGTTACCTCCGAACTTCCCCGCGACCTTGAAGTAATCAAGTATGTCGTAGCCATGGTACGTCATGGACTCGAAGATTGGGGTCAGATAGAGTGCATTCACACCGAGCCCCTCAAGGTGGCCGAGCCTCTTCACGATTCCGGCTAAATCGCCACCGTGGTGCCCCAGACCGGTTTCGATTATCCTTCCTCTTGGCTTTTTGATCATGTCTCTTTCGAACCTATCGGGCATTATCTGGTAGAATACCCGATTGAATATCCATCTTGGGACTTGGAGCTCTCTCGGTTCGGCGGTGAAGTTACCGTATTCGATTGTTCCTTCTCTGGTCTCTATCTCGAAGCCGTAGCTCAGCTCCTCGGTTCTTGGAAGAACGGCCTCGAAGTAGTCGAAGAGCTCGTCGCTTGCCTTCTTTCTCATCTCTATACGCTCATCGGTGATGAGGTAAGTGGAGATTGCTTTTCCCTTCACAGTCCTCAGCAGGACATGGGTTCTGTCGGCAAAGGAGTACAAGTAAGCGAGCGCGGGTTCGTGATAGAAGTCGTCTCCGGCGGATATTCTGGCAACGCTGGTTTCCCTCTCGAATTTGTATGAGAACCGCCTGTAAGCCCTCTTCTCTGGATTCTCTGGGTCTGGAGCGTATTTTCCGTCAATTGAGAAGCCGTAGTGCCAGACCCCCTCGGGGAGTTCAACAGTGGCACGCCATCTTCCGTTCTCTTCCCTCATCCGGAAGCTGCCCTCGTTGAAGGCGTTGAAGCTTCCGACGAGGTAGGCGTAGCTTCCCCTGGACGGGACTGAAAATTCAACCTTTGCGATCCGGCCAAAGTATTCGTTTGACTCGAATCCGAAAGTTTTATACACCTTTCCCACCAGGTATCACTAGTGATGATTAAACTAATGCTAGTGAACTTAAAAAGTTGGAGGTCTGAAAATGAAGGAAGAGGAAATTATCGAAAAGCTCCAGAAGCTCGGCTTGACTAAATACGAGAGCTTAGCTTACATAACCCTCCTCAAGCTTGGCCCCAGCAAGGCCACGGACATAACAAAGGAGAGTGGAATCCCCCACACGAGGGTTTATGACGTTCTGAGCTCCCTTCACAGAAAGGGGTTCGTTGACGTGATGCACGGCGCCCCGAGACTCTACAAACCGGTCAATCCTGAAGTTGTCCTTGAGAAGATAAAGGAGGAGTTCATAGAGGACTTGGAGAACCTGAAGGCAGCCTTCCTTGAGCTCTACCGCCAGGTTCACGGAGAGGGACTGCCTGAGATATGGACGATTCAAGGCTTTGAGAACACCGTTGAGAGAGCGGAGTACGTCATCAGGACAGCCAAACACGAGGTTCTGATAAACGCTCCGTTTGAGTTCCTTCGCCTTTTGAAGGATGAGATAAAGCGCCGGAAAGACATAATATTCGTCATAATTAGCAACTTCGAGGAGATTCCGGAGTGGCTTAACGCCGACAACATCATCCTGGCGAAAACCGGCGGCGCCCCCTGGCTCATGGCCAGCTGGATAATCGGGGACATCGACTATGCGCTCTTCTTCGGTGCTCTGCCGAGAGACAAGAGGCGCGAGAAGTTCTACTCCTTCTGGGCCAAGAGTCCAAAGATCATCCAGAACTACATGCACTGGTTCTACACCATATACCTCGACAACAGTGAGATCATAAAGCCCCTTAACTACGATAAGCTGCCCAAGCCACTATCGTTTGTGAACATCAGAACTCTCATAACTGTCTTGAAGTTTACAGAGCTTCCCAGGAGGGCTGAAGTCATCGGCAGGCTCGTCGAGACGAAGGAGCCCGTGACCCTTGACGGGGAAATAGTTGAGTACGAGTACACGCCGCTTATGGCCAACGTTACGGTCAAGGCTAGTGGCAAGGAATGGAAGGTTGGCGGAATCGGGAGCTACTTCGAGGACGTTGAGGGCGAGAAGTTCATCCTTCTGGAGTGATTTTTCGCTCTTTCCCTATTTTAAAAGGAGATGGCCGCAATGCGGATTCTGATATTGGGATTTGAGTACCTGCCCGTGAAAGTTGGGGGCTTGGCCGAAGCCGTAACCAGCATAGCCGAGGGCCTCTCGAATCTGGGCCATGAAGTGGCTGTTTTTACCCCGAGCCACGGAAAAGACCTTGGCGAGCCTTTCACAGCCTTTAGGGTTTCAGCCTTTGGGGAGAGAGTGGAGGTAACTGTAAAAAAGAGAGAGCAGAATGGTGTCGTGGTTTATTCTCTTGGCGGTGGTGTTCTTGACAGCTCTGACGTTTATGGCCCGGGTTGGAACGGCCTGCTCAAAAAATCCGTTCTTTTCGGCAAGGCCAGCGTTGGGCTCTTGAACGAGCTTATCGGCGAATTCAAGCCTGACGTTGTCCACGCCCACGACTGGCACACGGTCTTCGCTCTTGGCCTCCTTAGGAAGTACTTTGGCCTGAGGAGTGTCTTCACCGTCCACAGGCTCAACAAGGCCAAGGTTCCCGCCCACTATTTCCACGAAGCCCACCTCAGTGAGCTCGTCCCCTACCCGGACATCGACCCCGAACATACCGCGGCTTACATAGCCGACGCAGTAACGACCGTCAGCAGGAGCTACCTATGGGAGGAATGGGACTTCTTCGGGCTCTTCGAGGGCAAAGTTACGCACATCTTCAACGGTATAGACTGCTCCTTCTGGAACGAGGAGCTGATAGAGACGGGAGATCTTCCTAGGGAAGAGCGCAGGAGGAGGATTCTTGAGGACCTTGGATTAAGCGACGGAAAGACCTTTATGTTCATAGGGCGTTTTGATAAGGCACAGAAGGGTGTGGACACCCTGCTGTATGCGATAGAGCTCCTCTCTACTGACCCCTCTTTCAGTGAAATGAGGTTCATCATCATCGGCAAGGGGGATCCGGAGCTGGGAGCGTGGGCAAGGGCCATGGAAAACCGTTTCCCTGAGAACGTGAGGACAATTACCAAACTTCTCAGCAGAGAGGTCGTTAGGGAGCTCTACGGTTCCGTGGACTTTGTTGTAATCCCGTCGTACTTCGAGCCTTTCGGTCTGGTTCAGCTCGAGGCAATGTGCCTTGGTGCCGTTCCAATAGCTTCCGCTGTTGGGGGATTAAAGGACACGATAATAGGCCTCAGCAGTGATCCAGAGCGTGCGACAGGGATGCTCGTTCCTCCAAGGGATGCTTTTGCCCTAGCGAGGGCGATGATATGGGCCAAGGAGCTCGACGATGAGACCCTGGAGAGACTCAGAGAGAACGGGAAAAAGCGGGCCAGGGAGGACTTCAGCTGGGAGAAAGCGTGCGAGCGATATGTGAGGGTTTACGAGGGGAGGGTTGACAAAGCCATGTCTTTTATAAGATGAACATTTTTGTTCTCTACTCTTTTCACTAACTTTTTATGATGGTTAACAAAATCTGAATAGAAAACACTTTTAAATTATACTCTTAGATGTTATTAAGAACTTGCCACTATGTTGTTGGGGGGAGAACTATGAAACGAAGTTTGGCAGTATTGGTTGCATTCCTAGTGGCACTTGGTATGCTTCACGTTCAGCCAGTACAAGCGTACACCAATGAGAAAAGTGGGTTTTATGTTCTCAGTGGTATCGAAGTCAAGTACTACACGAGCCCCGATAGATTGGGCCCGGTGCTCAATTGGACTGAGGAGGAAATCACTTACTTGTTAACTTATTTCTCCATCAATAAAAACGCTGTTGAGGGAATCTCTCATATAAATGCTACGCTGATCCCGAACACTACCATAGTGGACTACGGTTCGGCGTGGTATTACATTGGTCAGCCGCAGGCTATTGAGGGTACCGACTGGATTGTTACCGTCCTTGACATAAGCATCATAGACCAGAAGGCCCTCGTCACCGTCAAGAACACCGTCACCGGTCAGGAGAGCGGCCAGATTGTTCTGGATAAAAATGTTCCAGTGGATGTTTTTGGTGATGGGAGAGTGATCCTCACTCTCGAGAGCACTTTCGTCGGCATAAACGGTAGTCTCGTAGCCCAGATAGGGGCGGGGGGACTGTCCAATACGATATGGATAACGGACGTCTCCCAGTACTGGGACCTTCAGAAGATTAGCATGCTCATGGGAATCTCAGAGAGTGCGAGGATATTTCTTGCTGAGCTGTGGGAGTTCTATCCCGCCAACAAGAACAGGGTTAGCAACATCCTTGTCGATTCCTCAGGAGGAATCGACAATCGCTGGAGCCTTATGTCGGCAGTTACTCCCGATGGGGCTCTCAGGGTAGTTCAGATAACCCCTGTGAGCGGCACAATGTTCATGAGTGCATTCAACCCAGTTGGCGGTCTGAGCGACGTTTACAGCATCAGGGTCTGGAACCTAATCAGGGACTTTGGAGGTTCTACAAACTTTGAGGGCATTTATGCTCCCTACAGGTGCACCTGGACCGTTGAAAGAGGCGACTTTGTCGTCCCTTCAGATGCAGTTATCTACAACCAGACACAGGGCTGGATTTCTAAGAACGCTGGTCAGACGGCTTCTGTTAAAGTTACCGTTCACTGTGACATTGGCACCTGGCACAATGGAGTCAACGGTAACGTCGATGATATTAAGTACTACGTTGCATTCCTTTACACCTGGGCCTACAAGGACAATGCCAACGACACGTATTTCGACCAGAACCTAGGTAGTGTCCGTTATGCTCTCGATTCGGTTCTTGGATTCCAGTGGACTGATGATGGTTATGTGGTTTACGGTACTTACAAGCACCCGCTCGCTGATGACCTAACTGCCAAGAACTACGTGGACTATTTCTACCCCCAGATGCCGTGGGAGCTCTACTGGGCAATGGGTGAGCTTGTCGCTAGGAGCAAGGACTATGGCATTGACAAGACCTACTCCTTCAGCAGCAGTGGTGAGGGCGTCCTCTGGCTCGACCTTCTCAACGGCACCCATACTTCTGATCTGGCTGCAATTATGGATGCTATCTCTGTAGGTAACGTTGTGAAAACTTTTCCAGGCATTAACTGGACAGCTATGGTTTCCAGGATAAACGCGGATCTGCAATTCTACAATGAACGCGGACATCTCGTCATAAGTAACGGTCCATACCTTCTCGCTGCGTACTCGCCGGACAGCCTCTATCTCAAACTCGAGAAGTTCGATGGTTCAAGAGCCGTTTATACAGACACCCTCCCAAGGGATGGAAACTCCAGCGTAATAGAGTTTTATGGCACCCAGGACGTGAATGGTGCTGTTCTCAATATTTCTCAGGGTGCCTATGACGTCGGCCTCTTCAGATTCACTAAGAGCTGGTATTCCAACTTCGGTACTGATGTTCTGGCTAACCTTAACCTGTACAAGAGTGCCAGCTCGTACAATGAGCTGACTTTCAACACTTGGCATGACCCGGACAAGGATGCTCCGATCGTTACCGTTGGTGACAAGGTTTACTTCAACCCGTTTGCCGTCAGGGAAGTTAGGTTTGCCATGAACTATCTCCTCAGCAGGGAGTACATCGTCCAGAACATCTACCAGGGTAGCGGTGCTCCAATGCTCGGCTGTATAAGACCCAGCCACCCGGCCAACAAGTACTTCGAGCCCGTTTACAGAATCTTGGGACTTACTCAAGAGGGGAACCTTCAGTACGCCATTAGCATTGTTGATAGTGCCATGGCAGGAGCAGCCCAGCAGGTTGCTAAGTACGGTCACACTCTTGA
Source organism: Thermococcus sp. GR5 (assembly GCF_012027535.1). Classification (NCBI taxonomy): domain Archaea; kingdom Methanobacteriati; phylum Methanobacteriota; class Thermococci; order Thermococcales; family Thermococcaceae; genus Thermococcus; species Thermococcus sp. GR5. The sequence goes on along the minus strand of NZ_SNUN01000001.1, from coordinate 164,593 downwards.
AAAGGGTACCGATGGTTACTGGTACTTCGACGGCCAGCCGGTTACAGTTAAGTTCATCATTCGTATTGAGGACGAAAGGAAGGAGATTGGCCTTTACGTCGCCGATCTGATTGAGAAGTACCTTGGTTTCAAGGTTGACAGACTCCTGTGGGACAGGATTCAGGCGAGTTCGGTTGTCTTTGCCAATCCTCCGAGTAACTATGAGTGGAATATCTACACCGGCGAATGGGGTGCGAGCGGTATCTCAAGCGTTTGGATTGACGACTACACTGCTTGGTTCTACGCTGCCTGGTATGGATACGTTCCGGGTTCCGTCGAGCCGAAGCACGTTAACACTGTAACTGTCGGAGAAGTCTTGAACTATATTGGACTCCAGTACGGCGATATTGGTTCATATGATGATGCCGTTCAGAACGCCAGTGCGGTTTACTTCGTTTTCAATAACCTTGGAACCCCTGATGCATTCTCTACGGCCCAGTATGTCTCACGCACGATACCCTTGGCCACTAGGACGGTTTCGAGATCAGTCGACGAGTTTAACATGAGCACCGTAACGGCCAATGATGTTGTTGTCTCCGTTGGTGGACCTCTAGTTAATTCAATAACAGCAAAATATGACAATATAGCCCTCGTCCACATGGCTATTGATGGCAGAACGATAACCATAGTTTCCCCACAGGGTAACTTCACGTGGACAGCCCCGACCCCTTGGTGGAACGTCACAGAGGGCTACTTCGTTATCCAACTCTTCAATGATAGAACAACCGGTGCCCTTGTGGTGACGATATACGGGACGGACGCTGACAGTACTGCCGCTGGAGCCTACTACTTCCTCACCCAGATCTATCCGAATATCAACTCATACAGCGGAACCAACTATCTCGTTGGCCTGTGGCAGGATACCGAGTATGGTTCAGACATACCACTGCCTGGCTCGAGCCTTGGAGACGACAGCGGCTTTAGTGCGGGCGACACAATAACCATTGTTGCTCAGGGATGAACTTTGAGAACTTCTTTCTTTTTCAAAATTTATTTCCATCCGAATTCACTCAGAAACTTTCTCTTCAGTCTCTTTATCGTCCCAGAAACGCCGAGAGTCCTGAAAATTGCCTTAGAACCGTTTATGTGGGTGACGAGCGCCAGGGCGAAGCGGAGCTCCTCCACGTGCTTTCTATCAACACGGACTATACCGGTCTGACTCTTCTCGTCGAACTTTATGAACCAGGGCTTGGCCCGAGCGGAGCCGAGCGTCCCAAGGGTCGAGAGGCTTGCCTCCCAGATAGCCCTCTTTATCTCGTCCTTTGTGAAGGTTCTCTCACCGATGACCTGAAAGGCAATATAGCGGTGCTTATCCCTTAGTGTCGGCGGCAGTGTCTTGGGTCTTTCCTTCATTTTCACACCTTCCCATTTTTGGCTACCAACCTTTTTAAGGCCTGCTCCTCTGGTTGTGTTAGCGAGAGCTGGAGGGATTTGGATGTGGGAGACCCCTTACTTTTCATACGCCGTGAGAGAACTGCCGAAGGGCTGTCAGATGTGCGTTAGGGGAGAGAAGCTCGTCCTCTTCACAACAGGTGCATGCCCGAGGGACTGCTTCTACTGCCCGCTGAGCCCTTGGAGGAGGGAGGATGTTGTTTACGCCAACGAGAGGCCGTTTAAGAGGATAGATGACATTATCGAGGAGGCTAGAATTCAGGAGGCAAGGGGAGCAGGGGTCACCGGTGGAGATCCGCTGGCGAGATTAGACAGAACCGCCGAATATATTCGAGCCTTAAAGGAGCAGTTCGGGGAAAAGTTCCATGTCCACCTCTACACGACCGGAGCACTCACAACGAAAAAGGCCCTAGAAAAGCTCTACGACGCTGGTTTAGATGAAATCCGCTTCCATCCGGATCTCTTCAACCCGAACTCAAGGCTCTTCAGGGTGGAGATTGAGAACATAAAGAACGCATTCGACTTCGACTGGGACGTTGGAGGAGAGGTTCCCGCCGTTCCGGGTCAGGGTGAGAGGATTAAGTGGTTCGCGGAGTTTTTGGACGGACTTGGAGCGAAGTTCCTCAACATCAACGAGCTGGAGTTCAGCGAGACCAATTTAAGGAACCTCCTGGATAAGGGGTACCGGCCCATCAGCGACGAGAGTTCGGCGATTAAGGGAAGCTTAGAACTTGGCCTCGAAATCCTGCGCTGGGGCGAGGGGAGCACCTCACTGAGCTACCACCTCTGCACCGCCAAGCTCAAGGACGCGGTTCAGCTCAGGAACAGGCTGAAAAGGATGGCGAGAAACGTCGCTAAGCCTTACATGGAGATAACCGAGGACGGAACGCTCCGCTTTGGAATAGCTGAGTACGAGGATTTAGACGAGCTCTACACCCTCCTCGTGGAGGAGGCAGAGGTTCCCGGGGAGTGGCTTTACGTAAACCGCGAGAAGGGCAGGATAGAGATGCCTGAGGAGGTCGCCGTCGAGCTGGCCGAGGCGATTGAAGGAGACGTGAGGTTCTTCATCGTCGAGGAGTACCCCACGTGGGACAGGATAGAGATCGAGAGGGTCCCACTGCCGTAGCCTGTTTTTACTCTTCTGTGTTGTTGGTTCTGGAGGCGTAAGTAACTTACGGGGGCATAAGTTGTTAGGGTCTCGAAAAGATTATTTACCCCGAAGGATATTAACCGCCATGCCGCGGAACTTCATCCGTAGCTTCCTCCTGCCTTTGCTGACTCTCATCGCCTTCTGGGTGGGCCTGTGGCTCTATGTCCCTCAAATCAGGGAAAACCTCAACGCCGTGAACCTGCTCATAGTTCTCCTTCTCTTGGCAATTTTTCTCCTCACAGCCCCCCACTTCGTTGGAAAGGCCCTTGAGGACTACGGCTACTCCCGCGAGGACGTCAGACGGCTCCCCGAAATCCTTGAGAAGACTTGGGGCAGGAGCTACCTTCCAAAGGAAGTCCAGGATATTATCGGCAGGCACGTCATGCTCTGGGGCTTCTTCGCGACGGCGGTAATCATGACGGGAAACCTGGTGGAGGGAGTCATCGGCACCGCATCAGTCTTTGCAGTAATCTTTGCCTTCTTTATAGTGGGCGTTTCGATGGCAATCTGGATTATCATCCTTCCGCTCTCGATTTACAGAGTCCTCACTGGCAAAGAACCCGATAAAACCCTCTTGAAATTTGTAATTCTATACACTCTCGTTTTTACGGGGATTCTAATAGTGGTCAGGCTTATCGCCCTCCACGTCAATCCGGGGAATCCCGCGGAGTTCTTGGACTACTTCTTTCGCTTCGGCAGGAACACCCGCGTTTTCAACGGCCTCCTGAAGCTTTCCGGCCTCAACGTTCTCTTCGGTCTCGCCGGATTCTACGCGCCGAGGAAGATTGGAAGGCTCTCCGTCCCCGTTATGCTTGCCATAGCAATCGCCCAGCTCTAGGTGGTGTGGGGGATGTTTGTTGGAGGCTGAGTCAAAAGCGTTAAATAGCTGATAACTCCATTTTGAAACATGGCTGGGGAGAAAGAACGCCTACCCAAACTCGGAGAAGGGAAGAAGGGTAACCTTGACGTTCTCATGATTGCCTTTGGGACGGTGAGCGAGGAGGAAGTTGAGAAATTTAGAAAAACGCTGAAGGAAGTTGAAGAGTGGATGAATGAGTGGACTCCGTGTTGTGATTGAATATCAATGGGCTGGCTTTTACCTATGGTGGTGAATTTATCTTGAATGTAGAAATTTGATGATGAGTGAACTTTTGTATCCTTTCGTCCACTCCTTTACTCCTGCTTCTTTTGACTCGTTCTTGTCGTTTTGATATGGTTAGAAGTTGGATTTCCTACGAAAAAAACGTTATCTAGTACAACTTGTAAAAGAAAAAGTTTATATACGATGATTGCTTACATCCCCTGACCAATCGGCCAAGTGGTGGCCATGAATTGGAGGAAGGCGACGTTTGGCGTGTTTTTGGTCTTCATGGTGTTGAGCCTGCAGTTGATTGCAACTCCACAAGCAATGGCAATGAGCACGAACAACGCCAGCGTAACCTTCAGGAGGACTGTCATTGCCTGGTATGATGACAAGGGTAAGCTTCAGATGAATGTTACCTGGCTGAACAAGACCATTGACTTTGCAAACCTGACGAACTCTTCATGTGCTTGTCATAACTCAAGCTCTTGTAGTGCTCCAAACATGAGTGCTAACCTCAACGTTTCCGTGGTTACCTTATACAACATTAGTAAGAAGCACGAGCAGTTATTGTTCTTCGGAATTAGCCTGTACAATGGGACGTTTAACTACACGATGTACGGGCTTGTTTACAAAGCTGAGAGGAGTCAGTACAACTTTACTCTGGTCACGAGGATATTCACCGACCCGAAGACTGGAGCATATAAGGCCTATTCAACTGTAATGAACATTGCTCCAAATGATGAGGATAAAGTTGTCCCCGTCGGAGATACGATTATTACCGCTGACAACTTGACCCTCTCGGAGTACTACTGGACTCTCAACAAGGTTCTCATGAAGCTCAGGCGTGGAGATGAGACCAACTGGATTTGGGGTAGAAGTGCCTACGAGCTGAGGCACCTCTCACACCTGGTAAGACTCAAACTACTAGAGTACAACCAAGGGAAAGCAATAGGAATGACAACAGTAATGGACGGATATACTGAGTGGTTAAAGTGTACAATTTGTACATATGTTGTTACATTTATCTGCCAGGCGGGAGTGTGGTCAAGTTGTACTGGAATATGCGGAACGATATGCCTTATGACAGTTAACCCATTTGCTATCGGGACCTGTTTGGCAACTTGTGCCCCAATTTGCTGGAAGATTTCATCAGCAGTAGCTTTCTTTGGATGTGCCTATGGAGCATATAATATATGTTCCAGTGAAGGATACTGTCAGGGGTGAGAAATATGAAGAAAAGAAAGCCAAAACTCCTAGATCTGATAGGATATAAGAGTTGGGTGTTTTTTGTTCCCCTTTCTTTAGTTTCGCCTCTCTTTGTATATGGTATCAAAAACGTTGAAGACAATGTGGGTAGATTAACGCTTCTGTTTAGCGTCCTATTCGTTGCCGGTTACACACTGTACGTGCCTAGAACAATCATTTTCAAAAAATATCAGTTGGATTACTTGTATTCTTGGTATAAACTTTCACGAAGACATACAAAGGGGATTCAAGAAAAGACTTTTATCGAAATTGCAAGGAGGGAGGTGATATCGCGTGAGAAAAATGGTAACAAGAGAAAAATACTTGAAGAATACCTGCAGGAATTGATTAGGGACAAAAAGAATGATGACCCTAACTAAGCTATTGCCTTTTCCTTCATGGCTTTGGCGGTTGCCTACGGCATCTACGCCTGAAAGCCCCTGTCAGTGATTGTGGCCCTCTATCCAGAGCGATTTACGGGCTGGCCTCAATATTGATGACGAGACCTCAATAAAGAGAATAAGAGAAATGAAAAGGGGCAACGAAATTGAAGGGCTGACCCTTCACTCCACCCTCTCAATCCCTATCTTCGCCTGAACCTCGGGCCACTCGACGACGTAGCCCTTTGCTTCTCCAAAGACTACCTCAACGGCTCTGGTTTCCCTCTTTACGTAGTCGAGGTTCTCGCTAAGAAGCTCGCGGTTCTCGTCGGTGGTCTCTATGGTGACGATTATCCTGTCGTTGACGTCGAGGTCGAGCCTCTTCCTCATCTCCTGTATTCTCCTGACGAACTCCCTCGCGAGCCCCTCGGCGAGCAGCTCCCTGGTAAGGGTCTTGTCCACGAAGACCCTTCCGCCGTCGAAGCCCTCAGCAACGAAGAAGTCCGGGAGCTTCTCCTCTATGGTCAAGTGCTCCTTTGTGAGGTGGAAGGTCTTGCCCTCTATCTCGACGTCCATCTCGCCGGCCTCGTAGAGCTCCCTGCCGTGCTCGGCTATCCACTGGGAGACAAGTCTGGCGTCGCCCTTGAACTCCGGGCCGACCTTCGCAAAGTTCGGCTTTATTATCAGCTCGCGCTCGACCCTTCCAACGACGACCTCCTTAGCGTTGAGCTGATCCCTGAGCAGTCTGTTGAGCCTCTCGACAGCCCTCTTTACGGTCTCGTCCTCGGTCTCTATGATTATTCTCCTAACCGGGTAGCGGAGCTTTATCTTGGCCTTCTGCCTTGCCGCTGAGCCGGCCTCGACTATCTTCCTTACGGCTTCCATCTCCTTCTCGAGTTCTTCATCAATGGTCTTCTCATCTGCCTTCGGCCAGTCGAGCATGTGGACGCTCTCAACGCCGAGGAACGGCTTGAGGAGGTTCTGGTATATCTCTTCGGCTATGTATGGTGTGAAGGGTGCCATAAGCCTCAGGAGGACGTTGAAGACCTTCCAGACGGTGTAGTAGGCGGCTAACTTGTCCGGGTCGTCGCCTTCAACCCACATGCGCTTCCTGATCAGCCTGATGTACCACCTGCTCAGGTCCTCGACGACGAAGTTGTATATCGCCCTCGTTGCCTTGGTAAGCCTGAAGGTCTCTATGCCCTCCGTGACTTCTCCTATGAGGCTGTTGACCCTGCTTAGTATCCACCTGTCCTCCTCGCGGAAAGGCAGCTCCTCGGGATTGACTCTAGTCGGGTCAAAGTTATCCAGGCTCATGTAGGTGGCGCTCAAAACGTAGACGTTCCATAGTATGTTGAGCATCCTCTTGACCTGAGCCAGGCCCTTCCAGCTGAACTTGAGGTTTTCCCAGGGGTTGGTGGCCCAGAGCATGTAGAACCTGAAGGGATCCCTTCCTTCCTTCTGGACGACTTCTTCCGGCCTTATGATGTTGCCGAGGCTCTTGCTCATCTTGTCTCCCTTTTCATCGAGGACGTAGCCGTGCATGGCGACCTTCCTGTAGGGGACTGTGTCGAAGGCTATAACGCTGGCCGCCTGCTGGGAGTAGAACCACTTGGTTACCTGGTCTTCACCCTCTACTATGAAGTCCGCCGGCCAGAGCTCCTTGAAGAGCTCCTCGTTTCTCGGGTAGTCGAGGGAAGCCCAGCTGGCTATTCCGCTGTCAAACCAGACGTCAACGACGTCCTTAACGCGGCGCATCTCCTTGCCGTTGACCTTTATGATGAATGCATCCACGTAGGGCCTGTGGAGGTCCTCCGGGCCGAGCTTCTCTTCGATGACCCTGAGCTTCTCGCTGTAGTCCTCCGGGAGGTCTATCCTCTCGCCGTTCACTTCTATGGCCACGGAAAGCTTGACAAGCTCCTCAAAGCTTCCAACGACGTATATTTCGCCGTCCTCACTCTGCCATATCGGCAGGGGTATTCCCCAGTAGCGCTGTCTGCTTATGACCCAATCTCCGGAGTTCATGACGCCGTTGTCGTACCTGACCTTCACCCAGTCGGGGTACCAGGTCACCTTCTCGTCGTTCTCCTTGATTATCTGGTCTTTGACCTTGCTCACCTTGAGGAACCACTGGTCGGTGGCGCGGAATATAAGCGGCGTCTTACAGCGCCAGCAGTGTGGATACTTGTGCTCTATCGTTCCGGCCTTGACGAGGTAGCCCTTCTCCTTGAGGTGTTCTATGATCTCCGGGTCGGCGTCCTTAACGTAGACTCCCTTCCACCTGCCCTCCACGTATCTGCCCTGGTCATCAACTGGTGAATATGCCGGAAGGCCGTACTCCCTTCCGACTTCGAAGTCTTCCTCACCGTGGCCCGGTGCGGTGTGAACCAGTCCGGTACCGTCCTCAAGCGTCACGTGCTCGCCGAGGATAACGCGGTGGACCCACTCGTACCTCTCGCGGAACTCCTTCTGAGTTGGGTACTCCTCCATGAGTATGTGCATGTAGCGGAGTCCCTCGAGGTTTTCACCCTTGAACTCCTCGACGATCTCGCCCTTAACGCCGGCCTCGTTGAGAACTCTCTCAGCCAAGGCCTTGGCCACTATCCAGTACTCCTCGCCGTTCTCGGTCTCGACCCTGACCTTGACGTAGTCGTATTCGGGATGAACTGCAACCGCGAGGTTGGCCGGAAGAGTCCACGGCGTGGTTGTCCAGATGAGAAGGTACTCGTTGTCTTTGCCCTCAACCGGGAACTTGACGTATATGCTCGGATCCTTCCTTATCTTGTACTCACCACGAACCTCGTGTTCAGCGAGAGCCGTCTCACAGCGCGGACACCAGTGCAGAACCCTCTTGTCCTTCTCGAGGAGGCCCTTCTCCCAGGCGCGCTTGAGCGTGAACCAGCCCGATTCTATGTACTCGTTCTTTATGGTCATGTAGGGGTTGTCCCAGTCCATCCATATGCCGAGCATCTTGAACTGCTCGGTCATCACCTTGAGGTTGTTGAGGGCGAACTCCTTACACTTCCTTATGAACTCGTCAACGCCTATCTCGGTCTCTATGTCCTTCTTGGTCTTCAGGCCGAGAGCCTGCTCGACCTTGACCTCTATCGGCAGTCCGTGCATGTCGAAGCCCGGCTGCCTGCGAACGTTGTAGCCCTGCATGGTCCTGAACCTTATCACCATGTCCTTGATTATCTTGTTCCAGGCCGTTCCGAGGTGTATGGCACCGCTGACGTAGGGCGGCCCGTCGAGGAAGTAGTACTTCGGGCCGTTTGCTCTGCTGGCCTTCACCTTCTCATAGACGTTGTTCTCCTTCCAAAAGCGCTCGACTTTCTCTTCCAGCTTCCCTGGAGAATACTCCCTAAACTCTGGCTCCCTTATCATTTCAAAACCTCCCTGTGGTCTTTGAAAGGAAAGTTAGAACTAACTAGCTCAGAACAGTGAGGGGCCTTACTCGAAACGAGCAGAGCGAAGGATAAAACACTCCCCCCTCATTGGCATCGGGGCAAAATTGGGAACTTTCCTTATAAGGTTTTTGGATGAGAAGCGCTACGCGTCTCTCATTTTCCAGACGTTCCCTCTTGATTTTGGCTTGCTGGAGACTAGTGGAGAGAAGTGTGCCCTCCCCGACCGACCCCAGGTCACTTCTCCCAGGGGCGTGAGGGGGAGGGCGCGGTGATGATTATCTCTCTAGAGAATTTAAACCTCACGGAGAACTGGGTGACGTGAAGAGCACGATGAGAATTGGGGGTCCTCCCGAGGCTTGTTTACTTGGCTTGTGTCGAAAGACAGGATTAGAAAATCGAAAGGGGCTTACTCCGTCTTCACCTGCCTCTCTTCCTCCGGCTCGCCCTTTCTTCTGCTCTCGTTCTTGATGACCTGTATCACGTAGTCAATGAACTTCCTGACCTCTTCGAGGTCTTCCTCGGGGATGTCTTGGATTTTCTTGTTCTTCGTTTTGTACGTGAGGAGCTTGAGAAGTGCGAGCCTGCCCAGTGCAGTCTTGGTGCTTATCTCTCCCTCCTTCCAGTCGCGCCAGATGGCGTTGGCTATGCCGTAGAACTCGGGGATGCTGTCCAGTCCGGGATCTCCGACATCGAGGACTTCCTTACCCAGATACTTGTAGCGCTTCTCCTTCTCCCCCTTTGGGAACTCTCTGGCCTTTTCCTTAATGTATGCGTGGACCATCTCCATAACCTCCAACAAAGAATAGCTTTGAAATTTATTAACTTTTTGTTGGTAAATACTTCTCAGGCCTCTTTTCTAACTTCATTCCATATGCCTGCCATAATCAGCGCCGCACCGAGGTAGCCCTTGGGGCTCAGTATCTCGCCTATCGTCAGGAAAGCCGCTATGTGGCCGAATATAGGCTCAGCGGAATATATCAATGCTGCTCTGTGGGCCTTTGTGTCCCTCTGGTACTTGACTTGGAGCGTGAAGGCCACAACCGTTGCGAATATCGCCGTGTAGAGAATGCCCATCCAAGGCATCGGGTCTCTTGGAACAACTAAGGACTCAAAGAGCAGAGCAAAAGCTAACGAGAAAACGAAGTTCCAGAGTATCTGCCAGAAAGCCAAGCTGAGATAGTCCTTCTTCTCAAAGCGCTGAACTAGGACTATCTGGAAAGCGAAGCTTATCGCGCAGAGGACGGTGAGCAGATCGCCGTAGTTGAAGTTTAGACTGGCCCCAGATATAAGGTAAAGGCCGGTCAGCGCCATGATCAGGGAAAGAACGTCCCTTCCTCCCAACCTGTCTCCGAGGATGAAGTAGGCTATAAACGGCGTGAAGACGACGTAGAGCGACGTGATGAAGGCCGAGTTCGAGGCGGTGGTGTACTTCAGCCCCACTATCTGGAAGCCGTGGCCGAAGAAGAGGGTTAGGCCTAGGACAAACCCCTCCTTCAGTGTCTCCCTTTTGAGGACGCGGGAGCGGAAGATGATGAGCATGAGGAGCGAGGCGATTCCGAAGCGATAGGCGAGGAACAGGATTGGGGGAAGGTAATCTAGGCTCGCCTTCATAGCTGGAAACGTGAAGCCCCATATCGCCGTGATGCCTAATAGTATTAGTTCGGAGCGGTTCATCGCCGTGTGTTGTCCCCTTTAATTTATAAGAACTTCCCCGCATAGACTCACGTCTGTGCGTTTTCATAAGGGTTATATAGTCTGAATTCCAACTATGGTACTAGGTGTTCCCGATGAGTGACGATGCTACCAAAGAGAGGATATGGATTCTGATAACGCCTGACAAGTGCAGCGGCTGCAGACTCTGCGAAATAGCTTGCTCACTGGAGCATGAGGGGATAATATGGCCGGAAGCTTCGCGCATAAGAATATACGAGCTTCTGCCCGGAGTTAACGTCCCGCACACCTGCGTTCAGTGTCCTGATTATCCGTGCGTTGAGGCATGCAACTTTGATGCCTTGGGCGTGAATGAGAGAACTGGAGCGGTTCTCGTGAACGAAGACAACTGCACCGAGTGCGGCGCCTGTTTCCTTGCCTGCCCCGGTAACGTCCCAAGGATTCTCCCCGGTAAGAGAAGCGTGGTCATCTGCGACCTCTGTGGCGGAAACCCGAAATGCGTCGAGGTATGCCACGAGGCTGGTCACGACGCCCTAACCCTCGTGAAGGGTGACTACCGCTCGATCTACAGGACGTTTGCCAAAGACCCTGTGGAGAAGAGCGAGGAACTCTCGAGAAAGATGTACGGGGAGTTGTTGGGGTGATAACATGAAGGGATACGCTGGAAAGCTGATAGACGTTGATCTTAGCACCGAGACAGTGAAATTCGTTGAGCTCGACGAGGAGATGTTGCGGTTCTACGGTGGCAGGGGACTGGGGACTTACCTCCTCTGGAAGGAGCTGGGAGAGAGATGGGAAGATGTTGATCCACTTGGTGAGGAGAACCTTCTACTCATCCTCACGGGCCCGCTGACCGGCTACTATCCGGGTATCAAAACCTCTGTCGTTGCAAAGTCCCCTGAGAGCAACGGTATCGTTGGCAGCGTCCTGAGCAGCGAGGTCGGAATCGAGCTCAAAGCCTCTGGCTATGACGGAATAATAATCCGCGGGAGGGCAAAAGAGCCGGTATACCTATTCATAAACGACGAAACCATCGAGATACGCGACGCCTCGAAGTACTGGGGAATGGGTGGTGTTGAGCTTCACAAGACACTCCTTAAGGAAGTTCATGACGAGCTGAGGAAAAGGGCGAAGCTCAGGGGTGTCCCCAAGGAGCCAGCCATGATGTACATCGGGAGGGGTGGGGAGAACAAAGTCCGCTTCGCTGCGATAATGGCGAAGATGATGCACGCCGCTGGCTACGGTGGCTTTGGAGCGGTGATGGGCAGCAAGAACCTTAAAGCAGTCCTCGTGAAGGGCAACGGGCCTCTGCCTGAAGTTCACGATTCAACGAAGTTCAGGGCCATGCTCCGGGAGTTCCAGCGCGAACTGTTAACCCTCACGACATTCAGGCAGTGGGGAACCGGATCTGGCGGTTACAGCGTCGGAAAGGATCGCTCGAGCCAGCCGGTGAGGAACTGGCAGGAGGAGTATCACGACGACGAGAGGATAAGTGTAGTTAACTTCGAGCTCAGGACATGGGTCAAGAAGTATTGGGCAGACTACGGCTGTCCCGTCAACTGCATGAAGATTTCCTACCTCCGCTACGGGCCGTATAAGGGAGCCATCACAGATGCCCCTGACTACGAGCTGATGGCCTACATGGGAACCAACCTCGGCATCTTCGAGCCTGAGAAGATAGTCTACCTCTCATACCTCGTGGATGAGCTGGGTTTGGATGGCATAAACGCCGGCAACGTCCTCGGCTTTGCTGCCGAGCTCTATCAGAGGGGCATCCTCACGGAGGAGGACATCGGCTTCAGGCTTGAGTGGGGCGATGAGAAGGCCTTTGCGAGGCTCCTTGAACTGATAGTCGAGAGGGAAGGGATAGGTGAAATCCTCGCGGAAGGAACCTACAGGGCCGCGCTCAAGATTTCCGAGATGAAAGGCGTTGATGCCATGAAGTACGCCGTCCACGTCAAGGGCATAGGCATCGGAGCGCACGGGATAAGGAGCGACCTCGACTACACCAGAGACATAAGCTACGCCGTTTCCGTTCAGGGCGGCGACCACACAGCGACGGCAGGACTTCCCGCGAGGAGCTACGAGGGCGAGCTGGTGAATGCTTTCTACGACTCGGCCGTCATCTGCATGTTCACCACCAGACCGGGCTTTGAGAGAATACTGGAGTTTGGAAATGCCATCACGGGCTTCGATCTGACACCGGAGAAGTGGTTCAACGAGACCGGTCTGAGAATAATCCATCTCCAGAGAATACTCCTTCTCCTCGGCGGACCTGACGTTTACTGGGATCCAAGGAGAGACGACGACAATCCACAGCGCTTCTACGAACCCCTGCCGAGTGGCCCTGTTAAAGGCAAGGCCCCAAGCAGAGAGGAGATACGTGCTAAGGTGAGACAATACTACGATGAGGTCGGCTACGACGAGCACGGCATCCCGAAGGAGGAAGTCCTTGAAGAGCTTGGCATAGGTGAAGCGAAGCGCGAGATTAGGCGCATAAGGAAGCGCCTCGGCCTCTAACCTTTATTTTTCGGAGGTGGTTCAATGAAGGTCATACTGATTCTCTACGGCGAGGTGGCCCTTCGCTTCTCACCGCGGATGGAGCTTGAGCTTGAGGAAAGAACAACCGTAGGTGAGCTTTTGCGGGAACTGGGGATAAGCGCCGTTGAACACCATATACTTGTGAACGAAAGAAAGGTCGATCATAGTCGTGTCTTGAAGGATGGTGACGTTGTTAAGGTTCTTCCAGTGATTTATGGGGGTTAGCTCATTGTTTTAAACTTTCAGTTTGGGAGTTTCTTTTAAACTCTTGTGTATAATAAGTTTTTGGGTGATTTGAATGCCTGAATACAAAGACTTGGAGATAAAGGCCGTGGGAGAAAGGCTCTCTCCAACCAAGATGAGGGTCAGGGCCGAGGGTTTTGAAATCCTCATAGACAAGCTTGGTGCGGAGTACCCATGTCCGCTAGACTACCAGCTCGCTGCCTTGGCGGGATGCCTCAACATAGTCGGAACCCTCGTTGCCAAGGACATGGGAATAAACATCGAAAGTCTAACCGTTGAGGTAAAGGGCATCTTTAATCCTGAGAAGTTCATGACTGGAAACGGTGGCAGGGCCGGCTTCAAGGAGATAAGTGTAAAGATAAAGGTCAAGGCTGATGCGGATGAGGAGAAGCTTAAAGAGTGGATTGAAAAGGTGGACGAGCGCTGTCCCATCAGCGACAATCTCCTCAACCTGACACCACTCAAGATAGAAGTCGAAAAAGCTTGATCACTCCCCTGGCCCATGGACGCAGGACATGTTCATTGCAAGGAGCATCTCGACGTAACCAGATTCGAGATTTTCCTTTATTTTCCCGGCCAGTCGCTCGAATTCTTCGAGAGTGAGCGGTCTCTTGGTTTTTAGCCACTTAATCTTGCCGTCGTTCTTGTCGAGGATTACTATTTCCCCCTCGGTTATGAGCGGGACGTAGTTCATCTTAACGCCATAGATCTCTTCGGCAAAGGCTAACTTGGCTCGAAGAAGCTCAAGGTAATTAGCCAGATCTTCGCCCAGAATCTTCCGGAACTCACGTTCCATTCTCCCACCGGTCTAATTTCAATGCACAGCTTTATTAACTTATCGGCCATATATGGGTAGAAATGCACCTCCGAAAGGTCAATAAAGAGAAATGATGTATCACTCTTGGTGAGACCATGTTCAAGAAGTGTTTTATGAAGTACGCACACCATTTTCACGCCTACCAGCCGGGCGACATAGTTTATGTTAAGGACGGCGATGGAAGTAAGCCGATAGAGTATGAGGAGCGAAGGAGTTCTGTTGCCATAAAAATCCGCGGGGAGGAAGTCAGGGGGGAGAACTGGACGAGGGCAATGCTCTACTCCTACGAACACATAGCCGATACACTCTCGCGAATGAAGGGAATAAGCATAGACATTGAGCCGTTCACCGTTCTAATGCTCCTCCGCTACCACAGGAAGACCTTCGAGGAGACGGTTTCCCTCTTGGAGAAGTTTGATGCTGTTCCGACCACACCCTTCCATCCAATCGTCCCGCACCTCGACGAGTTCGAGCAGCGGATTCTGGCGAGGGTTTCCTTTGACTTCTACGCCCCACTTACAGGGAGCAAGCCCGTCGTTGGCTACTGGCTTCCCGAGGCTGTCATAACACGGGGGAGCGCCGAGATAGTCGAGTCCTCAACGGATAAAAGGCTCGTCTTCCTCCTCGACGAGAGGCAGCTCCTCTACGACTTTCCTCAGGCCAAATACTCCTGCAATCGCTATTCTAACTCCTTTGTCTTCGGTCGCGAGTGGGGACTGAGCGACGCCTTCGCTTTTAACACCCTCAACGTCTCGGAACTGATAGAGGGAACCCTCAGACGGTGGGACGACTATAAGGAGAGCCTGGGAGTTCCGTACTTAGTTTTTACTGCCAGCGACCTTGAGAGCCTCCTCGGAAATCCGGCCCAGCTCGACAGGTTTACAGCATGGATGGAGGGCCTCGAAGGGAATGGTGTCGAGAGAGTTTCTGCCATGGAGTTCGTTAAGAAAAAGCTCACTGATGAGTTCAAGCGCCTCGAGGGAGAATGCGAGTTTGAGATGGGCGTCAAGGACTACTCTGCCTGGAGCGACTACTTCGATTTAAGCCTCGACGGAAAGACGAGCGATTCGAGGTGGCTGGGCTACAGAAGGGCCGATGGAAAGGTCTTTGCCCGTGAGGTGGAGGGGAGGAGGATAAGTCAGCTCTGGAAGGTCGCTTTCACGCGCCTTTTTGAGGGGCTAAATAGGATCGTGAGATTGGGCGTGCTTGAAGGTTTGAAGGATTTCAACGCCAACGTCGAGGAGTTCCTCGTGAGATATGCGAGGATTTTCTTCAAGGATTACTATGACTACTTCGGCATTGAAACTTCAATGGACTACGTCCTCGAGCCAGCGAACGGCGAGAAGAAGGCCCTGAAGCTCGGAAGGATTTATTACCTCATGCTTCTGGCAAATCACTCCTGCCCGAGATTCTGGGAGAACCTCGACACGCGCGTGGCTTTCGGCAACGTCTCGGTAATGGCTAAGGCCCTCATTGAGCTTATGGAGTACTTCAACGACGAGGGGAGGAACATCTTCGTCGAGGCCTACCTGAAGCTCCTGAACTTCGGTAGACTCTACCACCTTTGGAACTTCGGCTCATTACCGGCTCTCGAAGGCTGGGAAACAAGCGAGAAAGCGTGGAATAGCGCGCTGAAGCCAGGGGTACCTAACAGCGGCTACAACGTGGTGACGAGGGCCGCACTCTACGTCGGAGGGAGGGACATGAAGGGCGAGCTTAAGGCCCTGATCGGATCCTACAACCTCGAGTGGGCCGTTGCCGACACCGGCCACATTCCGGGCGAGAGGCACGGCCACTGGGAGAATCAGGAGTGGTGCGAGCACAGAGACTGAATATTCTGACTTCAAATTTTCTTTATTGACGCAAGCAATCATTGCGGAGATTGGAAAGATGCTGGCAAAAGAAAACCGCTCCCTATCACAAAGGTGGTGCTGAATGAAGGAGTCCAAATCCTCTGGAGGGGACTCTTTCATACTGGAGCTGATATTTGGAACCCTGAATGGAGAGGAGTACTTGAAGTTGAAACGAATACTGGAAGAGATTGAAAAGCTGTTCGATGAACGACAACTTCCGCCTTAGCCCTTCAAATTCCACTTTTTCCTGCTCAGGAAGAGGTATGCCTCTCTCTTGAGCTCCCCTGGAACGTAATCCACCAGAATATCAGCGGAGTGGATGAACTCTCTTACCTGCTTGCCCAAGGCAACTTGATTCTTCTCCAGGAGCTCTACGATGACGTCGACGATGCTCTCCTTAACCCTCTTCTCCGCGTACAGCCTCTTTCCAATCAGCCAGACCCTCTCGTTCTTCCGGTAGAAGTCCCAGCCCCTCTCAGTGAAGAACTCCGGGCCGGGCTTTATGGCTATCTTCTCGCGCACTATTCTGTCCAGCTCCAGCATGATGAACGCTTTCTCCCCCACGTAGCCGTAGTCCCAGCCGAGAACCCTGAAGTTCTCCCTTCTCAACGCTTTCTCGAAGCCTTTGGCACTCCTCTCCAGCTGCGGCAGGATCAGGTCATCAACAAGCTGGGGCTTTTTGAAGAGGAGCGTGACGAGGTGTGTTCTCTTCCTTCTGAGTTCTCCGAGGTAGTTCTCTCCCGCGCTCTCCGTCGGGAAGAAGAACTCTACGAGGGGCTCTTCCAGAAATTGATGGGCCTTGAAGTAGAACCTCCCGAACTTCTCCCAGCCCAGATTTGCGGCGACGTTCCTCCTCGGGTCAACGGGGTCTATGACGATGAGCGGCTTGTCCCCTTCAGCTTCCCTCTTAATGGTCTTCATGGCTATTTCTGGTTCACTCTTGAGCCAGCCGGCAGGGTCTATTATCTTCTGCCTCAGCATGAAGTCGGCCTTCTCCAGAACATCCAGGAATGAGCCGTACTTGATAATCAGGATTTCGGCAAGGTAGCCCGAAAAGCCCCTCACGTAAATCTCGCTGCCGTAGGCGTTTATTCCCTTGAGGAAGCGCTTCAAAAGCCTGACATCGTCGTTTCTGCCGTGGAGGTTTTCAAGCACCCACTTCGTGTGGAGTATGGAGCGATCAACTGCCGTTCTGACGTCCTTCCAGCTGTCGACGTCGTAGCAGGGGACTATATCAACCTTGACCCCTTTATAGCGGGCTCTCACGTAGGGGTGCTCCGCGTAGGCAACTTCGTAGCTATCGAGCCTCTCCGCTATGGCCTTACCAAGCTCGAGGCCCTTCCCGCGGAGCTCTTCGAGGGGAGTGTCGAGGGGAAAGGCCATGAAGAGGTCAACGTCGTGGTCGCCGGCTAGGTAAGTGTCCTTGGCGAGGGAACCAACAAAATAAGGTTTAATGTCAAGGCCAAGCTCTTCAGCCCTTCCACGGGCTATGTTCTCGATCTCTCGCATCAGGCCTTCAATAAAAGCCCTCTCCTCTTCGTTCGGCCTGATCCTGACGAGGACTTCCCCAATAACTTCTTGAACCATTACCATCACTCCGCCAGTTCAAACCTCGCCACGGTCTCGTAAATCGGGCCCTTGGGGGTGAGCGTGCTTTTCTTCAGTTCTATAGCGTCGACCTCAAACTCTCCAAAGTCCTCGTTTGCCAGATCCTTCAGCGCCATCGCCAGTTCCAGCTTGTCCCTCACGAACTTGACGCGACCGATTGTGATGTGGGCGACGAAGTCTTTGTCCTTCTTGAAGCCCAGCCTCCTCATCTCGCGTTCAACGTCGTTTGCTATGGCCTTAATGCCCTCGTCGTTCTCTATTCCAGCCCAGATGACGCGGACGTAGTTCGGGTTTGGGAAGACACCGATTCCCTTGACCCTGACCCTGTGCTTTTTGTGCTTCTTCGCTATTTCTGCCAAAGCCCTCTTCACTTCTTCGGCGGTTGCCTCGTCGATCTCGCCGAGGAACTTGAGCGTGACGTGGAAGTTCTCCCTCTCAACGAACTTTATCTTCGCCGCTTTATTTCCAATCCTTTCCTGAGCTTTCAGGAGGTTGTCCCTCACCTTGTCACCAACTTCAATGGCTATGAACGCCCTCATAACACCACCTGATACCAGAAAGAATTGGGAAGTTAAATCAGTTTTCCTGAGTGATTGGAACAATAGGTAGACCTTGGGAGAATTTCATAAGCTTAAGATGACGTGTTGGTACCTCAAAACAAAAGAAAGAAAAATGTTGATCATCCCATAAATACTATTGTTATACTGTCGCCCGCACTAAAGCCGCTGGTGTCTCCCTGATCCGCTCCGGGCAGTGGAATATCTGCCCCCGGCTCGGTGTCCTGCCAGAGGCCGACGATGTACTGGACGTTCCTGTAACTCTCTATGTTCGGGTAAATCTTTGTCAGGAAGTAGTACGTTCCGGCCGCGGTGCTGTCAGCGTCGGTACCGTAGATCGTGAACACCGTTGCGTTTAAGCTCCTATCCGCGAAGCTCTGGATGACGAAGTATCCCTGCGTGACGTTCCACCACGGTTTCGGAGCGGTCCATGTGACGTTGCCCTGGGGCGTTACTATCGTTATGGTTCCCCCGAAGATTTCCATGTGAACCATTGAAACGTTATCGTATCTTGCGGTTATTGGATTGACGAGGGGTCCACCGACGGAGACCACGGTGTCCCCCGGGGAAACCTCCCCGAGGTCAAACGTGCTGGCCAGTCTGGCCGTCCTTCTGACGTTGGCTCCGGAAGACACGGTCGGTGAGACGTAAAGGGCCGTCGAGAAAGCGTCGGGGGTGCCGAGGTTGTTGAACACGAAGAACAACCTGCTCGCGTTCCCCACCGAGCTGGGGTAGTCCCCGATGGGGAAGAGGGCGTAGTCACCTGATGAGGTTAGCACCACGTCGATCACCCTGCTCTCCTGGAATCCAAGCGTTACTGTTGTGGTGTAAGTTTCGTATCCCGTTCTCGCGAGTGCAATGGTGTGGTTCCCCGCCGGAATTTCCAGGGTTAACGGGGTCATTCCCCCGTAGTTCCCGTCGATGTAGACGCTGGCGTTCGAGGGCCTGGAGAGGATCTTGAGGGTTGCTACGGGTTCTCCCAGGAGGGTTACCCTCCTCTCGGGCAGCTTTATTTCGTTCCCATTGGTCAGGTTCAGGAGAACCTGGTAGGTGTAGTTGCCTGGTTCGAGTCCTGTGGCGTTAACCTTGAAATCGTTCTGCCCTCCCCACATCCAGTACGTCTCGGTCTCTCTGTCCGTCACGGCCTGTATCGTCGCGTAGGGATTGTTGTTGATGCCTATGAACGTGTCCACCAGGGTCAGCACGAGGTCAGCCCGACCGGGATAGGTGGTTCCGTACTGGAGTGAGCCGTTGACCTGGTACAGATAGACGGGCACGCTCTTTTCAAGTACTATTGGGTCGCTTTCAATCCCAGTGGCGGCGTTTTTAACTGTGATAATGGCCCTCTGGTCGATGATGCTTATGTCGAGGACGGTGACGATCCAGTCGGTGCCCTCGATGGCCTGCGGCTGGCCGACCTGGTACCACTCGATGCCCCTGTCCTTGCCGAGGTTGGTCAGCACGAGCTTGGCGTAGTTCACATCGACGAGGCTCTTTGTCCTGACGTAAAGCCACGACTGGGCAAGGGTGTCCATGTCCGATGGGGTCGGGGAGATGTAGTCCGCCAGGGGAATGTCGAGTGAGACCACGAGGTCGCTCCCCTCGGGAATCTGTGAGTTGACGCCTGTCCATATGGTCCGGTTGAGCACTGGAATCCTAACCTCGAAGTACTCCAGGTTTCCGGTGACTCCGTCCTGGTACTTGTCCCTAACCTTGATGTATACGGGCACCACAGAGGAGTCGGCAATCGCCGACGCGGCCTCGATCGCGTCCGTGACGTCCAGGAAGATGGTGCTGTTCGGGAAGGGGTGGGCCTGGTAATTGGCGAGATCCTGGGGAGTGGCACGGTAGCCCATGTAGAAGTTGAGGTACCGTCTGCTCCACGTGGGAGAGTCGGGGTTTCCAATTCCTATCTCTATTCCACTGGACTCTTGGTTCCACACCCCGCCGATTATCTCTCCCCTGAGCGGGTGATTGATTTTGAAGCCCGCGAGAACCTTGGGCTGGTACGGTTGGGGATATTTCGGTACCATCACGAAGGCATAGCCCTGACTTATCTCGTGGTTGGGGTCCTGGGCGGCCTGGTAGGTGAGCCAGAAGTAGCCCTTGTCGCCCCAGTCTTCCCCCCAGGAGTTCAGGAGCAGAAAGGCTCCCTGGCCGTCGGGAGTTTGCTTTGTGTCATCGTATCCGACTATTGTCACGGCGTGGCCGCCCTCGTAGTTCCTGCGGTTCTGGTTGAGGGCGTATATGTTGTTGGTGGAGTTAAATCCGTAGAACTCGCCGTATACGTTGATCCCGGTGTACGCGATGTAACCGTAGGCGAGCAGTCCCTTTAGGTAATTGAACTGGGTGCTGTTCGTCAGATCGAGCATGTATATGTCCCAGGGGTAGCCTATGGGGGAGGCCATTCCATCGACCCCGCGGTTGTAGGGGGCACTGAGCCATTGGGTGTCGTTAGGCCATAGCCAGGCGTAGTTGTCGGGGTCTCCATAGGGCCCGTAGACGAACAGGGGGAACACGTTCAGGGGAACGGCTCCGATCGTCGAGATTAGATTCATCGCGTCCAGCATGTAGCTGCCGCTGTCGGTTCCATCGTTTATCAGGTTGTAGGTGAAGATGGGGTTCATTATCTCCCCGTCCGTGGACGGCGTGGGATTGCCTCGGAACCAGTTAATCATGTATGTCCAGGTATAGTACGTGGACGCCCATCCAACACACGAACCCACAGCACCCTGGCTCCCTACCGGCGGTAGGTAAAGGCCGTTTACGACCTTCGCAGGCAGGCTGTCCAGTGAAAATGCATTTGGGTAGGCCAGGTTCTTCAGGGCTTTCCTAAGTGAGTTCGTCCTTCCAGGATATCCTGGAGCGTTCTTAATGAGCTCTAGGTACTTCTGCGGCGTTAGCTGCTTGGGCTCGAATCCCGTAACTCTTGCGTATTCCTCCGGAGAGACGTACAGGGCTCCCAGGGAGTATTTCTGTGCTGGAGTAGAACCGTTCCCTGTGGTCTCTGGGGTTCCTGGCGCCGCGTTGACGAAAAACAACGAAAAAGTAAGCACGGCCAGAATTAGGATTGCGTGTAGTTTTTTCACTAAAACCACCCGTTGAAGTTCTTGGAAGTGAAAGCTTAAAACTCTTTGGCTATGGAATCTGACTTTTTATCTGGAAGTAAAAAAAGAAACCTCACTCCCTCACAACAACAGGGAACTCTTCCCATGGGAAGACTATCCACTGGTCGGTCCTGAAGACATAGAAGTCAGGAACGACCTTGGTCCAGGGCTTCATGCTGAGGCAGGCGACCTTTACCTCCTTGGCGCCGGCCTTCTTGACCTCCTCTATGACAACCTCGAGAGTCTTGCCTGTGTCGCTGACGTCGTCGACGATGACGACCCTCTTTCCATTCAGCGAGCCGTGCAGCGGTATTGTCACCACTGGTTTCTCCATGTGCTCCTCTATATCCTTGTAGAACTTGACGGCTATGATCTCGACGTCAACGTCGCCGAGGATGTGGCTGAGCATTACAGCGGGAATGAGGCCGCCCCTAGCGACGCCGACTATGACGTCGGGCATGAACTTCTTCCTCAGCTCTTCGGCGAGCGCGAAGACCGCCCTGTCAATCTGCCACCAGGTAAGGTAAATCTTGTCCATGTTAACACCTCCGAATAGCGCAGGTTGGAAAGGCCTTCAATTTAAGGCTTTCGTCTGATGGCAAGAAGTTAAATATATAGACTTAAAAAGCCTCCGTTAACAGAGAGATGTCAAAGCATAAGGAAAAGGGGGAGAAGTCACCCAATGACGCACTTGCTCCAGCCGCAGACGGGGCAGGTGGCGCAGCCGCTCTCCATTTTCAGCTCAACGAGCTTTCCGTCCTTCTCATAGCAGACTGGACAGTAAGTGACTCCTAAGAGCTCCTTTATCTTCTCCTCGGGAATCTCCGGCGGCTCCCTATGATGTGGATGCTCGTGGGCTTCGGGTTTAAGGGTCTTTGTCATGCTCAGGGAAAAATTGGGTGCTGGGGCTTCCTCCTTTTTCTTGCCGTTGGTGCCGTTGAGTATGCCTTCGATGTTGATGAACTTGGTCAGCCATGGCTCGGCCTCAACGACGGCCTTGAGCTTCTCGACAGCGTAAGCGCTTGGCTTGGCCTTGACGCGCTGCCTCTTTTCTCCCTCGACGCTGTAGACCTGAACGCTGAGCGAGCCGTCGCGATAGACGGTTATGCCCTTGCAGCCGAGCTTGTATGCGAGGAGGTATGCAGCTTTAACGTCCTCGACGGTGGCGTCGTTCGGCATGTTGATTGTCTTGCTCGCTGAATCGGTGAGCCAGAGCTGGATGTTGGCCTGAGCCAGTATGTGGTCGAGCCAGTGTATGTCCATTGAGGTGACGAAAACGCGCTGCATGTCCTCGGGGATTTCTTCGAGGCCCTGGACACTTCCGTAGTTATCGCTTATCTTCCTCAGCAGCTCGTCGCTCCAGAGACCGCGCTTCTTCAGCTCAGCCTCGAAGACAGGGTCAACGTAGTAAAACTCGCCAACGGTGACGCTCTTCTTGTAGACGAGGGCAAAGATGGGTTCTATGCCGCTGGAGGTATCGGCTATCATGCTGACCGAGCCGGTGGGCGGACAGGTGGTCACCATTCCGTTCCTGACGCCGTACTTCTTGATCTCCTCAACCAGCTCGTCCCATGGGAGTGTCCAGACCTCCCTGTGGTAGTAGCCCTCGACCGGAAGCTCGCCATCCTTGTACCTCGTCTTCTCGTAGAGCGGGAAGGGTCCGCGCTTTTTAGCTGCTTCGACGCTGTACTTGTAGGCGTAGAAGGTGAGGTACTCTGTTGCCTTTCTCATGAAGTCGTAGCCTTCCTTGCTGTTGTAGGCTATGCCAAGCTTGAAGAGGGCATCGGCCAGGCCCATCATTCCGACGCCTATCCTCCTCGTCAGCTTGGTGTTGTAGTCTATCTCAGGGAGCGGGAACTTGTTGACGTCGATTGCGTTGTCGAGGTACTTGGCGACCTTCTGGATTACATAGGCGTACTCGTCCCAATCGAAGTAGGGCTTGCCTTCTTCATCGTACTTGACGAATTTGGCGAGGTTTATGCTGGCTAAATTACAGGATTCGTACTCATAGAGGGGCTCTTCTCCGCAGGGGTTGGTCGCGCGTATCTTTTCACCTTTTGCGGGCTCTAAGACGTTCCTCCTGTTGATGACATCGAAGAATATAACTCCCGGATCGGCCTTGGCCCAGGCCATAAATGCTAACTCCTCGAAGAGGCTCTTCGGGTCAATCTCCTTGACCTTCTCGCCAGTCCTTGGGTTGATGAGCGGATAGCGCTTGCCCTCTCTCAGAGCTTCCCAGAAGTCGGACCATATGCCCACGCTGATGTTGAAGTTTGCTAAAACGTTCGTTCCGATGTTCTTCTCTTTGGCGTGGATGAACTTCTCGATGTCAGGGTGCCAGACTTCGAGGATGCCCATGTTCGCGCCTCTTCTCACTCCACCCTGCTTTATCACGTCGCTGACGGCATCGATGAGGTGCATGAAGCTGACAGGGCCAGATGCCGCTCCAGTGGTGGTTCCGACTAAATCACCCTCCGGGCGGAGTTTGGAGAAGTTCAAACCGGTACCGCCACCCATCTTCTGTATCATTGCTACATCGTGTGCTGCCTTCATTATGCTCTCCATGTCGTCCTCTATCGGAACGACGAAGCACGCTGAGAGCATCCCGAGCGGCCTTCCTGAGTTTATGAGGGCCGGCGTGTTCGGCATGAAGGTCTGGCTCGTCATCAGGCGGAAGTACTCCTCTATTTCGTCCTCGTACTTGTCAAAGGCTCCGTTCTCGAGCATCCCGATGACTTCGTCTATGGAGACCTTCATCTGGCCCTTCTGGGCGAGCTCGCGGTAGAGGTTGAGGAGTCTTTCGAAGTGGTACTTGTTGAGCTTGAACCTGCCGATTGAGAGTTTTCTATCGTACTCGTCGAGCTTCTCCATGTATTTCTCGACATCACTTAGGTCCTGCTCGTGGTTTCCTCCCCTGTCGAAGACCCTCTCATCGTAGAGCAGATCAGGGATGACCACTAGAGTCGCAACCCTCTCAAAGAGCTCCCTCGGGCTCTCAATTATTTCTCCTTTCTCGTTCCTGATAAGGTAGCGAGAAGCCAAAACGCGGAGGGCATTGATGGAGAAGCGCTTGTCTATCTCGTCGAGCTTGTCCTTGTTGAGTATCTTCTTCTTTTCCTCCCTGATCTCAGCCTTCTTCTTACGGTAGAGGATGTAAGCCTTGGCGACGTCGAAGAGACCGACTCTCATCAGCTCGAGCTCGACTATATCCTGGATGTTCTCTATGTGAGGCACCTGCCCGTCGTAGAGCTCGTTCACCCTTTTGACGACCCTTCTAACGACCCTGTTGAGAAGCTTCTCGTCACGGACACCGACTTCAAGCATTGCCCTTTGGATAGCCCATTTTATACGCTCTTTATCAAATGGGACAATCCTGCCGTCCCTTTTCATCACTTTTTCAACGGCCATATAAACACCCCTGACGTACAGTTGTTTATCGTTGCCCCTGTTAGTAGAAGCATCAGCACGGCTTTGTGGCTGTCACCCTACATATACCTTACCCCGGTAGCCTTTGCCGGGGTGACAAATTTATGCCTCTAAATTTGCCTGCAGGGTAAGAAGGTAGAAAAGGTAAATGTCGGACAAATTATCCAAACGTCAAAGCCCTTCGTAGACCAGCCTGAGCCTGTAGGCGTGTTTAAGCTCCTCACTTGCCATCATCCTAAAAATCTGGCTGAGAGAGTCCTTTAGGATTTCAGATAGCTTCGTATAGAGCTCGTAGGCGTGTTTCTCCCTTATCAACGCCTCAAGTATCAACTCCTCGAGGCTCTCGGGCTCAACCCTTTCGTCGCTCAGCATGGGCTCCAGCGAAAGTGAGTCTAGGTAGTCTATAACGGCCGTGCCTTTCAGAGTCCCCCCGGAGAGCATCCCTTCGAGGGTCTTCCTGTGCCTGAGCTCCTCCTCCGCTATGAGGCGGAAGGTCTCAACGAACTCGGGCCTTTCGTAGGTGGCGAACGTTTCGCCGAGCTTGTACAGGTTGTAGAGCTCGTTCTCCTGCCAGATGAGTCTTTCGAGCAGCTCACGAAGGTTCATTCTGAAGCCTCCAGCTTAACCTTCAGGTATTCGAGCAACTCCTTAATGCTCGGGAGGATCAGGTCGGGTTTTACCTCGCTCTTCTCAACGTCTTTCAGCGTGCTGACGCCCGTCAGGACCATTATTGCCTTCATGCCAAATCTCCTGGCGAAGGCTATGTCCGTGTCGAGCCTGTCGCCCACCATCCATATCTCGTCGACGTCACCGAGCTTCTCCCTGACGACCTCGTAAGCGGGTTCGTTGGGCTTGCCTATTATGAGGGGATCAGCATCTGTCGATGCCTTCAGCGCCGCTATAATCGACCCCGCTCCTGGATAAAGACCTTCCTCGGAGGGATACGTTGTGTCCGGATTGGTTCCTATGAACTTCGCTCCGTTCCTTATTGCCAGCGTTCCGTACTTCAGCTTCTCGTAGGTTAACTCAGGGTCGAGGCCGACCACGACGTATTTGATATCCCTCCACCTTTCCCTTGCTTCCTCGAGGCCCATCACGGGCCAGCCCATCCTCACTACTTCCTCTTGGAGTCCTTTCCCGCCAATGACAAAGATGGGGCCTTCCTTAAAGTGGGTCTGGAGGTACCTGGCGGTGGCGTAGCCGGAGGTGATGATACGCTCTTCTTCAACGTCTATTCCCATCCTGAGGAGCTTCTCGCGGTACATCTGGGCATTCCTGGTGGAGTTGTTGGTGAGGAAGGCGAAGGGGATGTCCCTTTCTTTCAGGAAGTTTACTACCTCTCGCGTGCCATCTATGGGCTTATTGCCCCGGTATATCACGCCGTCCATGTCGAAGATTATCCCAATCATCGCGAGCACCGGGATAAAAAATGGTGATGGGTTTTAAAGCCCATCGTTCCTTTGTGCCACTACCTTAAATCAAGGCTAGTAGTAATATTGTAACATAGTTGACCAACCATAGCTCGGCTGTGTCCATCGTTTTTGTCTCCTTCAACAGATAATCTCACTCTATTTATTGGATCCCAGAAACCCAGTCTAATCTGGTAACATCCAGGGGATGGTATTTCCAGATAATATGTTTCCACTATCCTATCTTCAGGTTCCCATGTCGAGGTTGGACATAGGCCGCTGCAAGGTTTGTGATCCATCTGGAACAGAGTATTACCGCTTTCATCAGTTAGATGGACGAATATCGTGTAGTCAGCGTCCATTTCCTCGAGGGTTTTCCAGCGGTATTCTATGAGGTCAATTCCTTCAATTCTATAAATACAGATGGCCGTCAGTTGTACCTTATCCCCGAAGGACACATTTTCTCCCTTGCACGTTACGCTGGTGGCATCCGTGGAGATGTTGAGAGGGAGGGCTGTGTCTCTCTCGTGTCTGTAGAGAATGCCTATGGTTCCATCGGGGAATTCAAACTTCTCAATGGGAATGAAGACTCCAGTGATGTTGTTGTACGTTATGAATAGCTTTCTGGCCAATGTAGAGTACTTGACCTTCCAGCGTGCT
Source organism: Thermococcus sp. GR5 (assembly GCF_012027535.1). NCBI lineage: Archaea > Methanobacteriati > Methanobacteriota > Thermococci > Thermococcales > Thermococcaceae > Thermococcus > Thermococcus sp. GR5. The sequence goes on along the minus strand of NZ_SNUN01000001.1, from coordinate 138,004 downwards.
GAGTAGTATTCGCTGGTGGTGTACAGAACGTAGTCCGCGGAGAACACGAGGGGAATGAGCTGGCTGGTATCGGGTTTAACGACTTTTAGGTCACTTCCGTTGATTAGCGCTCTGTATTTCAGTGGATACGCTATAAGGGGGTTATTCGAGAGGATATACAAGATGCCGTTGTCTCCTCCTAGTTCTTCTACTGTGGAGAGTATTCTGTTAATTTCCCATTCTTCCTCCGTCGTGTCCAGATTAAACGACCAGTAGTTCCCTGACAGATACAGGCTGCCGCCTGAGATAGGTATAAGGTCGGGATTTTTGTAGATTTCTGTTTGGGGTATCACCCTCAAGAAAGTAGCCACATTGAGTGCTCCTCCAAGCACTATGCAGACCATGAGAGCGGAAGCTATCTTTGCTCCATTTTCTAGTCTTGTTGCCAGCTCCACGCCGGAGCCCATCACGAGGCCAATGAAAGGTATGACCGGCATTAAGAATCTCGGATCCTTATTGCGTGTCAGGGTGAAGACCATGTATGTGAGCAGGATTTGGATGAGGACTAGCTTTATGTACACGGAAATGTTTCTTGCCCTGCAGAGCAGCAGTACTAAAATGCCCACGAACAGGGCGAACAGTATTGGGTTCAGGTAAAAGTTTATCATCGTGTAAGTGTAGTAGAGGGCGGACTGAATTGTGAGAACTGGGGGGTCTCCCTCTATAGCCCCCGAGATTCTGCTGTTGTACAGAAGGGAGTTTAAGAGTACTTTGAGATTTGGTACATACCACCATCCTGCCACCATCAGAACCACGGTTGCAAAGATAGCGAGTTCCTTCAGGGACTCTACGCTGAGTTTTATTCTTATCTCTGTTCCTTTCATCTTTAAGCCAAAGGATATCGCCACTTCATACAAAAAGACTACCAGCACAAAGAAAACGAACGTCCACTTGGCTAGAAGGCCAAGTCCAAAAAACACTGCGCTTAGTGTTGTGTACTTTCTCTGGGAGAACCCCTCAGATTTAAGGAGGAGATACCATGTCATCATAACCATTGCAGTGAGGGGAAGGTCTATCATGAATGTAGTCGCTTGATCTAGGATTATGGGAGACATAAGAACCACGAATGTGGAAACGACGATTGCTATCTTCCCAAAGTACTTCGACAGTTTGTGGAGTGCTAGAATGAGTATGGCTATCGAAAGGATGTTCTCCGCGAATATTCCCGTTTGAGGAGATGTTCTAAATATAGCGTATGCTGGTATCGGGAAAAGAGAGCCAAGTGGCGGCCAATACCTGTTGATGTACGGGAATATCCCTAAGTTGAAATGGGTGAGTGCAAGGTAATACTTCACGCTGTCCATGAAGTGAGTTGCCGCGTCCCAGATAAGCGGTGGTGTATCACACAAAAACAGCTTGTACGCGACTGTCATTACGAAGCCAGTGATAATAAGGACGATGATAGCTTTGTATGGGTCAGGCAATTTCATTCTCTTTTGGCTGTTTGGTTTGGCGGTCGTGTTATCGTCCACGGGTATCCCCCCGTGATTTTCAGGATTTGTTGGGAATGTGCCAGAGCATCCGCACATCGTCCAACCTAAAAATTCCTCTGTCGAGTACTTTCCCGTTCCGTTTGTACGCGTATTTGACTACGACACTCTCGTTCAGCTGGGCAGGGAGTGTGAACTCCTCCAAGCCCGCGACATCATAGATGTGGAAAAAGACGCGGGTACCGTTGTCGGTGAAGCCTTCCAGGATGAGCTTCGTGCCCGTCGCGTTTGTGAAGCTAAGCATTATCTCATTACCGTTTCTAGAGACCCCGACGTTGGGATGATCAAACCTGAAAATCTTGACGTAGCCTCCGTCAGAGTAAACGAGGGTGTATCCTGGGGTTTTATTAGTAAACATGAGTTTTGCCAATGTTGTCTGGAATGAGTTATTGTTCATTAGAACGGCATATCCGTAATTCAAATTTATATAAACGTATGCATTCGCTTTGGTTGTTCCAGTGATGTTGACTTTATTCACATCATTTCCTACTTCAACAAAGGCGGTCTCTGGGGAAAATATGGTTCCGGCAACGTTTACAAATATTTCCCAGCCTCCGTTAATAGGACGTGCAGTTATTGAATATCCTTCCGTTGCGAAAACGAAGACATCTTCACTTTTTCCCACTAGGCCCATCAGTACCATTGGGTAGTCTTTGACTGGAACGCCCGCTGTCTCCAAAACTGCCGGGAACTTTAAAACGGTGTCGTATGATACTATGATGTAATCCACGCCCAGATTCATAAGCTCCTCTTCGCTGGCCAGACCCATGTAATACCTAGCTACGAACTCGTTTGGAACCCCTTGAGTAACTGGGGCTCTCCAGGAGTAGTAGGTAACCCAATATCCTTGATCCCACCAGGTGAGAACAATATCGTTTCCGTTGGAATGCTCGCTGAGATAGATTAGGGCTTTCTCCCATTCAGCATTCATAAATGGTTTTACGTTGAGTGTGTTCTGTACGCCTACCCATGCGGTGGGAACAGTGACAAGGACTATGAGAATACCAGCTATAACTGGATGACTGCGGATGTTCAACTTATGGATCTCCCTTACAAGGTTCCATAACCCAACTCCGCCGAGTATGGCGACCGCAGGGGAACCTATAAAGAGGAATCTAGTCCAAGTGTATATCATAGGTATACTTGGCAACACAAATCCGAGCACAACGAAGTCTTCAATGGCAATCTTTGAGGGTCTGAGTCGTAAAAGAAAGAACAAAGCTGCAATGATTACTGAACCGTAGGAGATCCACACATCCCGGAGGGACGGTTGCCGCGTTTCTGTGATGGATTCCCCGCTGAAGTGCTTTATAAAACTTAAAAAAGTGCCTTCTATGAATCCGTAGTACTTCACCATCAAAACTAACGCCAATATGAGGAGTACAACTATAATCCCGACACGATGCGTCCTACTTCGTATGACTTTAGATATTATGAACAAAAGCACGATAAATGCAAGGGCTAGTGGAACTGCATATCTTATGTAAGCCAGTAAGAAAGCATCCTTAATGGTCTCAAGGTGAAATCCGAGCTTCTGTGCAGTTTCGATACCTAGAGGACGATTCCATCCAAACATTCCATAGTAAAAGTACCCCCCAAGAAAATTCGCCAATAGGGCTCCGAAGAGAGTAGATACAACGATGGCTACTGAGTCAACTAACATACGAGACTTCTGGAGTAACAGTGCACCTATGGATAGAAATATAGCGTTTCCAAGGAGGAACACGAATATTAGGTAATATGCACTCCAAAATATACTTGCCAGGCCTGATGCTAATGCTGGTACTAGATAGAGTAGCAGTCTCCTCTTTTTCCAGCTTTCTCCTTCATTCCGGCGTGAGAGAGCAAGGCTAATTCCCAAGAGAGCGAGACTGTACCAGAAAAGCAGATAGTTGTCCCCCCGATAATATCCAGCTATTGAACGGAAGACGTGTCCAAAGGAGATGGATAAAAACAACGCGCTTAAAAATGCTTCTTCTCTGCCATACAGCTTCCAGACAGACAGATACATGAATATAATGGTTAAAACGCCAAAAATGACAGGTGTTATCCTGAATGAATCGTAGAGTGAGATTCCAAAAATCGATAAGATCCTGTATACATAAGCCGGGGTCATCCAGAGGCCAAGTGGATGAAAGTTATTTACAAGCATGCCCCAAGGAGCTTTGGCGTACGGGAAAAAGTTCACCCACTCCCCAAGTTTAAGGGAATACTTAACGTATGCAATATGAAAATATGTGTCATAGCCAAGAAGATAGCTTAATCTAAAGGGTATTAAGCGAATAGCGATGGCGATGCTAGTTAAAATAGGGAGGGCATACTTTGGTTTAAGCAGGTTTTTGATAACGCTCAGAATGAATTCTAGTGTAACTGTTCTCACTTGAATCCCCCATAGCAGTACCTTTTCTGAGAATATTAAAAGCATTGTGTTATTCTCTATCTTCACAAAGTTTAATGTTAAAAAATAGGGGCATCATAAAACGTTCAGGGGTAGATAATTTTAAAGCCATAACCCAAAAGCAAAGGGAGGGGAGAGCAGGATTATGAAGATTGCATTTGTTTATGATGCGTTATATCCAGAAATCAAAGGGGGCGTGGAACGTAGGCTGTATGAAATTGGAAAGAGACTTGCAAAAAGGCATGAGGTGCACTGGTACTCCTTCAATTGGTGGGGTTCTAATAAGCAACTAGAACGTGAAGGTATAATTATCCATGGCGTTGGAAGGCCCGTTCACTTCTACAAAGGTAACAAGCGGGATCCCAAGGAGGCAATAATGTTTTCTTGGAGACTATTGATGAAAAAAGTAAACTCTTACGACATTGTGGACTGCCAGGAGTTCCCTTACTTGCCCAGTTATTCGGCAAAATTCAAATTTGCCGATTCAGGTAATTTTGTAATAACGTGGCATGAGTATTGGGGAGAATATTGGGGAGAATACCTTCCTGCTGGGTCAAGAATTGGGAGATTAGTAGAAGATAACATGCTAAAACTGACAGAGAATCATGTCGTGGTTTCAAAACACACTTTGCAGAGGTTGTGTAAAGTACGAGCGGGGAGATTTGAGTTAATACCTAATGGTATTGACTTCAAAGCCATAAAAAAGGTACCTCCTCATCGGGAGAAGAGATATGATGCAGTATTCGTTGGCAGGCTCGTAGAACATAAAAATGTGATGTTGCTACTAAGAGCGATAAAGCCGATACGGACTGAGTATCCCACATTCAGAGTTGGAATAATTGGGGATGGGCCCCAGAAAAAAGAATTAGAAACTTTCACAAGAAGGCAAGGGCTACAGAAAAATGTAGAATTTCTGGGGTTCTTGGAGGATTTTGAGGAAGTTATAGCGATACTTAAATCTTCTAGGCTCTTAGCTTTCCCTTCTATGAGAGAAGGATTCGGCATGGTCGTTCTTGAAGCAAATGCCTCTGGAATTCCAGTAGTTACCGTGGATGCTCCCTTAAATGCATCAAAAGAACTGATATTGCCTGGAAAGAATGGTTATGTAAGCACTCCTACGCCGGAAGATTTTGCACAGAAAATCTTATTAGCGTGGGAAAATTCTTACAAGATGAGACGACAGTCTATCTCACTTGCAAGGAAATACGACTGGGATAATATCTCTAAGAAGTTGGAAAGATACTACAAGGGTGTGCTGCATGAAACCTGAGGTGACGGTTGTTTTACCTACAAGAAATGAGGAAAGAGCTATATCGATAATGCTGCCCCGTATCAGGGGTGTGCTGGAGAGGCTGGAGGTACCATACGAGATTATTGTTGTGGATAAGAGTGTCGATAAAACCCCTGAAATAGCCGAACAGCTCGGTGCGAAGGTTATTAAGCAGGAAGGTATTGGCTATGGCGATGCATACCTAACTGGGTTCAAACATGCGGATGGAAAGTTCATTATAATGATGGATCCCGATGGTAGCTATGACCCAGAGGATATTCCAAATATCTTGAAGCCCCTCCTAGAGGGGGAGGCAGACTTTGTAATAGGTACCCGGCTGAGGGGGAAGATGGATAGGGGCGCCATGCCCTGGCTTCACAAATATATTGGGAATCCCCTTCTAACCAAAATTCTCAACATCCTCTTCAAAGCTGGAATATCTGACGCTCACTGTGGCATGAGAGCCATAAGAAAGGATGTACTTGATCAACTGCCCCTGAAATGTAGGGGGATGGAGTTTGCGAGTGAAATGGTCATAGAGGCTGCAAAGAAGAATCTGAGGATAGTTGAGGTTCCCATCAGGTACCATCAGAGGATTGGTAAATCAAAGCTCAGCTCCTTTAAAGATGGGTGGAGACACCTGAGACTTATGTTGCTGTATTCCCCATCGCATCTGTTCCTCTTCCCTGGAATACTGCTCCTGGGTATGGGACTTCTGCTTATGGGGTACACTTACTTCATTAACCCAGAGAGACTGCATACAATGATACTCGGCAGTGCACTTACCCTACTCAGTGTTCAGATCCTGAGCTTTGGGATCTCTGCCAAGGTCTATGCGGCTAAGGAGGGGCTGGATGAACCCACAAGACTCACGAACTTCTTTATGAGGTATTCAATCCTCGAGGAGGGCTTGTTGGTCGGGGGGATTATGTTCATTATAGGAATTATGTTAGGTGTCCATATCTTCCTCCAGTGGCAAAACGCGGGATACGGTGCTTTGTTCAAGCTGAAGGAGGCCATTCTTGTACTGACGTTCACGACGATTGGAATCCAGGTAATGTTTTTTGCGTTCTTCGTTAGCATATATCTCCTCAAGGGGGACGATTAATGGAAAAAGACAGAAAGTCTATTCTGATTGTCTCTCCATATTTTTATCCTGAAGGTGGGGGCTTGGAAAGGTATGCATTTCACATGGCCAAACGGCTTGCAAAAGAACATGATGTTGAAGTACTCTGCATGACTAAAGGCTCAGAAAGCAGCGAGGATATGAACGGATTTAGGGTATGCAGGATAAAACCGGAACTTATAGTCTCTAACACACCCATCGGGTTGAAGTTTGTTGTTGCCTTAGCCAAGAGGATGAAACATAAAGATCTAATAATTGCACATACTCCCGTGCCGTTCGCTGCTGATGTGGCTGCAATTCTCTCGGGGATATACGACATTCCGATCAGGATAGTCTACCATACTGTCGGCCTCAAAAAGGGAGCGAGGCTCTTGGATTTCATTGCTGTCATCTACATGGCCACGCTTGAGAGGTTAACGCTTCGGAGGGCGATGATAACTTCAGTATCCCGTTCTGTGTGGGAATATCTGAAAAGGAAGGGGTACAACTCGGAAATCTCATATCCTCCTATGGCTCATAGTCTAATGGAGCACTGTCTCCTAAATCTTCCCGTAAAGAGGAAAAACGTAATCCTTTTCGTAGGCCAGCTTGGGAGGTATCACAGATTCAAGAACCTTGATCTTCTGCTTGGGGCGTTTTCTGAGGTCTCATCACGATATCCAGGATGGGAGTTGTGGATAGTTGGGGACGGTGATATGAAACCCGAATACGTTTCCCTTGTGTCTAAACTTGGAATATCCCAGAGAGTACGGTTTCTGGGGCGGATAAACGACCCTGATGATCTAGCCCGGGTGTACTCTACAGCCAAGATGCTTGTCCTGCCCTCCTCTTTCGAGTCCTTTGGGATGGTGGTTGTGGAGGCTCAAGCATTTGGCGTTCCTGTTGTTATTTCTCCGAATGTGGGTTCGAAGGTGTTTGTTCTGGATGGCAAAACTGGAACTATTATGAAAACTATTAAGATTGAGTCATTGGAGGAGGCCCTTGAGACCCTGATGAGCAATCCCAAACGGCTTAGGAAAATGGCCATTCTCTCACGGAGGTTTACACAACACAGGATCAGATCTTCCCCTTGAGCTTTAGAGTTGAGATCACCCGCTTCAGTCTGATGGTCTCTTTGGTAAAAGATCTGAAGCCAAAACGACGTTCTATTTTGGTTATATCCTTTTTGATATCTCTAATGGGACGCAGTTTTGATTTGTCTCCTTCATCAACCACCCACCACGGCACTAAAGTCAGGCTGGGAATCCTGCCTATACCGTGGCCGTAGACCCTTATCGGGAGAAGTGGAGTAACGATCTCGCCGAAGAGCTCTCCGTGGTCTGCCGTGACAACCGTTCTACCACGGAGTTTGTGGAGTAGTAGCTCCACATAGGGGATGACTATGCGGAGGTTTTCCACGTATGCCTTGATAAGACGATGAAGACTGAAGTAGGCATATATCTCCGAGAGGTATATCTTGTGAGGGGGTTCCCTTGGGAATCCCCGCAGAGAAAAGTCACCCTCTTCAACGGAGTTCTTGATGAGGGTCATTGCATCGTCCTTAAAGTTCCTAAGGGTGAAATATGGGTGATGGGGCTGGAGGAAGTGAATTATTAAGCGTTTGTCTGGGTATTTCTCCATTGCTTTTATCGTCTCGAGGTATACAGCGCTGGGCGGCACCGTGCTGTACTTTTCATCCCAGTGCTTTTTCCATACCGATACAATTCTATGGAACTTCCCGCGAAGGTATCTGTCTACGAAGGGGTTTGCAGTTATGTAAACTATATCATCGTATTGTTCATCATAAAAGTTCTTTACCAGGAACTCGCCAGTCCATGAACCGAGCGAGAATTTTGATTTGAGCTCGCCAGGCAGGTTTCTCTCTAGGAACTCTTGCTTGAATACGTCGAACCTGCAATCATCAAGTATTATGAGGTGATCCCATGGCTCGTTGAATATGGGTTCTCCGGGATTTCTGCGGGTAATCTCGACGATACCTTTCAGGAGGTATTCCTTTGTCTTATGGACAAAGAGGTTGGTTTTTGTCTTTTTGGGATTCATAATTCCAGTATTTCTATATCATCTAAAAATTTTGTTGTGTGGACTTTTTGACTGTCAAGTCTCAAAGTTTGCTATATCCATAAATCGTGATGAACATTTGAAATCATTTTATAAATTGTTTAACTATCAATAGTATGAATTTGTTCAATATGTGTGCCCTTGTACACTCTAACGTTGTTTATGTTACATTTTGCATTACTATCTCTTGTTATATTTTAAAACTAATGCTTGCTACTGGTATATACAGTTGTTTTTTGTCATTTTTTATAGTTTATTTTATGTCCATATATACACAAGTGCACAGTAATACAACTATATCAAGTTGATACTTTACTAACGAAAAATTTATATCATGTATTTGCTTAATACTTCAGTGGCCTACGAGGCCGTCTCTCTATTGACAGAACCAAAGGTGGGTGAAGTGGTATGAATAAATGCAAGAAAGCCCAAATTTTTGGCCTGGTGTTGGCATTTTTGATTCTGGCATCAGTAGTGCCAAGCTTTGCACCAGGCTTTATGACCCCCGTTAAGGCAGCGGGCTACATTACAGGAATTAGTGCGGATACGAACTATGGAGGCTGGGTATTATTCGCAGGTTTTGAATACTTTGTCAACATAACCATTAACGCAACCCAGCAGACATTTGCAAATGTGACATTGTATTACATATACCAGGATGGTCATAATGAAAGCGTTTACAGCAGAGTTAAGCCCATTTCAACAGGCTCCAACACGGTTCTCATAAACTCAACTGATCCCGGGGACATTGATCCATCTTACTCAAAAGTACCTCAGGATGTTGAAAGGGTCACCCTTGTTGTTTATGAGTACGATATTGCCAACGGCAACATTCCTTATACTGGCACCATTTTTGAATTCAACGTTAGGTATCCATTTACAGTAGTCCTTCAGGACATACAGAGCAGTGTTCCGTACTACAATGGAACAGACTGGCTCAATGACAAGGCTCTTGAGTACATACCTTTCAATATGACAGTCAATGTTACCTACGACCCACAGCTCGTTAATAGCTCTTTGATAACGGTTCCATCCAGCCAGATTGTCAACATAACTCTTCCGGACGATAGTGGTCCAAAGGTTCTGCAGATTATCGTAAACATTACTGATAAGACTGATCCCACACTTATCCAGAATAACCATGGTAGTGCATTCGTTGAGCTTAGTGGTGGTGTGAACGCGTCTGATGTGGTGAAAGTAGCATCCACTGCAGGAGGATACACTTACGTTAACAACAGTGCTCTCACTATATATGACTGGGGTCTTGATTACACATACAAAGTCGTACCCTCTGCTACTGACGACCATACTCCGTACAAGTATGTGCCATTTGATCTGTATATGAATCTCACTGCTGTCTTTGCTTTTGGCATAGTGGGGGTTAACGACACTGCAAGTGTAGTAGTTACTAGTGACGTGGTAGGTGGTTCAAACACTACTACCATGATAAACGGTACTGCTGAGATCGTCATTAAAAACCTCATCGTAGATCCGGCCGATGTTACAATTACATTTGCCACACATTGGGAAGAACTCTATGGTGACTTCACAATAACTGGAGCTCCGTGGAACATTTATGTAAGTGACTATACCGTATATTATACCGGTGGGAGCCAGAATGACGATGTGTTCTATGTAAATGTGCCGGCTACTCTCAATGTTGAAGTCCAATACAATCTTACGGCTGTTATTAACTCGACACCGGACTACAAGATACTCCTCAACGGTAATGAGATCGCTAATGGAACATTCGATGTCGTCAATAATTTTGGCTCATTTGAAGTTAACATAACCCCAAATGAGGTCGGTACGATTACGGTTGTCATAAATGACACTACATATCATGTTAGCACGACCATGGACATCCCTGTCAAAGCTTGGAACGTTACTAGTAACTACACAGTTTTCAACTATGGCATCTACCCAGATAATGTCTTCTACGTCAGTATCCCAGCGGATCTTGACATCAGTGCCCAGTTTACTCCTCTGGGAATTTTCCTGAACTCCAGCGTCGTTGTTGAGGTTTATGACATGAACAATAACCTTCTGAACACCATGGTACTACCAATAACTGACAACTTTGGAAGTGGAACTGTTCTTACCAATGTGGCATTCAATGAACCTGGCTATGTGCTCGTAAAGGTTTATAACGACACTTACATGGTCTGGACTAGCTATACTATCCCGATAAAGGACTGGGGCATTTACGTTAGCACAACACCTGCGAATCTTACTGTTGGCCAGACCACAGATATCACCGTCGAGGTGGGAGAGAGTCTCCAGTTCCCAGGAAGCAGAAACGTTAATGTTACCCTTGAACTTCCTGATGGTTACACCGAGACTAAGACCCTCACGCTTGAAGGGCCCATTGCTGCCGGACAGGGCGGTTATTATGGATTTGTGACCTTCGCAAACATAACCGCCAACAGTGTTGGCCTCGCCAAGATCATTGTCACCGACGTTCTTACTGGGAAGACCGTTACCCACTACATGCTCATCGAGCCCAGTTTTACCATAACCAACCGGTACATCGAGGTCACCGCCATGCCGGTCAGCAGTCCAGTTTACGCGTATTTACCGAATACCCTTAACATCGAGCTCCAGTACAAGTCTAAAAGTGGTGACTACATATTCAATGAAGACATTAATACCGAGGCTAATGTCACCATAATTGACGCTGATGGAAATGTCTACACTATCAATTACGTGCCTGTTAAGAATGGATACGTTAAATTTAACTACAATATCCCAGTTAACGGCACTAATCCGATTTACATTGAGGCTGTTGACGCATACAATGCTAGTGTAGTTGGCGTTGCGATGGTTTCAGTGGAGACATGGAATGCTACCTTCGACTTCACTACCGACGGCGACGTCTACCAGTACGTTGACAACACCCTTTACGTGACCGTTTACGTCAACGGCCCGAGCGTCCCGGTCGACGTTACCATTAACGGAGCTTCTGTTGGTTCCTACAGCAATGGTGATGTCATAACTGTCGCCATAGTTGACCCGCAGGGAACCCTCACCTACAATGTCGAGGCTACCTATAATGGCCACGTCGTTGGTACAGGTAGCTACGTCATCGAGCCTATCATCTGGAATGCCACCATAATCGTCGAGCCGGACATGCTCTACTGGGGAATCAGCGACGAGCTTCACGTCAGTGCTGAGCCCACTGGCAATGTCCCACTCATCGCGGACGATCTAAACGTTGACGTCAGCACTAACTACGGAAACGCCAGCGGTGCTGGTGCGATTACAATACTGCTGACCAACCCCACTGACAACGTCACCGGAACCGTCTATGTCTACTACAATGGCCATCTAATAAACTCCACCGCAGTTAGCATACCTGTTGAGAGCTGGGACATAATTGTCCAATACACACCAACAGAGTTCTACTATCTACCACATGGGTATGCCAACCCGCCGCTCATGGGCAACGTGACCCTTAGCCTGCCATGGGATGTGGCCAGTGCTGCGAACGTGGGATTTGAGGTTTCACTTCCGACGCTTGGAATTGGAGGGGGCTCTCAGGGATCCAACTACTTTGACATAGACTTCAGTTGGGCACCTGAGAAGTTCGTCTTCAACCAGAGCGGCGTCGTCCAGATGATCATGATGGTCTTCGACCCGGCCACCAACTTCACGTACTTCGCCCAGACGTACGACATCCCAATAGAGCTTGCTCTTGACGCCACTGTGTCCCCGCAGATAGCCTACGTTAACGTGCCATTTGACCTTATGGTGAACGTCACCTCCATCGCGGCTAGTCCGAACATCACAGTCACCATTGACGGGACCAATTACACCGCAACTGCCTACCAGAATGGAGTCATTGTTATATCAGACGTTGTTCTTGAGCAGAACGGAATCTATACAGTCGTCATCCATGATAATGCCCTAAACGCCACAATAACTAGGGCACTTGAGGTTCGTGACTGGCATATTGAGGTAACCGCTACTCCGTCCAACATAACTGCCGGTAGTATGTACAACGTGAACTTTACAATAGCATTTGTTGACGAGATGGGTGATATGGTCAACATCACCAGTATGGCCTGTCTTATGCTTGAGTTCAGCAATAACAGCATTATACCAAGTGGTTTCTACACTTGGATGATACCCATCACAGAGGGTCATGGAGCAATAGTTAATGCACCTATCTTTGCTCCAGTTGCTGGAACCTTCCAGATTATGGTGGCTAGTAAGTACGGAATGAAGAACGACACAGAGACTATAATGGTCAACGCGCCCAACCCCGCTGACTTGACCTACGTCTATGTTAACATCAGAAAAGAAGGTTCCCTTGAGCCGCCCGGAGAGCCAGTTAGACTATACTGGGGAATCGAGATTGGCGGAGTCAAGAAGTACTTCCCGGTCTACAACCCGGTCTACAACGCCGACTACTCTGAAGGAATGTTCGAGCTGTATCCACAGCAGCCCTTCAACCTGTACGTCATAGCGGTTCCGTCCACCATTAACTATCCAATCGTAGAGGAAGGGCAGAACTATACCTGGGAGAATGTCCTCCAGTACGTCAACGAAACTTGGTACGAGCTTAACAAGACCGTTACAGCCACTTCGATCGACAATGGCTGGTCTATAATGGTCAACGTCTCCAAGTACAAGGTTAACCTCGTTAATATCACAAAAGACATTTACAACCTTCAGGTTACCAACGTTCCGGGACTCATCCAGATAGTTCCAGGGTCTGCTTCGGTCCAAGGTAATGCTATATTTAGTGGAGTCACTATGGAAACATATCACTACGAGGACTTTATGAGAGACCTCATGGCCGAGCCCGCTGAAGGCGCAACCATTATAACCATTGAACCCAATGAACTGGCCCTAGAGCTTCTTGACGATACTATGTTCAAACCAACTCAGGCCGGTGAGTACTTCACCTTTAAAGCGATGTTGAGCATTACCAACGCTGAGGAGCAGTTCGATGCTCAGTGGATGCTATTCGAGGACTGGATCAACAATATAACTTTCCTCAATGACACTGAAAAGCAAGAGATAATTGCCGAAATATTGGCCAGTGTTGGCAACGTCTCAGAACTCAACGGTCCTGTCGCCAATGAGACATTGGACTTCCACATAGACAATATGGCCATAGCTTACCTCGAGCCAACCAACGCTACCACTGACGAGACTGGAAGCGCCATCTTTAAGGTCTGTACGCAGGCCACTCCAGATATGACTCCGGAGGAGCTTATTACCCTCATGGGAGCAGTTGACGTCTGGGCTGCTTACGATGGGCTAGCCAGCAACGACATCGTTGTCGAGTTCGGTGGTACCAGTTCAATTTCAGGTGACATAACCGATGACAGTGGAAACCAGGTGCCAGGAGCCACCGTTATCTTGAAGATATGGAACGGCACTACTTGGGTCAACGCCACCGACTTCGAGGGCAACGTCCTCACCGCTGTCTCCGCCGAGGACGGACACTACGCCATAAGCAACGTCCCGGCCTCCGTTGACGGCAGCAAGTACATGATCGTCGCCACCAAGGGCAACCTCACCGGCTACGCTTACGTGACCGTCTACCCGTTCGCCACCTCAACCGCCGACGTCAAGCTCCGCGGAACCATCGAGACCAGCGGATTCGCGATGTATTCGGAGAGGATCGCCAACGCCGACACGGTCTACTTTATCTTCAACAACCTCGGAACGCCAGATGCATTCTCGACTTCCCAGTACATAGCCCGCACCGTCCCGATTGACGTCAGAACCAAGTCAGTCTCGCTGACCAGTTCGACTTCGCCCAACTGACCGCCAACGACGTCCTCATCTCTGTTGGTGGACCTCTCGTCAACCCGGTCACCGCGGCCTACGAGGACATAGCCCCGGTCCACATGGTGGTGGACGGCATGATAACCATCGTCACCCCGCAGGGCAACTTCACTTGGCAGCCTCCTACTCCGTGGTGGAACGCCACCAAGGGCTACTTCATCATACAGCTCTTCGAGGACAACAGTGGAGCACTTGTAGTCACCATCTACGGTACTGATGCCGACAGCACCGCGGCCGGAGCCTACTACTTCATAACCCAGGTCTCCCCGAACATCGACAGCTACAACGGCATTCGTTACATCGTTGGACTGTGGGAGGACACCGAGCCCGGAGCTGACGTGCCGTTGCCGGGTGCTGACCTCGGAGACACTAGTGGATTCAGTGCCGGCGACAGCATAACCATTGTGGCCGAGGGTTGATTTTCCAAGCTTTTTTTCTCTTCATTTACCGAAACTTTTTAATTCTGCCATTTTCAAAAGAGTTGTCGGGGGATTAGTGTGAAATGGGAGCATTATCTGCTAGCTATAATGGTAATTCTTGTCATTGGTAGCATTGTATTAATAAACTCCCAAAGGGCTCCTGGGTTCTCAAAAGTTTATTTTGATAGCACTACTGTACCGGCATATTTGACTCCTAATACCACATATAGCATAGTTTTCATTATCGAATCTCATGAGAAGGGCCCCGAGGAATATTCCTTCAAGATTTACCTAAATGATATGGTGATTAAGGACGGTAATATTTCACTCAACCCCGGTAGCATGGCTCAGGTATCCTTCGAATTCTTTATCGAGAATGTAACTTACCGAAGGGTTGTGTTGTGGGAACAAACTACGACTTACAATCTAAGTGGAATATATGATATCACAGGTAATTATATGAGATGGGGAGGTATCCTGATTGTTAATGATTCATATGGATCGCGGCTGCTTGAGCACTTACCCCCCTCGTACGCTGGGCCGAGCAATTTGAGCTTTCTCATGAATACCTCTAAAAATGTCACTGTCACTAAGATAGTTGAGAACAGGAGTAACACCAGCACGGTTGTGAAGGAATACCAGCTGATGTTGCTTAAACTGGGAGAGGACAGGTACAGAGTCATCGTCAAGGAATCCAAAATAATGTATCTGCCCGAATCGCTCACGATAAGAGTGGTGGTTGAAACAAGTAATGGGAAAGTGTATCAGATATTCAAACGTCTTCCCCTCGCGGAGGGTTAGAGGTGCAGACGCAGGTGGCGGTTTTAACTCTTTTGCTGGTTATCTCCACAATAAGCGCATACTTAATCATGGATGGGAAAGCTAATTTCCGGCTTAAACTTCTGGCGATAATCTTGTTCTCTGGTGTAGTTATTTTCTACATAAGAATCGGCTTTGGGAGGTATTTCACGACCATAGATGAATCCTACTATGTGTCCCTCCTAGGAGATTCTCTATGGTATAAGACCTCGATAGTTTCTGGCTATATAACCCCATTTTCCCTTCATCTTGTTTATTCTTTTTCTTCTGACGTGATTGGTATAGTAGTGAGATACTCCATTGTAGTAGCTGTTCTGTATATACTTATCTTGTTTTTTGCTTACCAAAGGAATGGTGTGTCCAAAAACCATGCCCTGTTGGCGATTCTACTGCTCTTCATAACTCCATTATATTGGTGGTCGGTCATTCAAATAAGGCCCCAGCAGATTGGAGTGCTGGTTGGACTTATCCTTGCAGTTCTTATCGTGACAGGACGCCCCACGTTTAGGTTTTTCGTTGGGGTTTTGATACTGTACGTAGCGCTTATTTTTGCTCACGTTCTGTCTTTTATTCTGTATTCTGCTGTTTTTGTTATGTACCTTGCCTTGTTAATACTATGGGAGAATAAACCCCGGGAAAACGCGAAAAAGTACCTTACTGTTGCAGTTTCAATAATTGTTTCGTGGATTGTGTTTGTGACGTTTCCATACTCTTCAAATCTCTTTAAGAACATGACATGGATTGCAAATAATGTATTAAATCTTCAAATGTCGGTACAGACATTCTATGTTGCCTCGACTTTTGTTATGGAGATGTTTCTTGCCATTGTGTATCTCATGGCGAAATATTTTAGCAGTCATAATCCGATTAACTTGGATTCCCTTAAGGTGCCCCTACTCAAACTTGTTGATGCAGAGGTGAATGTTTTTCGGAGATATCTGCTCTGGATAGTGGTTGGGGTGGCGGTTCTTGTTGTCTTTTACGTTCAGTTTGAACTAGGTGCTCAGATATACACTCGGGTTTACAATAATTCAACCGCAGCCGTAGTGTTCTTCCAGATGGGGAACCTGTTTTTTGCACTGTTCTTTTTGAGAGGATTCTTCATGAAGATAAGAGAAAACACAATGACGGATTTTGACATCCTGTCCGTGCTGTGGATCCCAATAGGAGTGGCTCTCCTCATTATTTCGTTTTTCATGCCAAAAGGAAGCAGCATATGGGGGTTTCATAATTGGCTGGTACGAACACTCCAGTATTTTGTTGTATTTGCGTCTCCAATTGTGGCATATTCGATTATGGGGGATATAACTCCCAAAAATTCTGTCAGAATGAGATCTATGCTGTCCCTCCTCCTTGGAATCCTGATCATAATTAGTGTGTTGAACACCATTAGGATCCCGGGCATATACAATTATGATACCATCTGGACTCCAGAACTGGTTAACGTCTGCCAAGAATCTCCGGTATCTGCTATTTACACGCCCCGGGTGGAGAGGTCGGTATACTACACGTTTGCCATGAACAACTTGCTCAAGGTTTGTGGAGGATATCTAAAAGACCCGAACAGTAAATCACCAACGTACCTTATACTTTCTTCGGATCAGCTCTACGTGTACATTCCGGATTACCGGCCCATTGGGTTAGGAGCCTTTGAGAACAGTCTACAGGATGTCGGGGGGATTGCTTGGATAATCGCAGGAGGAAACAGAGATGAGGTAGGGGAATACGCCCTATCATTACTCGGAAATGCTGTACCGGTACCGGTTGAAAAGGACGGTGATTCATGCCCTCTGAGCCCAGACCGGATAGGATATCCCACTGTACTCGTTGGAGGAAAAGCCGTTAACCCCTGCACGTTGCGCTTGGTGGAGGAGCACGTTGTCCCTGTGTATTTGGATTCTTATTCCGTGAGAACACCCACTGGAATGTACTCAGTCTCACATGCTGATGCTTGGTGGAATGTGGAAGATGGGCTGTTCGTCATACAAGCTGTCGAATATTACAACACTCCGGTTTTAATAATCGAAGGTACGAATGTCGATGCCACCCTTGCTGCTGTGTACTACTTCGTTGAAGAGGTGTATCCGAATCTGTTTCTCAAATACCAGAACACCAAATACATTGTGGGGAAATGGGAAGAGGATGACGACACTGTAATTGACGTTGCGAAATTGACTTCACAGGATACCAACGGATTTAGCCCTGGGGATAAAATCACGATTCTCGAAACGGGATAGCCTTAACGGAGTGATTTAGATTTTAGCAGTTCTCTATTCCATATTTCTGGTTTGATTTTTGTTATACGGGTAAATGTTGAAGGATGAGGAGAGTTTAAAAGCTCACTGCTCTGCGTTTATCTTCATGTCCACCTCCACCCTGTCGGTCTGGCACTCGTTGCCCGCTTCTGGTGAGAACCTTATCCTCATGACGATCTTTAGCACCTCACCCTCTCCCAGGGAGCCTTTGAAGAGCTCTATCTCCTCCCCGTCAAGTTCCCTCAGTGTTCTGCCCGCCACCTCCGTCAGGTCGGTGGTTGTGCCTCCGTGCTGTACTGAGAGGCCCGTTATCACGAGGTAGCCGCTCAGTTCGCCTCTCTCTGTGGTGTTGTCGACTTCCTTCTCGGCGGGGGAGAGGGCACCGTCCTCCAGGTCGTTAACGTAAATGGTCATAGTAATCCTCGAAACCTCGAGGTCCCCGCGGTTTTTCACGTAAAAGGTTACGGTTTTCTCGTCGCCAGGCATTAAATCCGAGAAGTCGAAGAGCTTGAGGCCGTTGTAGAACCTCTCTCCGTCTTTGCTTATTCCTATATCGAACTTTCCGGAGGAGATCTCGTTGTTCTCAGAGAGGGCTATGTCCGTGAATAGGGAGCTGGAGAGCCCCGCGAGCGCAACCAGCAGCAGAAGGGCCGCACTCAGCACAACTTCTCTACGTCTCATTTCCACCACCAGCGATAGTATTCAACTAGTGATTACGTGGGATGGACTTATAAAATTTTCTCTCAAAATAGTAAGAAATAGGGCTCAGGAGGTCACCTTCACGTTAAGCTTGAGGCTCTGCACCGTGCCGTTTATCGCCTCAAGGATGAGGTTCTTGGCATCGGTTTCAGCGTAGTTCCCGTCCAACGGTGCCGGCGGGAGCTCTGGCGGTTCATCCTTGAAGAGGAGGAACCAGACCTGCCACTGGCCGGGTTTATCGATGCTGAGGGTGTAGTTGGTCTCGAACTGGGGCGTCCAGTTGCCCTCGATGTTGACGGGAACGTCGGGTAAGGTGACGTTGAACCAGCCCGGCATGGGGTACATCTCGTATATTATCGTCGTGTTGGTCGTGCTGTCCCACGTCAGGTTGACGAGCCATATCTGGACATAGTAGGTTACGTTCCTGTTCTCGTGGTTCACTATGCCTATTATAACCCTACCTTCCTGGCCTACCCTCAGTTCGGTTGGGTAATCGGCGGCCTTGCCCTCCGGCCCGAGAATGTAGAACTCCGTGAAGGCCTCGCCGGGCTTCGGGTGGGTTATGACGTAGCCCAGCGTTCCAATGGATGTTATGATGGCGATTATCAGGATCACCGTGAGGGCCTTGTCGAGCTTGCTCGACTCCTCCCATTCAAGTTCTTTCTTCACGTCCTCGAGCGTTATCCATGGAATCCACGGCTCGAAGGCCTTTGCTCTGCGGTAGATGGCGATGATTGAAAAAGCAATGTTGAAAATCGTCAGGCTGACGAGTATTGGGATGAGCCTTATACCCCAGGGGGTGTAGTTGAGGCCGAGGCCTATGAGTGGAACAATGGCTATGCTGAGGCCGAAGCTGAGGGCGAGCCTTTCGAGGTTGTCGAGCTCCTTCCTGTTGGGAAAGAGGGCAGTTATGAAGACGTAGCCCGGGAAGAAGAGTACAAAGGCTAATCCAAGGGCTTTTCTGAGAAGGCTGTCCGGTGCGTAGAAAATCAGAAGGTCGAGCAGAATTGAGAGAGTGATGATTGTGAGCAGGTCCCAGTAGTCCTTGAGCTTCATTCACTTCCCCCCTTTGGGCGTCTTCGCCCGGTTTAAAACCCTTTTCCTCCGGAACCTAGAATAGATTGGGAGTACCTGTGCAGCCATCCTTGAGCACGTCGGGCTGGACATTCACTCCCCCTCAAACAGCTTCACCTCGAGGAACTCAACATCCTTCCGCTCGGCGAAGAGGATGAAGAGCAGTCCCAGGCCGATGATGACGAAGGCCTGAGCCACGGGGTCGGTGAGGCTGTCCCTTGTCAGGTACATCACCGCCGCTGAAAGTCCCAGCCAGCCGGCGAGGTATGCAGTCGCTTTCCCGAAGTGCCTGTAGGATGAGTAGAGAACTACTGCTATGAGGACTATCAGGAATGTGTAGTCCGTCACGGCCGAGACTATTAGAACCGCTGAGAGGATGAGCTCTTCCCTTTCGACCCTGATTCCTCTGAGAACGTCGTCGAGCGCGAGGACCGTGGAGAGGGCCACAAACACGGCAAGCTTGAGTCCTTCCCATGTGTAGATGGAAGTACTGGGAAGCGATACCGCTATGGAGAGGACATAGAGGTAGAAAGCGGCCAGTGAGGCATTCCTGCTCCTTAACCTCAGCAGATAAGCCAGCATGATCAGGAGGAAGACGTAGTTTTTGAGCACTATTCCAGTTAGGATGGTCGCTATCAGCCCTATCACAGCCTACCCACCACCCTTGGAAGCACGTCTCGGGGGCCGACTTCAATGACCTTTATCCAGCCCCTGACTTTCCTCATGACCTCCTTCCTCTCGCGGTAGCCGCGGTAGAGGGTCTCCAGCTCTCTTTCGGTCAGCCCCTCTTTGCTGACGAAGAATACAGGGTTTGGATACAGGAGGACGGCCTTTGAGCCTTTTCTCTCGAGCACCCTCGCTGCTTTGATTATCTCCCTCGGGTGGAGGCCGAGGTCATCGACCATTATCACGTACGCCCCGCTCTTGACTTCCATTGCCGCTTTGAGGGGACCCGAGGCGCTGGAGCCGCGCTTCATCTTCAGTACCAGTCTCCCTATCGTCGATGGGGACGACAGGCCGGATGGCTTCAGCGGGGGCAAACCTTTCTCGCCCCTGAGTCCGAGCTCGGAGACGAGTGTCAGCGGGTCACTTGCGTGCTCTATTACCCTGACGATGCCCGCCTCGTCATAGGCTACAACCTTCACGCTGTGGCCGAACCTCCTGAAGTAGGCGGAAAGCTGTGCTATGATGAGGACGAGGTAGTCTATCTTGCCCGCCTTTAGCTCCCTGCGGAACTTGCGGTCGACGTTGACGAGCAGGTAAACATCAGCGAGGCTTTCCCTCCTGAAGACTCTGACTATAAGCGTGTTGAGCCTTGAGGTGGCCTTCCAGTCGATTTTGGTTATATCATCCCCTGGAAGGAACTCCCTGAGCTCCTCGAAGTCAAGGGTCTCTGCCCCGATTCCAAGGGCCCTCTCGACCTCGGCCAGGGCCTCGACCTGGCGCCTTTCCCTCATGGCCTCTTTTATGCTTCTGGGTGATGGGAAGATAGTCATCTCTCCGTGTTCTATCACAGGGAAGTCCTTCTTAAAGAGCCCGCGCTCATCCTCGAAAGTCGCCTCTGCTTTGATCGCTATCCTGCCCTTAGCCTGGGGAACTATCGTCTGCTCGAGATATTTCTTATCGCCGGGATTCAGGAAGGTCCTGAGCTCCCTAGCGAAGACGCTCTTCGATGTTTCCCTTATCCTCAGTACGCCCGTAACCCCGGAGAGATTCTCGACTTTGATCCTGGCCTTTACAGGCTCCCTCTCGGTTCCTCTCTCCGGAACGGTTCTCTCGACCCTTACACTGGGCTCAAAGCTTAACCTTGCGAGGGCGTAGTGGGCCATTATCCCGACCGCCATCAGCGCCGCCGCTGGGCTGCCCATCAGGTAAGCGGCGGCCGAAAGGACTGCCGCGAGGGAGAGCAAGACTCCTGCCCTTTTCATTCCGTTGGCACCTCTACCCTTTCGAGGACTTCCCTTACAATGGTCTTCCCGTCGATGCCGTCCACCTCGTACTCAGGCTTGACGACGATCCTGTGGGAGATGACTGGAATAGCCAGCCATTTAACGTCATCCGGGATGACGTAGCTCCTCCCTTCTAGGTAGGCCTTAACCTTGGCGGTGTAGAGGAGATGCTCGCCAGCCCTTGGCGAGGCTCCAAGGATCACCCTCTCGTCGAGCCTCGTCTCCTTGACGATGGCGTATATATAGTCGATTGCTGCCTCACTCACGTGGACTCTCATGGCCTCTCTTCTGGCCCTGGCCAGCTCGCTCCCGAGGACGACCTGGTTTGCTTCCGAGAACTGCCCCAGGCTCTTCATCCTGAGCATTGCCTTCTCGCTCTCCTCGGGGAGGTAAGTGAGGTCTATCTTCATCATAAACCTGTCAATCTGCGCGGTAGGGAGCTCGTAGACACCCTCCATTTCCACAGGGTTCATCGTCGCGAGGACTATGAACGGCTCCGGGAGCTTGAGGGGGAGGCCCTCTATGGTGACCTGTCGCTCCTCCATCGCCTCGAGGAGAGCTGACTGTGTCTTTGGAGAGGCACGGTTTATCTCGTCGACGAGAACGACGTTGGCAAAGATGGGGCCCTTTCTTATCTTGAACTCCCCGGTTCGCATGTCGTAAAAGGTGTGGCCGATTATGTCTGCCGGCAGTATGTCTGGCGTCATCTGTATCCTCGAGAACTTCAGTCCAAGGGTCTGTGCGAAGTTCTTGCTCAGGGTCGTTTTCGCTATTCCCGGGACTCCTTCCAGGAGCACGTGCCCGTTGGCTATAATGGCTATCGTCATCAGCTCGATCACATCGTCCATTCCGACTATTGCCTTTCCAACCTCGGCCTTAATCTTCTCGAGTATCATATCAACCACCCATCCTTTCGAGCATCTCGATTATCTCCTTTTCATCCCAGCCCCGCTCCCTCGCCAGAGCCAGGGCGAGCTCTTCGGGGCTTTCCTTCCTTCTGAAGAAGCGCGAGACAGGCTTCCAGAGCAGCCTTCCCACCGCTCTGAAGATGCCCAGCTCCCTGAGGAGTATTAGAATACCGATGACGAGTATCAGCCTGATTACCATGTCTTTGGGCAGCAGCCTCGTTATCGTGACTGTTCCAGCGGTGTACAGGTTGAAGTCCGGGTGATGGGCCTCGTCTATGTAGAAGGTATCGCCTCCGAGGTACTCGATGAGGTTCCTTAGGAAAGGCTCGTTCTCGCCGTAGAGCTGGTTTATCAGTATATCCGGATCTGCCAGGATTACGACCCTTCCATTCCCGTATTCGACTTCAGTCATGAGCGGGTACTGCTTCCTCTGGGAGTTTATCATAGCCACCTTGCTCGCGTAGGCCTCACCGCCCCTCGTCACGAGAATTGCAGAGGGCTCATTTGTGACTATTCTCGTGACGTTTCTTGCCAGAAGGGGGTTCTCTATCCTAACGGAGACTATGATCCTATCATCCTTCTCGTAGAAGAAGTCGCGGAGGGGATAGTTGGATATGCTCACTGACAAGTTGAGGGCCCTCAGTATCTCGTTGCCCGTGCCGAAGTCGTCGGCTATGAAGAGGGTATTTCCACGCTCCAGGAAGGTCTTAATCTGCTCTATCTCGGCATCAGTGAAGGTCATGTTGGGGCCGACTATGACGAGAACACCGTTATTCTCGCTGATGCTGGCCATGTCGAAGGATTCGAAGATGGGAGCGACCCGCTTCCCCTCTCCGTGGGCAAGCTTGACGAAGTTTGAAATCCCGTCCCAGTTTGTGTTGAACATACTGTACTGGGTGGAGCTCTTGAACAGGGGTACCGTCAGCGGCATGGTGATGAGGGTGAAGATGAGTAGGATAAGAACGAGGTACTTTATGGTTTTATTCACCTCTCTCACCCCGAAGCAGCCTCTCGATGCTCGCCCTGAACTCGGTTAGCTCCTCCCCACCCAGGGGGATTTCCCCGTAAACGGCTTTCTCGTGGAGCTTTGTTACGGCCTCAAGGTCTGGATACAGCTCCCAGTCGCGGAGAATCCTCAGGACTTCCCTCGGAGTCAGGCTCTCGCTTATTCCGAACATCTCCCTCAGCCTTTCTCTGAGGAGCTTATAAGCCTCACCGATGTCTTCGGGGATTTCAAGGAACTCTCCGGACGTTTCATTCCCCCCTGCCGCGTACTTGAAGACCGTCTTCTGGGATGCTTGAGGCGTTGTTTGGTCTTTCTTTCTCCTAGTTAGGATACCAGCCGCGAGGAGCATCGCCAGGACAACGATAGCGATGTACCTCGGCATCATGTTCTCCGGCGGGACAACGGTGAGGAGAATCACGTTGGATGTAGCTCCCTCGTACACCTCGCTGCCGGCGAAGGCCACGTAGACCTTCAGCCGACCGGGACTCTGCGGCTCCAGGGCGAAGGAGAAGGTTCCGTTCTCGGCCGTGATGTTGAACTGGGGGGTGTCGTTGACATAAACGATGAGGGGGAAGGTCATGTTCGGCTTCACCCTTCCTGTGAACGCGGCTTTTTCCCCGAGGGTTATTCTCTCGGGCCCGTTGAGGGTTATCGCAACCGGGAAGCGCCTGAACTCAACCGTGACTATCTCTGAGGTTCCGGTGTGGGTTCCGTCGCCGGCGAATTCCAGCGGCACCTGGAACGTCACGGCCTCGGAGGAGTGGTAGCTCTTTGCGAAGCCTCCATCGGGTCCGGTGACGAGCGTTTCGTCTCCAACCGTTATCTCCCTCTTCCCCAGGGGGTTGCCGTAGTAGTCAACGAGCTTTCCGGAGACGGTGAGGCTCTGGTTCAGAAAGGCGCTGTAGACGTTTTCGACCAGAAAGACGGAGGGTATCTTCCTTACCGTCACGTTGATGGTGTTCGACCTGAGCCCTCCCTGGGTGGCGTACACCGTGTAAGTCCCGAGCTCCCTGAACCGGTACATGGTGGCAAAGAGCCCGTTCTGGGGGGTGACTATGAGGAAGGACGTGAAGTTCCCCTTTGTTATGACCACGGTGACAGTCTCGTTGCCCGGACAGGAGCCGAAGATCGTGACTGACTGGTAGAGCATCGGCTCTGAATCCGAGATCCCTATCTCGAACTTCCCGCTGGGGGGAGTCCTGGAGACGAGTTTATCTATCTCGCCGAGGTACTTTCTGACCTTCTCCGTATTGAACTTCAGGATTTCGGTCCCGTTCATCAGTTCCAGGGAGTCTATCTCATCCAGGAGGGACTCCATGTTGAGGACTGTGCCCCGGATTCCGGCTGTAACCGCGGATGTTGGATTTTTGCGGAACTCAAGTATGAGCTCGTTCAGAATCATCAGCTCTCTGGAGAATTCGTAGAACGGCTGGATAACTTTCATCACCGTGGGGTTAACTCCTTTCTCCTGGTAGTACAGCGCCTCCAGGTGGATGAGCTCCAGCTCGTTTAGGGTGGTGTTGGCGAGAGTTAGGCCGTAGCTCTCGTTAACCAGGACGTACTTCAGGGAGTCCTCAAAGCGGAGGATAATCTTGGAGAAGTACTCATAGAGAAAAACATCCCTCTGGGTCGGCTCCTCAACGGCCTTCCCGGAGGCGAGTGGAACGGAGCCGACGATTAGAATTAGGGTTATTATTAAAAGCAACGCTCTCCTCATCGCCATCGCATCCATAAGGCATAAAAACCTTATTAAGTTTATTCGTTCCGGTGTTAGAATGGGGAGGATTTTGGGAAGTATCCTTTTAGCGGCTGGAATCGTCCTGTGGTACCGCGGGGGCGTATCTGGAATAACATCTCTGGTCAACCTGGGAATCGGGGCGATAATTCTTGGTCTGGTAATGGCTGCTATGCCTTCCAGGAACCACGTTGGCAGGGAGGCTCTTTTCCTAGCGTGCGAACCTTCATGTGAGTTCGTTGAAAAGCTAAGGAATGACCTCGAGCTCAGGGGGAAGCCGGTGATCATACCGCCCTACGAGAACCTCCCTAAAGGTGGCATCTTCCTTCCCAAGTCCGAGGCTGTCTCCCTTAGCCTTGGAAAGCTCGACGAGGGGACCGTATTTGTTACGGGCACCGAGGAGGAGAGCGGCGTTCTGATAAGTCCTCCTGCTGGATGGGCGCTTGTGAGCTACATTGAGGAGAACGTCGGTGGGCTCTCCGGAACGGGCCTCGGATACGCTTCCTCGGCCGTTTCCTCCGGCTTAAGCGCCCTGGGCCTCGGTTCGGCGGAGGCCTTTGAGAGAGAGGACGGGACGATAGAGATCTTCGTAAAGCCACTCTGCGACGGCCCTGTCTACGCTGACCCCGTTGCCTCGGCCGTTCTCCTTGGAATCGCCGCCGGAATGGAAGAACTCCTGAGGATAGAATCCGTTGAGAGCGTGAAGGACTACGTCAAGGTGATCCTTGAGCGGCTCGGTGGGATCGAGAGATGGCTATGAGGGAGAACGTTGTCCTGTTCCTTGCGCTGTGGATAATCACGGCCGCACTCGTGAGCCCGTCGGTGGAGATATTCCTGACCATAGCCCTTATTGGGATATTGATAACTCTTGAGATAGGTGAGTTTTATCTGCCGAGGGACGTCAAAAGCTCTCTGATGCTCTCCGCTTATCTGCTCCTTCTCGCCTTCGCCTTCATAGTGGCAAGAAAAGTGTATGAGGTAATAAAATGAGTCAGATGGTCGAGAGAAGCTCTCTCACCGTCCTCCTCACGGCCTCGTAGCTGTTGAGCTTCGGCTCCCAGCCGGTTTTCTTCGCTTTCTCTATGCTCAGGCGCATGAACTTGACGTCGCCCTTCCAGCCGCGGCCACCGTCGACTCCACCTGTGAACATGAAGGCTGGATTCAGCCCTATCTCCTCGCTGACTATCTCGGCGATTTCCCTGACGGTTATCCAGTCGTCGTTTCCGAGGTTGTAAGCGTCGTAGGTTTTGCCTTCCTTCCTGAAGTGCTCGAAGATGTGGAGCATCCCATCAACGGTGTCGCTCACGTGGAGGTAGCTCTTCCTCTGGGTTCCGTCGCCCAGAATTTCCAGCTCATTGGGGTTCTTCCTGAGCTTGTTGATGAAGTCGTAGATGACGCCGTGGTTGGAGCGCTCGCCTATTATGTTGGCCAGCCTGAAGACGAGAGCTTTGAAGTCGAAGGTGTGGGCGTAGCCGCTTATCAGGGCTTCAGCCGCGAGCTTCGCCCCGCCGTAGACGCTTATCGGCTCGAGCGGGGCGTAGTCCTCTGGAGTGGGGATGACCTCGGCGTCGCCGTAGACCGTCGATGACGAGGTGAAAACGAGGTATTTGACCCTGGATTTCCTCATTGCTTCAAGGAGGTTGTAGGTTATAACGACGTTGGTCTCGTAGAGCAGCTCCGGGCTCTGAGAGCCGATCCTAACCTCCGGATTGGCGGCGAGATGGAAGACCACCTCTACGTCTTCAACGGCCTTCTCCACGATTTCCCGATTTCTCATGTCTCCCTCTATGAACTCGAACCTCTCATGCTCGAGCCAGCGTTTAAGGTTGTCCAGACTGCCGGCGCTTAAATCGTCCAGAACCCTGACCTCGTATCCGAGCTCCATGAGCCTGTCCACAAGATGGGAGCCTATGAAGCCTGCACCGCCCGTGACCAGAACCTTCATTCATACCACCACCCATGATGAAGCGAAATTATTTAAATATGTTAGGGGTAAACCCTGTGGTTGAAGTACGTTGGAACGGTGAGCGCTATGAAGGTTCTGATAATGGCCGGCGGCTACGCGACGAGGCTCTGGCCCATAACCAAAGATAATCCCAAAGCCTTACTCCCTGTCGGGAACAAGGTGATACTGGACTACATTCTGGAAAAGGTCGACGAGCTTGGTCTCGAAGCCTACATATCGACCAACAGGTTCTTTGAGATGCACTTCCGTCCCTACGCTGAGAGGAATGGCATAAACCTCATCGTGGAAGACACCCTCCACGAGGAGGAGAAGCTCGGAACGATAGGGGCTATGAAAAAGGCTTTGGAGGAGCTCGGTTCAGATGACTACCTCATCATAGCCGGAGACAACCTGTTCTCCTTCAGCCTGGTGGACTTCCTGAAGGCCTACGACGGGAGGACCCTCATAGCGGTCTACGACGTCGGCGACCTAGAGCTGGCCAAGCGCTACGGTGTGGTCGTTCTTGAAGGCGACAGGGTCATCTCCTTCCAGGAGAAGCCGGCCGAGCCGAAGTCGACTCTCGTCAGCACGGGCGTTTACATCTTCCCGAGAAGGGTAATGGAGAAAATCGATGAGTACCTCTCCGACGGAAACAAGGATTCACCCGGCTACTTCATCCAGTGGCTCCTGGAGAAGGGTGAGGACATCAGGGCCTACCGCTTCTCCGAGTACTGGTACGACATAGGAAGTGCGGACAGCTACCTGGAGGCTCTCAAGACTCTCCTCAGAGAGAGCCACGTCGAGGAGATTCAAATAAGCCCCTACGCCAAGATAATCCCGCCGGTGGTCATAAAGAAGGGCGCCAAAATACTCGGCAGGTCGATAATAGGGCCGTACGCCTACATAGGTGAGGAGTGCGTCATAGAGAACTCTGACATCAGCGACTCGATAATTTTCCGTAGAACCATAATCAGGAACTCGACGATATGGCGCTCCATCATCGATGAGAAGTGCGAGATAAGGAACCTCGAGCTCAGGAAGAGCCTCGTTGGAGGGCATGCAAAGATACAGAGGGGCGAGTAATATCTCTACATATTTTTTGCATCTTTGAACGGCCATTCCCCACTAGAGCATCCGCAACTTTTTTATACCTATCAGGTATAATACCTGTGGGGTATAAAAATGAAGTTTTATGACCGTGAGCGGGAGATTGAACTCCTCAGAAGGGGCAAGAGAATTGCCATAATCGGACGGCGCAGAGTGGGAAAGACTAGATTGGTCGAGGAGGCTCTCAACCCTATAACGCTCTTCATCCCGGCCGAAAAGAACGAGGCCTTAATATGCCGAGATTGGATCGAAGAAATTCGCGAGAGGAGATACATTCCAACGCTCAACTCTATGAAGGAAATCGTTGAGTTCTTAATGAGGGAAGGGGAGACGATATTCATTGATGAACTCCAGAATGCCCTCAGGGTAAATCCCTCCTTTCTTTATGATCTTCAAAGGCTCCTCGACAAGTACCGCGATGCAAAGCTCGTCGTTACGGGTTCACTCATTAGTATGAGCAAGAAGCTTGTCGAAGACTATCAAGGCCCGCTTTATGGCAGGTTCGATTACATCATAAAACTCCGGGAGCTGGGTTTTGGGACAGTGACGGAAATAATGCGCGATTTGGGCTACAGCATCGAGGACGCCGTTGTGATGTGGGCGGTCTTTGGCGGCTCGCCCAAGTACTACGAGACGCTTGAGAGATTCAGTCTGCCGGTTGAGGACTTCATCCGTATGATGTTCTTTGAGGAGCCTTATCCGATGTTCCCTGAAGTCCTCATGATGCTCAAAGAGGAGCTAGGTAAGGAGTACAAGACTTACTTCAGCATCCTCCAAGCGATAAGCGAGGGCAAGAACACGCTGGGGGAGATTTCCTCTTATCTGTCCGTCAAGAGCACGAGCCTCACCAAGTATCTCGCTGCCCTTGAGCGGGAGTATGAACTGGTTACAAAGCGGAAAGATGTCTTTGAGCGGGGGAGAAACAGGTATTACATAACCCAAAACCTGGTTGACTTCTGGTTCAGATTTCTGTGGCGGAATTATTCCAAGCTCGAGAGGAACGAGCTGAGCTTTGATAAAAACGACTTCAACGCTTACGTTGGCCGTAAGTTTGAGAGTCTGGTGGAGTTGCTTGTTCCAAAACTTGTGCCTTTTGAGGTTATCAGAACGGGCAAGCTCTGGGGGAAGTTCAAAGGCAAGGAGAAGGGTAAGGATTCCTTTGAGATTGATGTGGTTGCCCTCGGAAGGGAAGACATTGCGTTTTTTGAGGTGAAGTGGGAGGAGCTGAGCTTTGGCGAGGCCAAAAAGGAGCTCAAATTGCTGTCCAAAAAAGCCGAAGCTGTGGGGGATAAGCGGAGGATTCATTTAGTCCTCGTTGCGAAGAGGATTGGAGGTAAAGAAAGGCTATGGGGTATGGTGTATGATTTGGAAGATTTAAATGAGATGCTGGCAATGGCCACACACCGTTTAGAAACGGAGCGGTAGAATAGTGAGGAGCGCCATACAGACGAGTCTGGAGTGAAGTTCCACTCTTGACAGACCTTTCCCTGCTTAATAGTGGTCCCATGACCCTCTCAGATCATGGAATCACTGTTCGGGTTAGGTCTGCCTGGGGTGAAGCTTTCGCTTCAGTCTCCCCTGCAGGCACTCCTCATATACCATTAGGTGCTTTAACTATATAAACCTTTGCTTTTATTTAAAGCAAAATTTTTTGACAACTCCTTGAAATAATTTCAACCATGCTGGGATCTGAGTTGGAAGCGGAGGGTATTCATGTAAGAATAGAAATTGAATCAGGCGCGAGAAGATAGTGAGGAGCACCTTGAAATCGGGACCTCGGCGAAAATCCCATCCTCAAGGAACGCCAGGCTTGTGACTCCAGCCCTCCGGACTTGTGGAACACGTTAGGCTTAGCATCCATCAAGGGTGAAACTTTCGCTTCGGTCTCACCAACAGGGCACTCCTCATATAGTATTGGGTGTTTTAACTATATAAACCTTTGCTTTTATTTAAATCAAAATTTTTTGGCAACTTCCCGAGATAATTTCAATCAGGTTGGGAATTCGGTTTGAGATGGAGTGTTTAGTAGTTAGCTAAAATGGAAATCGAATCGTACATTGAAAAGACGGAGAAATGGAATTTCCTGCTTTTTCAAACCCAACCCTTAAATTCTTCGAGAACCAAAAGTTAATGATGGGGTGTGGGTAATGGGTGAGAAATTAATTAAGGTGCTGACGGTTCTCGTGGTTATTCTGCTTGTCTTCAACATCGGCATGGTCTACGGTGCACTCAAAGCCAGGAGCATAGCGCTGGAGGAGATAGACAGTGCTATAACCCTCGTGGAGGACATGAAGAACGAGAAGATAACCATTCAGTACCCGTTCGACCAGGAGATAAAGGTGCCCCTCAGGATGAACATCAGCGTTCCCGTTTCCATGGTGGCGAGGGTTCCGGTAAATGAGGAGATTGCCGTGAAGGTTCCTCTCGATACCTACGTTGACGTTCCCGTAAACAAGACTGTGAAGGTGCACATCGTCCAGAACATAACCACCACCGTTGAGGTGAACGGCAAGCAGGAGACGGTGATAATTCCGCTTGATACCTACGTCGATGTCCCGATAGTCACGACGGTTAGGGTTAGGGTCAGGGACGTTGTAGACACCACAGTGCCGCTCAACATGACCCTTGAGGTGCCGATAAACCAGACGGTTGTTGTGCCGATAGACGAGACGCTGACCGTTCCGATTAAGATGGACCTCACCATCGAGACGACACCGGAGGAGATGGGCCTCGGAGATATGATTGATAGGGTTGTTAAGATGCTCGAGGGGATGAAGGCGGCGATTGGGTGAACCGGCCTGAGCATAACGTTACATTTGGAATCCTATTCATCCACCCTCTGAGGATGTTGGCCGTTACGACGGCCACGATAGGTTTTTATTTTCTGGGATAGTATTGACGGCGGTGGATGATCATGAAGGCCCTTATTCTCTCCGGAGGTCACGGTACGAGGCTGAGGCCGTTAACGTATTCCCAGCAGAAGCAGCTCATCCCAGTCGCGAACAAGCCCGTCCTGTTCTACGCCATCGAGGACGTCATCGAGGCCGGCATTCACGAGATTGGAATTATCGTCGGCCCAAACAAGGAGCAGGTGATGGAGACCGTTAGGAGCGTTGATTGGGACGCTGACATAGAGTTCATCTACCAGGGCGAGCCGAAAGGTTTAGCACACGCGATAAAGGTCGCGAGGGATTATCTCGGTGACGATGATTTTGTGATGTACCTCGGTGACAACATCCTCAGGGAAGGCATAGTGGAGCACCTGAACCACTTCAAAGAGGGAAACTTCGACGCCAGCATTTTGCTCTGTGAGGTTTCCAATCCCCAGCGGTTCGGTGTGGCCGAGCTGAGTGAGGACGGAAAGACCATCAAACGGCTGGTTGAGAAACCCAAGGTGCCGCCGAGCAACCTGGCGCTTGTGGGAATCTACTTCTTCAAGCCCGTCATCCACGAGGCAGTCGAGAACATAAGGCCCTCCTGGAGGAACGAGCTTGAGATAACCGACGCGATCCAGTGGCTCATCGACCACGGCTACCGCGTTGGGTGGACGAAGGTTCAGAACTGGTGGAAGGACACCGGAAAGCCCGAGGACATACTCGACGCCAACAGGCTCATCCTGGACGACATCCAGACGGATATACGGGTCGAGACAAAGGCCAGAATCCATGGAAGGGTGGTCATCGGGGAAGGTACCCAGATCGACGGGAACACCGTCATAAAGGGCCCCGCGATAATCGGCAGGAACTGCATCATCAGGAACGCCTACATCGGCCCCTACACGAGCATCGGCGACAACTGCGTCATCGAGAACATCGAGATTGAGGACTCCGTGATCCTTGAGGGAAGCGAGATTAGATGCGGCGGCAGGATTGTGGAGAGCCTCATAGGGAAGAACGTGAAGATTTTAGAGGGGAACAACCATCCCATTGGGAGGAAGCTGGTCGTCGGTGACAATTCCCAGTTAATGCTGTGAGGTGGAATGATGAGACTCTTAGTGACCGGTGGAATGGGCTTCATAGGGAGCAACTTCATCCGCTATATCCTGGAAAAGCACCCTGACTGGGAAGTGATAAATCTCGACAAGCTCGGCTACGGGTCGAATCCGGCAAATTTGAAAGACATCGAGGACAATCCGCGCTACACCTTCGTCAAGGGAGACATAGCGGACTTTGAGCTCGTTAAGGGGCTAATCAAGAAAGTTGATGCGGTAGTTAACTTCGCTGCTGAGAGCCACGTGGACAGGAGCATCTCAAGCCCTGAGCACTTTCTAAAGAGCAACGTCATCGGTGTTTACACGATTCTTGAAGCCATCAGGAAAGAGAACCCCGAAGTTAGACTAGTTCACGTGAGCACCGATGAAGTCTACGGCGATATCCTGGAAGGCTCGTTCACCGAAAAAGACGCGCTTATGCCCTCATCCCCATACTCTGCTACTAAAGCTGCCAGTGATGTTCTCGTGCTTGGCTGGACGCGGACTTACAGTCTGAACGCCTCCATAACGAGGTGCACCAACAACTACGGCCCCTACCAGTTCCCGGAAAAGCTCATCCCCAAGACGATAATCAGGGCCAGCATGGGGCTCAAGATCCCGATATACGGCACCGGCCAGAACGTCAGGGACTGGCTCTACGTCGAAGACCACGTAAGGGCAATTGAGGCCGTTCTGCTCAGAGGGGAGCCTAGGGAAATCTACAACATCTCCGCCGGCGAGGAAAAGACTAACTTGGGGGTCGTTAAGACGATCCTTGAGCTCATGGGCAGGGACGAGTCGCTTATAGAGTTTGTTGAGGACAGGCCCGGCCACGATTTGAGGTACTCCCTCGACTCCTGGAAGATAACGCGCGACCTCAAGTGGAGACCGAAGCACAGCTTTGAGGAGGGCATTAGAAAGACTGTCGAATGGTACCTCGAAAACGAGGCCTGGTGGAGGCCGCTGGTCAACGAGAAGGTCCTCCACCCGACGCCCTGGAAGCTGGGGTGGTGAGAACATTTAAATATGTGCGTACACATAATTATGTATGGTGATGATATGCCGACTATGACCCTTTCAATACCTCCGGAGCTCTACCGCAGGATGAAAAAGCACCCAGAAATTAAATGGAGCGAAGTGGCGAGAAAAGCCATAGCCGAGTACCTCAGTGAGCTTGAGAACTCCCGAACCGAGATGTCCATGTTGGAGTTCAGAGAACTTCTGGGGGATGAGACCCTCAGGGAGATGGAGTCCATTCCGGACGAGGCTTACGAGGAATACTACGGGAAAATGAGGGATCTGGAATGGGAGAGGACAAAAAGAAACTCTACGACACGAACGTCCTGATCGACCTCGTTAAAAGCGGCGAGAATCCCGGGGACGGCTATACAACGGCGCTGAATCTTGTGGAATACCCAAAGGGAGTCTCTCTGGATCTGGGAGTCCTCATACCATCGCCCAAAGAATACGCTCTGGCTGTTAAGCTCTCAGAGAAACTTGTAAAGGCAGGCACCCCTGTTCCCGCCGTGGACGTGATAATCGCCGCCGTTGCAATATCCAGAGGCATGGCCCTGATAACAAAGGACCGGCATTTCTTACTGGTAAAGGATGTCGCCCCCGAGCTCAGACTCGAACTGGTTGAATGAGATGTGTTATTAATCATTTGGCAGTAAGCAAAAGGTAATTAAGTTCCGCGAGAATGTTTAGGATGGTGAACGTGATGGAGGACGCTTACAAGCTCTTTCAACAGCTCCCAGATGACCTCAAGGAGGAGGTGCTGGACTACATCGAGTTCCTCCTGGAGAGGAACGCGCGCAGGAGACGCTCCCCCATGAAGTTTGGATGGCGCGGGGGGCTGAAGGAGCTCAGGAAGAAGTACACTTCCGTGGAGCTTCAGCACAAGGCCCTTGAATGGTGGGGCTGATGTATCTAGTTGATACTAACGTGTTCCTTGAAATCCTTCTTGATCAGGAAAACGCTGATAACGCGGAGAGGTTCCTTAGAGAAACTCCACCCAGCGAGCTTGCCGTCTCGGATTTCTCGGTTTACTCAATAGGGATAATACTCTTCAAGCAGAAGAAACACGGGGTCTTCCGGGAGTTCGTTGAGGACGTTCTCCTGCGCGGTGGGCTCTCCCTGCTGAGACTCACTCCCTTTGATTTTGAATCCCTGGTTGAAGCCTCCCGTAAATTCCACCTCGATTTTGACGATGCGTACCAGTACACCTTGGCCCGTAAATACGGCCTCCGCATAGTCAGCTACGATTCAGATTTTGATGCAACCGATATCGGTAGGGTTACGCCACTTCAGGCGATGAGGTGATGTTATGCCGTTCGAATTTAAAAGGCTGGAAATCCCTGATGTTATCCTGATCAGGCCCAAGGTCTTCGAGGACGAGAGGGGCTTCTTCATGGAAACTTACAAGAAATCGGATTTTGAAAAGGCTGGAATCAAAGGGGAGTTCGTCCAGGACAACCACTCAAAATCGAGATATGGAGTGCTCAGAGGCCTGCACTTCCAGCGCGAGCCCTACACCCAGGCCAAGATTGTGAGGGCCGTTAGGGGAGTTATTTATGATGTGGCAGTTGATTTAAGGAGGGACTCACCGACCTTCGGTAGATGGGTGGGGGTAATCCTCTCGGAGCACAACAAGTGGCAGCTCTACATTCCGAGGGGCTTTGCCCATGGATTCCTAGTGCTGAGCGACGTTGCCGAGGTCGTCTATAAGGTTGACAACGTCTACGCCCCTGACTATGAGGGCGGGATAATCTGGAACGACCCGGAGATAGGCATAGACTGGCCGATTGATGACCCCATAGTATCAGAGAAGGACAGAAAGTGGCCAACGCTGAAGGAGGCCATCGAAAAGGGATGGGTGTTCTGAGACACTACTATCGCAAAACATTTTATAACGCTATGATAAAAAATACACCGACGGTGGTTGGATATGGGAAAAATCGCCATTGAGCTTAACATCCCTGACGAGATACTGAAGACGATTGACCTCAAGCGGCTGAAACGAATCGTTGAGAGAGAGGTTATTATAGAGTACAGTGTCCAGAAACTTCACGGAAAGTTCAAGGACATGGATCTTAAAAAACTCCTCAGAGAGGTCGAAGAGGAATGGGCCATCTAACGGCCTTCGTGGACACCAACGTAATAATTGAGCACCTGGGAGGCAATATTGACCTCCTCGACTTAAGGGAGAGGTTTGACGTCCTGTATTCTAACAGCATAGTGTTCAGTGAGGCGCTTATGGTGTACCTAAGGGCATTAACTGGCGAACGCCCGTATACACTCAAACACAACCCCGATATTATCAGGAACCTGAGGGAGGAGCTCCTGGACTTCTCAAGGCTTTTTGAACTTTTCCTTGATCTGGAAATAAACCGGACTGTTGAAACCCTCTCCGTTGAGTACATGATAAAATACGGCCTGCTGCCGAATGATGCACTCATTCTCGCAACCTGTAAGTTTTACGACGTCAAATATCTAATTTCGTTTGACAGCGATTTTGCCAATGCCTGTGAGAATGAAGGGATATCTCTTCTCAGTGATCCAGAGGAGATAACTAGGCTTGGTGATGTCCCGTGAGGGTTGCGATAATCGGGGCCAACGGCCAGCTCGGAACCGACCTGGTGAAGGTCTTTGGGGAAGACCCGTCTTTTGAGGTCATCCCGTTGACTCACAGGGATCTGGACGTCACGGTTCCCGAGACCCTGAAGGTGCTGAAAGAGCTGAAGCCCGACGTAATCATCAACACGGCCGCCTATGTGAGGGTTGATGACGCCGAGATTTATCCGGAGAAAGCTTTTGCGGTGAATACCATCGGCGCGCTGAACGTTGCCAGGGTTGCCAGTGAAATTGATGCCATCAACGTCTACATCAGCACGGACTACGTCTTTGACGGCGAGAAGGGAGAACCATACACTGAGGACGACGTTCCGAACCCGATAAACGTCTACGGGGCAAGTAAGTACTCCGGCGAGATTTTCACGAGGAATTATTCGACGAAGTACTACATCATCCGGGTGGCGAGCCTGTACGGAAAGGCCGGTGCGAGCGGAAAGGGTGGAAACTTTGTGAACTGGGTCATCGAGAAGGCAAAGCGCGGGGAGGAGCTGAGGATAGTCGACGACCAGTTCATGAGCCCCACTTACACGATGGACGTCGCCAGAACTCTGAAGAAGTTCCTGGAGGTTGGGCCAGAGTGGGGAGTCTATCACATGGTGAACGAGGGCTACTGCTCGTGGTATGAGTTCACAAAGACTATCTTTGAAATCTTGGGCTGGGACGTTGAAGTGAAGCCTATAAAATCGAGCGAGCTTAACAGACTGGCGAGGAGGCCGATGTTTTCGGCGCTGAGAAATGAGAAGCTGGAAAGGATTGAGTTGAGGATGATGGATTGGGAAGAGGCGTTGAGGGAGTATCTTCGGAGGTGATGGAATTGAGAATTTCAATTATCGGTTCTGGCTATGTTGGTCTTGTTACTGGCATGGGGTTTGTCAAACTGGGAAATGAAGTTAGTTTCGTTGATGTTGACGACAGGAAAATTGAATTGATAAACAGCGGGAAACCCCCAATTTATGAGAGAGGTCTTGAAGAACTTATGCAGGAATTCGGGGGAAAGTACTATGCTACTAAAGACTATCGAGAAGCAGTCCTGAACTCCGATGTAACATTCATTGCTGTTGGAACACCATCAAGAGAAGATGGGAGCATTGACCTAAAATACATTGAAAGTGCCTCTAAAGAACTTGGAAAAGTCTTGAAAGAGAAAGACTCCTATCACCTCATCGTTGTCAAAAGTACTGTTCTCCCTGGGACAACTGAGAACGTTGTCAGGCCAATCTTGGAGAGCGAATCAGGTAAGACAGCCTTCCAAGACTTTGGCCTAGCAATGAACCCCGAATTCCTGAGGGAAGGTGTTGCACTTCAAGATTTTCTAAATCCTGACAGAATTATTATTGGCGTAAATGATAAGAGGAGTAGGGACATCCTTAAGGAGCTTTATGCTCCAATTGATGCGCCAAAACTTGTTGTCAATATCAAAACTGCAGAAATGATTAAGTACGCCTCAAATGCTTTTCTCGCAACAAAAATAAGCTTTGCAAATGAGATTGGCAATATCTGTAAAAAGCTTGGCATTGATTCATGGAAAGTCTTTGAAGGCGTTGGCTTGGATCACCGGATAAGCTCGCACTTCTTCAGGACTGGAATCGGCTGGGGTGGCTCTTGCTTCCCCAAAGATGTAAGAGCATTAATTAGAAAAGCTGAAGAACTGGGAGAAGAACCACTAATTCTAAAGGCTGTTATGGAGGTTAATGAGAAGCAGCCATTAAAATTGATTGAACTTCTAAAAGAACATATCTCAGAGTTAAAAGGAAAAACAATTGGTGTTTTGGGATTGGCCTTCAAACCTGACACTGATGACATTAGAGAGGCAAGATCAATAGTAATTGTGAAAAAACTCTTAGAGGAAGGTGCTGAAGTTATTGCTTATGACCCAAAGGCCATGGAGAACTTTAGACGTTTGTTCCCGCAGATTGAGTATGCAAGCTCTGCAGATGAGGTTTTGGAAAAATCTGACATTATTCTGATAGTAACAGAGTGGGGAGAGTTTGAAGAGCTTGATTACTCTGGGAAGATTGTCATCGATGGAAGGCGCGTAAGAGCCGCTGAGAAAACGGCAAAAATTTACGAGGGGGTTTGTTGGTGAGGGTTAAGAAAGCTGTAATCCCTGCGGCTGGTTTAGGAACCAGACTACTACCGGCAACAAAGTCAATGCCCAAAGAGATGTTGCCCATTATTGATAAACCAGTAATTCATTATGTTGTTGAGGAAGCAATAAAAGCTGGGATTGATGATATTCTTATAATTACCGGTAAGGGAAAAAGAGCTATTGAAGATTATTTTGATAGGAGTTTTGAGCTAGAATATTATTTGAAAGAAAGAGGAAAAGAAAAAGAGCTAAGACAAATTGAGAAGATTGGCGAAATGATCGATATTTACTATGTCCGACAAAAGAGGCCTCTGGGATTAGGTGATGCTATTCTTCATGCTGAAAAGCATGTAAATGGGGAACCCTTTGCGGTTCTTTTAGGTGATGACATTATTGTTAATAAAAGTCCTGCAATTGGGCAGTTAATAGAAGTATTTGAACATTTTAATGCTTCAGTTTTGGGAGTGGAGAAAGTTTCCTGGGATGCTGTCAGCAAATATGGTATTGTTGATGCAAGGGAAATTCAGAAGGGCCTCTATGATGTCCACGATTTAATTGAAAAACCGTCTCGGGAAAAAGCGCCAAGTAATATTGCCATTGTTGGACGTTACATTCTAACTCCTGATGTTTTTGATGTTTTGAGGAGAGTGAAACCTGGCAAAGGTGGAGAAATCCAACTGACGGATGCTCTGAGACTACTGTTGGAGGAGAACAATGTCAAAATCTTTGCTAAAGAAATTGAAGGCAAACGATACGATGTTGGGGATAAGGCTGGATATGTAAAAGCCATAATCGATTTTGCGTTGATGAGAGAGGATTTAGAAAAAAATATAAGAGATTATATCATGGGATTACAATGACTTCAGGATTTACTTAGTGTCTACAAACTAAACGTGGCGAGTGTATCTAATTAGCAAGATCTCACA
This sequence comes from Thermococcus sp. GR5, assembly GCF_012027535.1. Lineage (NCBI taxonomy): Archaea > Methanobacteriati > Methanobacteriota > Thermococci > Thermococcales > Thermococcaceae > Thermococcus > Thermococcus sp. GR5. The sequence continues at coordinate 99,287 of NZ_SNUN01000001.1, read as the reverse complement.
GCAAGCTTGTCTAATATCGTGAAGGAAATCTTAAATACGAACTATGATGATAACTTTGAGAAATCACAGTGGGACGGCGTGTTGCAATGATGAGGATAATAAAGCATGAGCTAAAAAACTTCAAGAATCCTCTCTATAAAAATTCTATATGCCTTGCTTTAGCATCCGTTATCTCTGCCTTTGCTGCTTTCGTTTTTTGGAACGTAGTGTCCCGGCTCTATTCCCCAGCTGACGTTGGTGTTGCATCATCTTTAATATCTATGCTCAACCTAATTTTTGGTATCTCTCTATTGGGCTTAAACATGTCACTTATTAGGTTCTATCCAGAATATAAGGATCGATCAATTGGAAGTGCGCTCCTGATTTCAACATCATTTGCAGCCGTCGTTGCGCTGGGTTATATCCTGTTGGCAAGAACCTCTTCAAATTTTGCCACTATTTTTTCATTCAGTTTTTCGTTATTGTTTGTTCTCATCTCAATGATGGGTGCGGCATTCAACATATTGGGAACGGCGTCCATAGCCATGAGAAACACGAGACATAATCTTGTTCAAAACGTGTTGTTTAGTCTACGGTTTGTACCTCTATATATGCTAGTCCACTTGGGTATCCCCGGAATCATTGGTTCTTTCGGCTTTGGTGTGCTCTTTGGTTTAACGTATATTGTGTTTGTCCTTAGAGGGCATATCTCGCTCTCGATCGACAGAAGGTATCTGTCTACTGCATTCAAGTTTTCACTTGGTAACTATATAGCAAATATCGCTAATATAGCTCCCAACTATCTAATGCCGACCCTTGTTCTGACAGTGGCAGGTAGGGAAGATGCGGCATATTTCTTCATTGCGTTTACAATTGGTAACATGCTTTTAATAGTGCCCAACTCAATAAATACTTCTCTTTTTGTGGAGGGTAGTCATGGACTTGTAGACTTGAAACAGACGCTAAGGAAGGCAATATTATTCAGTTATCTCTATTTGGTAATTGTTATTGTATTCGTATGGATGTTTGGAGAGTGGGTGTTGGCGTTCTTTGGGCCGGAGTATGTACGTGGGTTGGATTTGTTGAAAATTGTATCCCTCTCAGGATTTTTGATTGTTATAGTTAACTTCTATGTTACAATGTTGAATATCCAGAAAAAGGTAAAGGGGGTAGTGATAATTTACATTTTAAAGGCGGTTTTGTTTCTTGGGCTGAGTTACCTACTGGTTTTAAGATTTGGAATTTTAGGGGTAGGATATGGGTGGGTGATATGTAATGTGGTTCTTGTTGTATTAGTGTATTTAATGTCTTTACGCGATCCGATATGACTAGGGGGTATTCTGCTTTGTATTGCCACAACTGTCGTAAATTGCGACGACTTCATTATTAATGTATACATTACATCTGTCATAAGAACTGAATAGCTTTTCTCTGAAATCTGCGTTGAGGTAGACTATTCCCCTAAAGTGGTTGTCGGCATGATAAAAGTACTCACCATTTAATATGTCCCACCTAATCAGCTCAATATCCACTGGTGCCTTTATCCAGTTAATCCAGTAATATGAAACAATAGTATTTTGTAATTGGTAGTATCCAAAAACTGGATGCAAAAGAAGGTCAGAGCCAAAAGACATATTTTGATAATTTGTGTGGAGAAAGTTAACTGCATACACTGCTTCAATTTTTTGTCCATGTTCGTAATTATTGGGATTGATAGATTGTAGAGACCCCTCTGGATAAAATCCAGGATATAAAAAGTTTGTAAATACCAATGTTATTAAGAGTGTGCTCAGTGTTATTAATGCTAATTTGTTTTGTCTACTTAGAAGTAGATACATGCTCACGGATACCGGTATTGTCAGAACCCCAAATATGAATGGCATCCACCTATCAGGAAAGAATGCAGTCAGTTTTAGAACTACACTAGTGCCAGCGAATCCGAATAATGCAAGTCCCGCTAATGAGAGGGACAACATTCTAATACGAAGGTCTCGGTTGTGTATCCTCTTGGAACTAAGAGATCCCAGAAGTACCCATGTCCCATAAAGTGAGATTACAACGAAAGTAGTTACTCCGGACAACTTCAGGAAGTTTGAAATAGGGGTAGGGACTTCTTTGATCATAAGTATTTGAAACCTAAATAAAAACCTCAGAGATGCCGCTATGTGAGTTTTAACAATATATTCCGTCCCTACCCAATAACCCCATGTTGCTATTAATAATATAACAATCAAAATCAGCGTGGGGTATCTGCTTCTCTTGGCGTCTTCGGGAGATAATGAAGGTGTCCATTGAAGGAACGAGTTAAATATCAACATGACAACAGCAAAGAGTATCAATACCACGGTGTAAAGTGGATGTGTGGGAATTATGGCAATGGACACTATGGTTGCCAGAAGAATTTCTCTATGGTCATTAACCTCAAATATTTTGGAATAAACGAGTAGGAAAATCATACTGTATATGACAGCCAGGGACATTGCTATTACCCAGTAGCTCCATAATACGTGTGTCATGTTTATCCCTATCAACATTGCTCCAATAAGACCTACGTTATCACTAGAAAGGAACTTTTTTACTAAAAGGTACACTGAGGTTATGGAGAGGATCGATTCTGGAATCATTATAGTCACTACAAATAATGTTTTATCTAACGGATGGCATATCATTGAAGTAACTGCATTGTATATATGAAACATGGGAAATTTTGAGTAGTACAAAACATAGGGTTGGACATGCCCTGTCCATATTATGCCTTTATACATTAACGCATGAAACCAAGTGTCTATACCAATGTATAGAGGGTACTCGAAATATATGACGACCCTAATTGTGATACTCCACAGAATTATTAGAAGTAGTATAAAATAGCTTTGGCGCTTACTTTTATGTGTGAGTATTGCAAACAAGAGGATGCACGAAATAGTAACAAGGTATGCAAATTTAATCTGGGGGTTTAATACCAATTTGGGGTTGAGTATGTAAGCGAAGAGCAGCTGAAGAATAAGCAGTGAATCTATGACGAGTAGAATCAAGGATAAGTTACTGTGCTTTCTATTGGTGCCATTTGTCATTGGAACAGCATTAAAAGTTATGTTTTTAGGAGTAGTTAAGAGTAACAGAGGCAAAAAAAGGAAGAACACTAAAAAATATTTATGGAGATAAATCCCTGTAATAGATATAATTATTCCCATTACACCTATGATTGTATTGATTATATCGTAAGCGGAGCGTTCATTAAATGGCTGTCTTTTGTACATGCTCCCCCACCAACATTCTGTAAATATTTATGTACCTTTGGGTGATTGTATTCCAGCTGTACTTCTTTTCAGTGATCTCTCTGTTCCGTTTTCCAATTTTGTCCACAAGTGCGTTGTCTTGTATTAGCATATTCACAGTTTCCCCTAACTCCTTAGGACTCTTAAGTGGCACGATAAAACCGTTCTTTTCATGCTCAACAATGCCCCCACTCCCAACTGGGGTTGTGATCACAGGCAGTCCTGAAGCCATTGCTTCTAACACCGTTAAGGGTTGAACTTCATCTAGAGAAGGCAAAATAAAAATTTTTGATCGCTGATAAATCTTTGCTAATTCTTGGTGGGTCAAATTAAATATAAATTCAATCCCGGCTTTTTTTCCTAACCAATATAACTTCTTTTCTACACGGGTAACTACGGCAACTACTCTAATGCCCTTCTCTAAATACTTAGTAGCTTGTATTAGTGTGTCAAATCCTTTTGCAACTGTTCCTCTTCCAACAAAGAGAATAATATTCTCTTTTACTATATCGGGATCGGGTCTAAATAATTCAGTATCAACCCCGTTGGGGATAACGGAAATTTTACTGGATGGTATCCCATGGTCGCATAAATATTTTTTTAAATCAAGCCTCGGAACAATAAGATGATCAATATTTTTGAAGCTTCTTTTTTCAATAGCTTTTGCTACTATGTATGTTATGTCATTATACACAGGTTTGTATTTTAGGCTCATTGTCCTGGAGCGTCTTTCTACTTGTTGAAACCAAACGCTACCAATGGAGATGATTGTTGGCTTCCTCGGTTTGTACAATAACGTTGTGGTGTTATTTGCCAGATGAATTATATCATAACTATTCTCATGCCTTTGCAGTACTTTCTTCCCTACATATGGAATACATGTAATGTCCTAACATATGGCGCATATTTTATAAAGTCGGGAAAGTTTGCATTTATTCCGTTAGCAAAAGAGATTAACTCGACTTCATGTCCAAACTTTCTCATATATTTAGCCAAATATGCTGGCACGATTGCTCCGCCGCCCCCCCTTTTGGTCTGGTAATACTCGCTGATATACAACACCTTCATTGCATTCACCATGATTTTTAGTTAGATATCTTGTGGAATATACTAACTAACTGCTTTCCAATTCTCTTGGGAGTAGCCTTTTCTTTATAAATCCTGTATCCCCCATATGCGATTTTTTTTCTCAATATCTTGCTATCCTTTAATTCTAAAATTTTATCGGCTAAATCATCGGAGTTTGCATGTTCCACAAATAATGCACTCTTTTTATCTTTAAGTAGTTCTCTATTTGCTGGATTGTCTCCCACTATAGTTGGTTTTTTCATTGCAATGAACTGGAATGTTTTTCCAGCTATGACTCTCTTGGCTTTATCTATATCCGAAAAATGTCCACCAAGGCAGACATCAGCTTTTGCTATTTCTACTGGCAACCTTTCATAGGGAATCCACTCTATAAAGGACACATTTTGTAAGTTTAGTTTCTTGGCATATCTAATCATTCTTTCATATTCTAAGCCCTTACCAACGATCTTAAAATGAATATCAGAGTGCTCCTCTAATTTCTTGGCGGCTTCAATGATATATTTTACTCCATGAAGAGGAAGGTATGTAGCATAGTAAAATATCTCAAAAGCCCTGTTGTCCTTTTCGACATACCTTGGATAAAATACACTATTATCGGCACCAACAAAGATGCTCTTAAATTTGTCTTTTTCTACTCTAAAAGTGTTAACAAAATAATCTATATGCGCATTAGTGTCTAATAGAACAATATCAGCAAGTTCACACGAAAATTTGTCTAACAAATAACTTGATCTTCCAAAGAACGAATCCGGCTTGATTTTTTCTCTATCGAAGCATAAAGTGTCATATACTGATATAAATGCGTCAAAGATTATAGGTTTGTTTGGCAATAATGATTTAATTATTGGGACTAGAGGCTGACCTAAAAAACCGACAAAAATTAAGTCAATGTCTTTTTCTTTTCTCACGAGAAATTTCTTTAAGACATCATAATATCTTTTGGGATAAGAATGTAGCTGACTGGTGTGTTCAATAACTTTAATCCCGTTTTCTCTTAAACCTTTCAATATTATGGAATTTCGCACATAACTTGGCTCCCTTCCTGAGATAAAGAGAACTCTCATTACTCTATCACCATTTATTTCTTCTCATACTCTAACTTCTTCAGCCTATACAGCACATCATCTAGGAGCATCCTCTGGGATTTAAGCATATCTGCCAAAAGCCCTAAAACTATCGTTTGAACGCCCACTATGAGTAATAGAGTTGCCAAGACTGCAGAAGGCAACCTTCCACTAACACTCCCTGTAGCGAGATAATATGACAGAGCTCTCCACCCAAAGTACAATCCAGCAATTATAAAAACACCTCCCACAAGGCCAAAAACTTTCAATGGATTGTAATCCCTATATGACCTTAAAATTATCATGCCCGCTCTTTTTGCATATTTAAAGATATTTGAAATCAATCTAGATTTTCCATCCCCTTTTCTCTTCCTAAACTCTACGGGAACTTCAACGATCTTCAATCCGTAGTGACTTGCCTGTATAATCGTCTCCTGGACATAAGTATAATCCGCCAAAATATGCAGCCTCATTGCAGCATCTCTTGAGAAAGCCCTAAATCCCGTTTGAGCATCGGAGGTTGGAAATCCAGAGGTGATCCTCGTAACCCACGTAGCGATTTTATTACCAATGCGCTTTTGTAGCGGCATGTACTCAATCCAACCCTTAAACCTTGAGCCCAGAACTATATCCGCTTTGCCATCAAGTATTGGCTTTACTAATTTTGGAATTTCTTTAGCATTATATTGACCATCTGCATCGATGTTAACAATGATATCTGCCCCAATTTCTAAAGCCGTTTCTATTCCCTGCCTAAATGCCCTTGCCAGTCCTCTATTTTTTCTAAAGCTGACTATTACATCAGCCCCGGCTTCTTTAGCAACTTTAACAGTATTGTCTTTAGAACCGTCGTTAACGACAACAATCTGAATGTCGTCGATTTTCCCTTCAAAATCTTCCGGCTTGAGGTCTTTTATCTCTTTTATGACTTTACTAATTGTTTCCTCCTCATTATATGCAGGTATGGTGATTACCAGTTTCATCTTTGGACCTCCATACACTTGGTGCAATCTCAAAAGTTTTGTCCTTACTCCCATCATCGACTACCAGGACATCACCGTGCTTCTTAGAAAGGGCAACGACTGAGCCTATGGTCAGTTCCTCGTTGTACGCTGGGATGGCGATCAGGATGTTATGCCCCATAATTCCCACCGGTGACATCGTTGCAGTATATCCAAATTTTAGTAGTACTATCAACAATTTAAAATATGTGTATACATGGGACTCAAGTAAACTCTATTGTCCACTCCTTTTTAAATTTTTCTAACCTCCAGAGATATTTTGGTTCGTATATAAAACGTTATTTGATGAGAATCGCTCCTCGGAGTTTCAGATGCAGAACGCTCCTCTGACATTATGGTACTCCGAATGCCCGTATTCATGCTGAAACTTGAATAGCTGCCCCGGTGAATACCATTAAGTGCCTTGGTGGGGGCATTTTAGTGACGTTGTGGATCACTCCCCGTGCCCGGAATTCTGCGTCAGTTATTATATCTCTCCTCACATCCACCTGGAGTCCCTCGCGTTTTGGCCTCTGCTAGTGCCCTGGATGTCCCGGGCTCTCCCCCCCACCGAAAACTTTTTAAATCCTCTTCCCTCCCTAATTTCGGACACGCCCCGGTGGTGTAGCCCGGTCAATCATGCGGGACTCTCGATCCCGCGACCCGGGTTCAAATCCCGGCCGGGGCACCAGAACCTTTCTCGCGGGCCCGTGGCTCAGCCTGGTCAGAGCGCCCGCCTGATAAGCGGGAGGTCCGGGGTTCGAAGCCCCGCGGGCCCACCAGTTCTACAAACTTCGCCTGCGCGAAGTTTGATCAAGGTCGGTGATTCCTGTTTGAGTGCTCTTTTGGGAGTGTTTGCCTTTTTGAGTGTGCGGTTTTTAGTGAAGAATTCCTTTGAAAATACATTATTCAAGTGGGTTTACTTCTTCCGCGCTCCGTTGGAGCGCTTTAATGGTTTAAACCCGCGTTTTGAGGCTTGTGAAATGCGAATTCCAGCTTAAAATGGCAGTTTGGTAGTGCAAATTCTCTTCAACTGCACCTTTGGGAAAGAATCACAAACTTTGATGAATCCCTACCGAGCAACTTTGCTGGACAAAGTCTCTTTGGTGAAGCTTTTTTCAAAAGCTTCCTTCGCATGTTGAGGCTTTTGCCTCAACACCTCGGGAAGCTTCGCTTCCCAAGGAGCGCTGGTGGAAATGATGTACCTATTCTGAAGTGTGATTATTTTATGATTAATTCTTCAGGGTGGGGCGGTCAGCGTAAACTCTGGTTCATCTCAAAAACAAAACGGATGATTGGGGAATTTCATCACAATTAAATTTTTATCCATATTCCCATGAAACCTTATGTGGTGAAAGCTATGGGATGTCAGAAGCCGAACTATTTCAGTACGGCACCAAAAACCCGTGTATGCGATCTTTTCGGAAGGGACTATCACGTACATAAGTTCGAAAGATGGATGCTGAATCCAAACCGGAGATTCTTCATAATTACCGGCCCTCGAAGAGTTGGTAAAACGAGCTTTCTCTACTCCACACTCAACGAGTTGCATAAATCAAAGAACTATCAGACCATTGTAATTGACGTGAGGAAAGTAATCTCAATGAACAAAAACTATCCAGAAAAACCCATCTCCCAAAAAATGACTGGACTCTTATCGGGAAAAAAGCGTTTCAAAGAAATATTCCCCTTTGCAAAAATAACCGTGAAACTCCCGTTCATCGAGGTAGCGTGGGAAAATAAGGAAGAGCTTTCCCTCGCCGAGATATTCGACGCTCTAGGAGAAACAGACCACACTTTCGTAATAGCCTTTGATGAAGCGCAGGAACTGAGATATGGACAAAATGACCTCAGAGAACTTTTTGCATCGGTACTTGATTCGCCAGAGTTACAAAACATAAAACTTATCTTCACCGGTTCACAAGTTGGCATACTCGAAAAATGGCTTGCGGTTGATGATGGCGATTCCCCTCTCTATGGACGCTTTGAAAAACGTATCCACCTCAACCGTTTCAGTCCCAATGAAACAATACGCTTCCTTGAGGAGGGCTTTGAGCAAAACGAGTTTGATGATTATGATTTCGATGAACTCATACTCGCGTACGATGAGGTAGGTGGCACGCCGGGCTGGCTCATTGATTATGCAAATGACCGCCTTGAAGGCTACACTCACAGAAAAGCGCTCAAAAACATGATCGAGAAGGCGAAAAGAAACGTGATAAGTGAGTTCAAGCAACTGAGAAAAGACAAGAAAAAAGAATCAAACTACGAAAAAGTCATGAGGGTCATCGCGAAGAAAGTTCATGAGAGGGGATATGCGACGTTTGGGGAAATAAAGAACTATATGGGTCTAAATGATTCCACGGTGAGAGAATTACTCATCAAGCTTGAGGATTATGGATACATTGAACAGGTAGGTCATAACAGATATACAATTTTTGACCCTATTGTAGTGAATGTGTTCATTGATGTATAAGATTATGCATCCCAAGTTACTTGGGATGTGGAAAGTTGTTCGTTGATAGACATGTTTGGCGTAGTTGGAAGTACATACACCCTTCGATGAGCTTGGGAACTGAAGTGATGTTCTCAAGATGTTGCTTTTCTCATTTTCGCCATTCTTCGAGCGCTCCTTCTTTTCCCGGGGAGAAAAGTTCAACCGGCTCGCATTTTCCCAATTTGAAAATGGTCTGTCATTTTTGCAAAATTTTTGGGGAATTCACTGGCCTTTTATAGTATGTGCATCACTATCCCTAACTTTTCCATCTGCTTCCCTAACTTCAAAGGCCTCTCCCAGAACTTCCATCTGTGTCTCACCGTCCCTAGTGAAGGGGGTTCATTTGCGGGGATCCTCTCTGGTCGATTCTTGCTAAGTGTTCAACTCTAGTCTGCTCAAACAGACTAAACCACGAGGTTTTTATTCCGTTCGGACAGACTAGACTGTGGCGTGGTCGTCCATAACGGAAGCTTGGAAACAGAAATGGCGTGTGGTTTGTCCCCCGTGAAATGTTTCTCCTGATGCTTTGATCTTTTTCGTAGTTCCCTTTATACAACCTGTATGAGGGGAGGCCGGTGTTGTTAAGGTTTGGTTAACTCCCGCAACTCCTATGCACATCTTTGGACGTCCCCCATAATGGGGGGCCTCTCATTTCTCCGAGAACATGCACCACTGGGGATGTCCTCCCTAAAGAACAGGGGGAGATAAGGTAAACCTCCGGGGCGTGGGGGCGTTAGCCCCCCGGTAATTCAAATAAAACCGGGGTGCGGGGTGGAACCCCGCATCTCACCGTATCAAGTGAGTGGTTATAGAATGCCATATGTTACACCCCTTTAACCTCGTTCCGAAAATTTTATTAAGAAAGTTACCACAGTGGTCACTATATGCAGAAAAATTACTACCTTACAAAAACTGAACAGGACATAATTAGGGCGATACGAGGGACTGATATAGTGAGTGCTGACGAGATTAGAGAACTCTTTCCAGGTCTCAGCAGGGAGATGGTTAAAAAGGTCCTTTGGAGCCTCTCAAAAAAAGGATACCTCACAAGGCTGAAGAAAGGCCTCTACCTCGTCAACGAACAGCCAGGAAACCCCTCAATAAAAAACCCCTATCGGATAGCCCTCGCCCTGTTCCCGGGATACATAGCTTTCTCTTCCGCCCTGAGGCTTTATGACCTACTCGACTACGAGCCGTTCACGATATTCGTGGCCACACCGAGAAAATCCGGTGAGAGAACCGTTGGGGAGTACACGATCAGGGCCGTTGCCCTGGGAGAAAAGGCCACTGGAATGACGCTTAAGGATGGCGTCTACACCTCCACCCTCGCGAAGACGTTCTTTGACTGCTTCTACAAGCCGAGATACTGCGGGGGCTACTCTGAGATAACCAAGGCCCTTTATGAGGCCGGAAAGCTTGACTGGGACGAATTCTTGGGCTACTTCGAACGCTTTGCCAGCGACTCCCTCTGCCAAAGGACTGGCTATGTTCTGGAGCTCCTCAAAAACGAGTTGGGGGTCGACATCCCCGAGGAAGTTCTTAACTATCTAAGGGGCAAGGTTAGAAGCTGGACGAAGCTCGTTCCAACTTTTCCCTCCCGCGGGAGGAGCATAAAAGAGTGGAAAGTGATAGACAACCTTGGAAAGGAGAAGATACTGGGGTGGGCGTATGGATGAGGAAATGCTCCGGTATCTGGCAGCGAAGACTGGGCTGGGCTTGAACTACATTGCCAAGGAGGAGAGGATTTCCTTCCTGCTGAGTCAGCTATGGGAAATCTTCGGCGAGAGGGCGATACTCAAGGGCGGCACTGCCCTCAACAGGGTTTACCTCGCAAAGATTGGAGCGGCAAGGTTTTCCGAGGACATAGACATTGACTATTTTGACGGCGACGTTGGCAGGGCAGCTGAGGAGATAAAAAAGGGCATGAAGCTCGTCGAAGGATTTGACATTAAGGGGCCGAGGATTCTGCACAGGACTTTTCGGTTCGATTGCTATTACAGGAATCCTCTAGGGAATAGGGATAGGGTCAAAGTTGAGTTCTACCTCAGCAGGCCGCCCTACGTTGAGGCCGGAATTGAGCTGGTTAAGTCTCCCTTCGTCAGTGAGTATCCGACCATGTTCAGGGTCTATTCCTTTGAGGACCTGCTCGCTAAGAAACTCGCTGCCCTCTACAACCGCACTGAAGGCAAGGACATCTACGACTCCTTCCATGCCCTCAACATGGAGTTTGATGAGAAAAGGTTGGAAAATGCTTTGAAGCTCACTCTTGAATTCTATCACATCGAGGATGAGTTTTGGAGAGGTTTGATTGAGAAGCTCGATTACGCAAAGAAAAATGCCCGATACATCGGCAACTCCACCAACCACTTTATCCCCAAAAGCTTACGTCCAAACTGGGAAGAGATGATAGAAAGCCTGAAGCTCAGAATTGAAGAACTGGGTCGGGTGCTTTCATTGTAGTTCGCGCCTTTTCCCAGAGAAAGGTTTATAAGCCAACTCCCTCAATGCCCACCAGTGATTAAAAACCACCTTTCTTGGAGGTGTTCGCAGTGGAAGCCAAGTTCGAGATACCCGTATGCACATCATGCGGAAAGGAGATAACCCCAAGGGAGCACGCCACTCACTTCGTCTGCCCGAACTGTGGCGAGGAGATCATCTGGCGCTGTGAAAGCTGCAGGGTCCTCTCAGTTCCCTACAAGTGCCCCAAGTGCGGCTGGGAGGGGCCGTGAAGTTTAGGAGGTGAAAGGAATGGCTGACTACAACCTTGTTGGCGTTATAAAGGTCATGCCGACCGACCCGGATGTCAACCTCGACGAGCTCGAGGAGAAGCTCAAGGCCGTCATCCCGGAGAAGTTCGGCCTCGCCAAGGTCGAGCGCGAGCCTATAGCTTTTGGTCTCGTTGCCCTCAAGTTCTACGTCCTCGGTAGGGACGAGGAGGGCTACTCCTACGACGAGGTTGCCGACCTCTTCAGGCAGGTCGAGAACGTCGAGAGCGCCGAAGTTGAGACCGTTTCGAGGATCTGAATCCTCGACTTTCTTCTATTCTCTCGTGATTTAACACGATGTTTTTAGTTTGCTGCTCCGATTAAGGTGGGTTGAGGTATGAAGGTTAGGTATGACCCAAGGGCTGATATCCTCTATATTCTGATCAGAGAGGGCCCGGTGGCAGACACCGACGAAGTTGACGAAGACGTGTGGTTCGAGTACGATGAGGAAGGAAACATCGTCGGGATCGAAATATGGAACGCTGGGGGAGAATGTTATCAGAAAAAGTCTCTTGGAAATAGAGCGCTATACGAAGGCGTTGAATAGAAAAATGGAAGCCTAAAGCCCCAAACTCAGGCTCAGCTTTGGCTTCTTCCACTCGTCGAGGATTGCTTTCAGATCCTCGTTCTGAACCTTGGCGTAAAGCTCGTCGAACCTTTTCTTCGCTTCCTCGTCTCCTCCCCTCCAGCGGGCGAGCTCGCCTATAGCTCTGAAGAACTCCGCCGTGTCGTCCTCGAAGACTTCAACAAAGAGCCCGATGTTCTCGTGGATGTCCTCGTAGGCCTCCTCGTTGAACAGTCCCTCGATGAAGTCAACGAGCGTGTCGAAGACGAGGCCGAAAATCTCTTCGTTCGTATCGACGGCCTTCAGGAGCGCGTCGCGGAGAGCCCTGAAGGCCTTTCCGTAGTCCTCTCTGCCAGCCCAGATCTCGGCCTCCACCAGCTTGGCGTTTATCTCTATCTCGTTGTCCCTCGGGTTCTTGAGAACCTCGTTTATCAGCGCCTCGGCCGTGTTATAGTCTCCGAGTTCGTATCTGAAGTGCGCCAGGTCGAGGAGGCTTATGAGGTAGTTCTTCTCGTCGCTGAGCCTCTCGAATATGTCCCTCGCGCGCTCCATGAGCTCTATGGCTTTCTCGGTCTCGCCGATCTCGTCGAGGTTCACCGCAATGTTGGCCAGCGTCAGCGCTATCTCCCTCTCGTTCTTGAGGACTTCCTCCTCAAGCTTGAGCAGCTCCTCATAGGTCTCTATCGCCTTCTCTGGCATGCCGAAGTGCTCGTAAGCATCGGCCAGGTAGTAGAGCGCCGTCGCGTACTCCTCTGGATCTTCCTTCTTCCTTTCGGCTATCCTCTTGTAGAGCTCAATGCCGCTCTCGGCGTCGTCGAGGTGAGCGTAAACGTGGGCTATCTCATGTGCTAAATCGTAGGGGCCCTCGCACTCGATGACGACTTCCTCAAGCCTCTTCAGCTCCTCCCTCAGCGTCTCCTCATCTTCGATGTTCTCGATGTAATCGTCAAACAGCTCGAGCAGCTTCTCGCAGTCCTTCTCTTCCAGAGCCTTCTCCCACTCGGCCTTGATATCGCTCATTTTTTTCATCACCAGTTCCGCTTCTCTGAACGGGTTAAAAAGGTATGCTTTATATACACTGATGATATTTAGACAGGGTAGTCAGTTAATTTTTGCAGTTATGCCAATCACCTGCCGGTGTTGTGGTATGAATTGAAATTCACGTCCCACCATAGCTGTCTTTTTGATTATAGACGTTTTATCCATGTAGGTGGCTAGACCATGTTCTGGGGGATTAGTTGTCTCATCTTCAACACCTGCGGGGAAAGTGTTATATCCCTGGGGTGCTCTTTCTAACTGTTGGATAAATTATCCAGGTGGTTGAAAATGGAAACTGTGAGGGAGGACATTATCCAGGAGTACACAAGGTGGGGGAGTCTCGACGTTCTCGAAAATGCAAACCGCTATCCCGGGCCAACCGGCTTCTTTGCCTACGTGATGGAAGAAGCGCTCAAAGAGCACCTCTCGCTCATCCCAACGGAGGGCAGGGAGGCTCACTTCAGCGGCGATATCTACATCCATAAGCTTCCCTACAGTCTCTACATTCCCTACTGCACGGGCCACAGCACGGCGAGGCTCCTTGAGAAGGGTCTAAAGACGCCAACGATAATATCGAGGCCGGCCAAACACTTCGACACCTACGTCGACCACATAGCCAACTACCTCATAACCATGCAGCACTACTTCAGCGGCGCTCAGGCCCTCTCAAGCGTCGAGTGGTACGCGGGGCCGTTCATAAGGAAAGAGGGCCTCGACAGGAGGAAGATACGGCAGAACATTCAGAGACTGGTCTACAACCTAAACTATCCGAGCAGGGTGGGGATGCAGTGCCTGTCCGAGGACACGGTTATACTAACCCCCTATGGGTGGAGGAGATATGATGAAGTAAACGTTGGAGACGTCATATATACATTCAACGTTGAAACCAAGAGTATAGAGCCAAGGGTTGTCAGGCATGTCCATGTATCCCACTATTCCGGTAAGATGTACAACTTAAGAAACAGGACACAGGATCAGCTGATTTCTCCGAGGCATAGGGTGGTAAGAAAGGTCTTCAACTCGGACAGGTATACTCTCACTCCGATTGAAGAAGTCTTGAAGTTCAAATCGCCGATACCCGTCCCCACACCTGCCATTACTAAATTGGAAAACGATGGGATCGAGATGAATGAAGAATGGATAAAACTTCTTGCATGGATACTTTCCGAAGGCTCAATTGAAAAAAGGTCCAAAGGAACCTCCCGAGTAACCATAGTGCAGTCTCCAGAATCACATCCTGAGGAATACAGAGAAATACTGGAGCTCTTATCAAAACTGGGACTTGGGTACACAATAAGGGATGACCCTGGCTGGGGAAATGCAAAGGCAATCCGCTTGAACGCCGAATCCTCTAAGATAGTTGTGGAGAAACTTAGGATAAAGGGAAAGAAGCCTCCGCTGTGGCTTTATCAACTAAACAGAGAGCAAGCTAAGGTTTTCATCGAGACATATGTGAAGGGGGATGGATACACTGAAAAGGGGGAGAACAGAGTTAGAATAACAACGACAGACGAGGAAATGAAAGATGCCATAGTGGCAGTTGCCGTTCTTGCAGGATACAACGTTTCGGTTTCAGTAAGAACGCCAAATCCTCCCTCCAAGAAAGCCCAATACATAGTTACCTTAACAGCGACAGGGCACGAATATATTCAGGAAATAAAAGAGGTTGAGTATTCCGGGATTATCTGGTCAGTGAACACAGAGAACGAGACCGTTATAGCAATGAGGAAAGGTTCTGTGTTTATAACAGGAAACACACCTTTCACCAACTTCACCGTGACCCTGGACGCCCCGAAGGAGATGCTCGAAGGCGACCACGCGGTTTACGATGGCAAAAAGCTCGAGCCTCTCGGAGAGTACGAGAGAGAAGCCAAGGAGTTCTTCATAGCCCTGACTGAAGTGCTCAGAGAGGGTGACGCGATAGGTCAGCCCTTCACGTTCCCTATCCCCACCCTGATGGTCACCGCCAAAATGCTCTGGGACGATCCAGAGGTCTTCGAGGCCGTCTTTACAACTGCTGCAAAGCGCGGAAGCTTCTACTGGCTCAACACGAACGTCGTTGACCCCGATGCGAGCTACGCGATGTGTTGCCGCATAGCCATTGACAAAACCGAGATGGCCTTCGCCTTCGGCGTCTCCGAGAAGAGCGTCGAGGAAGAGGCCATAGAGAAGCTTGAACGCCAGCGCTTCGGCGGCCTCTGGGCGATGCCCGACGTCACTGGCTCTGTGAACGTCACGACGGTCAACCTTCCGAGACTTGCACTCAAAGCCAATGGCGATGACGATAAGTTCTGGGAAGAGTACGAGCGCGTTCTCCAAGTCGTCAGGGACACCACCGACTGGTTCCGTGAGCGCTACGTGAGACTGATAACGAACTACCGCCAGATGTATCAGATGATCCACCTCTACCTCGAGGAGTTCCCGTCGAGCCACTTCAATACAATAGGAATTCTTGGTTTGCCAGAGGCGGCTGCAATTTACCTCAATGAACCTGGACTCTGGACTGAAGGAACGAGGAAGGACTGGCTCAAAGCTGCGGAGCTGATGAAGGAGATGGTCGAGTTCGCCACGGCCAGGGCGAGGGAGTGGATGAAAGAAAGTTGGACGCCGTGGAACGTTGAGGAAGTTCCGGGAGAGAGCGCTGCGGCAAAGCTTGCCATAAGGGATCTCCGCGAGTTCCCCTGGCTAAAGGACTACCTGAGCGACGTTGACAATCCAATTTACTCCACCAGCATAGCGCCCTACTACGGCTCGCTTGAGCTGGGCGACAGGATACGCATAGAGGAAAAGGTTCAGAGGAGCTTCACCGGTGGAGTGATGATGCACATCTTCTTAGGAGAAGAGCCGGACCCGGAGGCTTTAGCGAAGCTTACCAAGAGGCTCATGAAGACAGACCTCGTCTACTGGAGCTACACACCTGCAGTGACAGTCTGCAACGACTGTAACCACTCAACTACGGGCCTGCACACCCACTGCCAGCGCTGCGGAAGCGAGAACGTCGAGATATGGAGCAGGATTATCGGCTACTACCGCCCGCTCAAAAACTGGAACCCCTTCAGAAAGAAGGAGTTCTGGACGAGGAGGCACTACACCTCCTGACATCTTCTTTTCTCTTGGGGGGTGATTCGATGCTCACAGGTGGCTGGAAAGCCGTCAGCATGGTGGATGTGCACGGAAAGGTCACCTTTACGCTCTGGCTGTGCGGTTGTAACTTGAAATGTCCCTTCTGTCATAACTGGCGGATAGCTGAGGGAAAAGGCTGCTTCGAGCTGGAACGGGGGGCAATGCTTGAGGAGCTTGAGGTGAACTCCTTCCTCATCGATTACTTCCACGTCACCGGTGGCGAGCCGCTGATGCAGTGGACCGAGCTTTCATCGCTGTTAGCCAGTGTGAAGGCTCTTGACGTTCCCGTCAGCCTCAACACGAACCTCACCCTCGTTGGGCCGCTTGAAAAACTCCTTAATGCCGGGCTCGTTGATCACATCGCGACCGACCTGAAGGCACCCCCGGCTGCTCTCTATGGCCTTCCTGAGGAAGCCAGCGAACGGCTCTGGAGGCTGTTCCTGCGGGGACTTGAGCTGGTATCTAACTACGGTCTTCCCCTTGAACTTCGCATTCCCGTTCCCAAGGGCTTTGACGTATGGCCATGGATCGAAGAGGGGCTCGGACACCTCGATACGGAGTTTTACGTCGTCCTTAATCCTCTTGTTGGAAAACCGCTGACGAATCCTCGCGACGAAGCATGGTGCTCTGCCCACTGCTGGCCGGAAGATGAAGTCAGAAATCTTGGAGAGAGGCTTGATGAGCTTGGTATTGAATTTCACGTAAACAGGTGGGCTTAATTCTTTTCGTTTTGGTGTTATCGAAACCATAAGTTATAAACCTGCTGTTTTAAAAAGTGTTAAAAATCAGCAATATCCTTCCGGTTTTGTATTACTAAATTAGAAATTAGTAGCACAATGGCGGTGAGCACAATGAAATCCCGCGGAAAGACATTCACCCTGTTTCTGGTCGGCGTCTTGCTCCTCGCCGTCGTGGAGAGCGGCTGTATAGGCGGCGAAACTACTACAACGACCATAACCGCGCCCTCTCCCGGCCCAACGGAGACGGCTTCGTCCCCAACAACCACCACTGCCGCTCCCAAGTACCCGATAACCGTCACGGACTTCGCGGGAAGGACAGTCACCATAGAGAAGCCGCCCGAGAGGGTGATAGTGCTCTCCGGCTACTGGGCGGAGATACTATGCGTCCTCGGCGTCCAGGACAGGATAGTCGGCATAGGCAAGTACGTCCCCTACGACCCCTACCTCCCGGATGATGTGAAGAACAAGACCGTCGTTGGCAGCAACTTCAAGGGCCTCAACTGGGAGACCGTCGTCGGTTTGAATCCAGACCTCATAATAATCGACTGGTACGGCGGCAAGTACGCCGACGCCGAGACGATACAGAAGGCGGAAGAGCTCGGCATACCCGTCATAGCGCTCACTGCCAGGACCATCGAGGACAATGTGGAGGTCGTTAAGCTCCTTGGAAAGGTGTTTGGTGAGGAAAAGAAGGCCGGTGAGCTGGCCAGATGGATGGAGGAGAAGCTCAGCGCCGTGAAGGAAACCGCCGCCCAGATTCCGGAGAGCGAGAGGAAGAACGCCCTCCTCATAAGCGCCCCCAAGGACATCGCCGGCCCGGTCACTGTCTACGCCACCGGAAGCGCGTGGGCGAGTATGGTGGAGCTCATCGGTGCCCACAACTTAGCTTTCGACATGACCTTCGACACCCAGTGGCCCAAGCTCGACCTCGAGAAGATAATCGCCTACTGGGGCAACGACACGGACGTTTTAATCCTGACGTCATTCAGCCAGGACAGGCTTGAGGACGCCATGAACGGCATTAAAAATGACTCAAGGTGGCAGGAAATCAAGGCCGTGAGGGAAGGACACGTCTACGGCATTCTCGCAGGTTCAAAGGGCTACCTCGACTGGGGCCCGAGGATAATAGTCGGCCTCTACCAGATGGCCAACATAATCTACCCCGACCGCTACCAGAGCTGGGAGTCGGTCAGGGACGAGCTGATTGAGAAGTTCTACAGCCCGTTCTACCAGGGTGGGTGAGCATGAGGAAGGCCCTCCACCTTTCCTTTTTGCTCTCCCCAGTTCTTGCCCTCATCGTAAGCCTGTGTATAGGGACCTATCCAATTCCTCCCTCCGCCGTCGTGAGTATGGTGCTCCTTAAAGGGGCTCAGATCATCTCCGAAGTTTTGAAAACTTTAACCCTCGGGAAGATATCCTTCTCCGTCACAATTCCCTACCCGAGCGTTTACCAGACCATACTCTTTGAGATACGCCTTCCCCGCGTCCTGATGGCCATGCTCGTCGGCTCGGCCCTTGCCATCTCGGGCGCTGTCCTGCAGGCCATATTCAGGAACCCCCTCGTCAACAGCTACATCCTCGGTATCTCTTCTGGGGCGGCATTCGGTGCCGCCTTGGCCATAGGCCTCTCCGTTGGCGTGGGGGTGACTCCTTCAGCGTTCGCCTTCGCGCTCCTCGCGGTCTTCATAACGACCTCGCTGGCGAGGGTCGGCGGAAGGATAACCCCAGTCTCGCTCGTACTCGCTGGAATCATAGTCAACGCCTTCTTTTCAGCTTTAACGTCCCTTCTCAAGTTCCTTATGGAGCACGATAAGCTGGCGAGCATCGTCTACTGGCTTATGGGGAGCTTCGCCAACTCTGACTGGGGCTCGGTCAAGGTGGCCTTCCCGGTGATCCTCGCCGGCTGTTTCCTGATATACTCAATGCGCTGGCAGCTGAATGTGCTCTCCTTCGGTGAGGAGGCTAAAATCGTGGGTGTCGAGACCGAGAAGCTGAAGTTCGTCTTCATAGTCATCGTCTCCATGATAACGGCCGTCTCAATAGCCTTCTGCGGTATAATCGGGTGGGTCGGGCTGATGATACCGCACATAGTCAGGATGGCCTTCGGCCCGGACCACAAGACCCTGATACCCCTGACGATAACCCTCGGGGCTTCGTTCATGGCCCTAGCAGATACGCTCGCGAGGTCTGTGGCGACCTACGAGATCCCGATTGGTATAATAACGACCCTCCTTGGAATTCCCTTCTTCGCTTACCTGCTCAGAAAGACGGGCGGTGGATGGGATGCTTGAGGTCAGAGGCCTGTCGTTCAGCTACGGTGATTTCAGCATCGAGGGGGTCACCCTCGAGGTGAAGGAAGGGGAAGTCGTGACGCTCCTTGGCCCCAACGGGAGCGGGAAGACCACCATACTGAAGGCCATCTACGGGCTGCTGAAGCCAAAGGAGAGGTGCGTCTTCATTGACGGCCGGGACTTCCACGGGCTGCCCATCAGGGAGAGGGCCAAGCTGGCCGGCTACGTCCCACAGTCCCACACGCCGCCCTTCCCATACACGGTTCTGGACGTGGTCGTCACGGGTTTGGCTTCCCAGCTCGGCCCCTTCGAGAGCCCGGGAAAAGAGCACTACGAGAAGGCCCTCGAAAAGCTCGGGCTCCTCGGGCTCGAGCGCTTTAAGGATAAGCCTTACACCCAGCTGAGCGGCGGTCAGATGCAGCTGGTTCTGATAGCGAGGGCCCTCGTCCAGGAGCCGAGGGTTCTGCTCCTCGACGAACCAACGGCTCACCTTGACTTCAAGAACCAGGTCAAAGTCCTCGGGATAGTCAAGAGGCTCGCGCGGGAGGAGGGCATCTCGGCCATCATGACGCTCCACGACCCCAACTTGGCCTCCCTCTACTCCGACAGGATAGCCCTCGTCAAGGCGGGCAAGATCAGGGCCGCCGGGAGACCGCATGAAGTCCTGCGCGAGGAGATGCTCCGCGATGTCTACGGCGTCCCCGTGTGCGTCCTTGAGTTCGACGGCTTCAGACTCATACTTCCCAGAACGGAGGTGATTCAATGATATGCTTCATCATGGGGTACGGCGCGAGGGCCCTGCCCCTGCTGGAAGAGATACTTGAGGAGGAGGGAATAGATGGGCTCGTGCTCACGGATCAGAACTGTGAGAGAGAGCTGGATAAAGTAGAAAAGTCGGATGTAATCTTCATCTACGCCCACGAGCTTCCCGAAATAGTTGAGGAGAGGATTAAAGAAAGCAGAGCTAAAGTCATTGCCTGCGCCGGCCGGGAGGGCCTGGCAAACGTCCCGGAGGAGGTTCTGATAAAGGCCAAAACTTACTACGTCCTCGGAGGCGAAAAGAACCTGAGAAACCTGGTCAGGTTCCTTGCGAGCCTCACTGGAGCGGAGGTCGACTACGAAGATCCCCGGGAGGTGCCAATGCACGGCATTTACCACCCCGTGCTGGGCCTTTTTGAAAGCTTGGACGAATACTTGGAGGTTTACAAGAAGAGGCCCCTCATTGGAGCTCTCTTCTGGAGGAGCGCTTGGCTCTACAAGGAGTTCAAACCAATTGGAGAGCTTATCCGGGCCCTTGAAGAGGAAGGCTTTGGGATAATCCCGGTCTTCACCTACGGAAAAGACTCAAGGACGGGGCTTGGAAGGGAGAAGAGCGAGGCTGTTGAGGAGTTCTTCATGAAGGACGGAAAGCCAGTTGTAGAAGCTTTGGTTAGCTTAATCTCCTTCGGCACGGTCGAGCTGAAGAACCTGGAGAGGCTCAACGTCCCGGTCTTCGCCCCGATAAGGTCCTACTATCAGTCCCTCGAGGATTGGAAGAAAAGCGAGAAGGGCGTTGACTACATGACTCAGGTCTATGGGGTAATAATTCCGGAAGTTGCGGGTGCAATTGAGCCGATTTTCATAGCCGGAACCAGAAACATTGAGGGCTACAAGAAGGGCGAGCCCTATGAAGAGCACATGAGGTACCTGGCCAGAAGGGTGAAGAAGTGGGTCAAGCTCAGGAAGAAGCCCAAGGATGAAGTTAGGATAGCAATCGTTTTGATAAACCCGCCGTGCAAAGGTCTTGAGGCGAACGTTGCTGTGGGCCTCGGCCTGGATGTTCCCGAAAGCATCGTCAGACTTCTGCACGAGCTTAAGGAGGAAGGCTACTACGTTGGCGAAGACCTGCCGGAGAACGGTGAAGAGCTGATAAAGCTGATCCTGGAGAGGAAGGCGATAAGCGAGTTCAGGTGGACGAGCGTTGAGGAGATCGTCAAAAGCGGTGGGGCGATTGACTTCGTGGGCCTGGAGGAGTACCTTGAGTGGTTCAACGAGCTGCCGGATGACCTGAGGGAAAGAATCGTCGGGGACTGGGGAAGACCTGAGGATGTCCTGGCTGGAAAAGTGGACAAAGCGCTGGTCGGGATGGCCCACGACGGGAAGTTCGTCGTCCCGGGGATAAGGTTCGGAAACGTCCTCATTACGCCCCAGCCCAAGTTCGGCTGTGCCGGGGCCAGGTGCGACGGAAAGGTGTGCAGAATTCTGCATGACCCAACGATAACCCCACCTCACCAGTGGTGGGCCGTTTACAGGTGGATAACCAGGAAATTCAAGGCTGATGTGATGGTCCACTTCGGAACCCACGGCTACCTTGAATTCCGGCCCGGAAAAGGCGTTGGACTATCCCCTTCATGCGTTCCTGAAGCTTCTTTGGACGACGTTCCCCATTTATACGTTTATGCTGTCTCCAATCCAATGGAGGGAGTCATTGCCAAGAGGAGAAGCTACGCAGCGCTTGTAGACCACATTTATCCCCCGATGGGGATGGCGGAGGTTCTGGACGATTTGGATTCCCTCCTGACCCAGTATGCAAAGGCTAAGAACCTGGGAGATGAGGCAAGGAGAAAGAAAATTTACGAGCAGATCCTTGAGAAGGCCAAGGAAAACAGGCTGAGAATAGCGAACCCTGAAAATGAAGAGCGGACGATAGAGGAAATACACCGCTACGTCGAGCTGATGAGGGGCTCCCAGATAAACCTCGGCCTTCACGTCTTTGGATACCCACCAAACGAACCCGGAAGATTGGCGGAATACGTTGCCACTGCAATGGCCTATGATTCCTACGCTTCTCCTTCGATTAGGAGAGTCATAGCCGAGGCAGTGGGCCTGGACTACGATGAACTAAAAAAGAACCCATTGGGAACCATAAACGGGTTCACGAACAGGGAGCTTCTGGAGATTTTCCAGGGGATAGCAGTCAAGAGCCTGGAGCGTTTGCTTAAGGGGGAGAGCTTTGAAGTTATTGGGGAAGAAATTGAGAAGTTTGGATTTAAAGTTAAGGAGAAAGAGAAGCTTGAAGAAACGTTTAGAAAAGCCCTTGAAGTTGCAGAGAAAATAATCGGGTGTAAAAAGGAGCACGAAGGATTCTTGAAGGGATTGAAGGGAGAATACGTTGAACCCGGCCCCTCGGGAGCGATAACGAGGGGGAAGTTCGAGATTCTGCCGACGGGAAGGAACTTCTACGCAGTTGATCCAAGGACTCTGCCGACTAAAGCGGCGTGGTGGATAGGGGTTGAAACCGCGGAGAAGCTCCTTGAGGAATACATGAAAAAGCACGGAAAATACCCGGAGAGCGTCGGACAGGTTCTCTGGAGCATAGACGGCTATAAGGCTGATGGAGAGCAGATAGCCCAGATTCTGTATCTGATCGGAGTCCGGCCGGTTTGGAAGGGGGACGTGGTTGCCGGTCTTGAAGTCATACCTCTGGAGGAGCTCGGAAGGCCGAGGATTGACGTCCTGGTGAGGATAAGCGGAATAGTGAGGGACACGCTGCCGAACTACATCTACCTGATTGACGAGGCCATAGAGAAGGTCGTTACGCTGGATGAGCCCTTGGAGATGAACTACATTAGAAAGCACTACGTTGAGCACATCAAAAAGCTAATTGAGCTCGGAAAGAGCTTTGAGGAAGCGCAGAGGTTCGCAAGGTTTAGGGTTTTCTCGGCCCCGCCAGGTGCCTACGGGGCTGGAGTGAATTTAGCGGTTGAATCATCGGGCTGGAGGAGTGACGAGGACTTGGCCAAGGTGTGGATTCAGTGGAGCGGCTACGCCTATGGAAAGGATACCTTTGGCGTTGAAGCATATGACTCGCTGGTCTTGAACCTGAAAGAGGTGGACGTGGTTAACAGAAACCACATAAGCGACGAGCACGACCCGACTAACTGCTGCTGCTATTTTGCTCATCATGGAGGATTCAAGGCAGCCGTTGATGCCCTAACCGGCAAGAACGCTGAAGTGGTTCAGACGGACACGAGGGACATAAGCGATACCAAAATCGTTGAGGTGAAAGTTGAGCTTGAGAGGGTCGTCAGGGCAAAGCTCCTCAACGAGCGCTGGATTGAAGAGATGAAGAAGCACGGTTACCGGGGGGCGAGCGAGTTCTCCAAGAAGATCAACCACCTATACGGCTGGGAGGCAACGACGAAGCTCGTTGAGGACTGGGTTTTTGACGAGATAGCAGAGAAATACGTTCTGGACGAAGAGATGAGGAGATGGTTCGAGGAGCACAACCCCTACGCCATCGAGGAGATCGCGAGAAGGCTGATTGAGGCCTATGAGCGCGGCCTGTGGGAGACGAGTGAGGAGCTCATTGAAAGGCTCATGGAAGTTTATTCGGAAATCGAAGGAATTCTGGAAGAAAGCCTTGGTGAAGGAGATGTTCAAGGTGGAACGATTGAAATCTACACTGCCCAAGATGATGAACACTGGAATGAAAAGATTGAGGAGGTGGATAAAATATGGAGCCTCGTGAAAAACGATTAGTCTTCCCGTTCTCTGCAATAGTCGGGCAGGAAAAGGCCAAGCTGGCACTGCTGGCCGTGGCCGTTAATCCACTGATCGGTGGTGTCCTGCTTAAGGGTGATAAGGGTACGGGAAAATCGACCCTGGTCAGGGCTCTGGCCAACGTTTTGCCCGAGATTGAAGTCGTGGCGGACTGTCCCTTCAACTGCAATCCTAAGAACCCGCTGGAGATGTGCGACAGCTGCTATGAGAGATACGAAAATGGGGAAGAGTTGCCCATAGCAAAGAGGAAGATGCGCGTTGTGGACCTGCCCCTTAGCGTTACAATAGACAGGCTTGTTGGAACCGTTGACGTTGAGCGCTTTTTGAAGGAGGGCAAAAAAGCTCTTCAGCCTGGAATACTCGCGGAAGCAAACAGAGGAGTTCTTTACATCGATGAAGTGAACCTCCTGGACGACTACATAGCCGATTCACTATTAGATGCTGCTGCAATGGGATGGAACACGATAGAGAGGGAAGGAATCTCTTTCAGGCATCCGGCGAGGTTCATCCTGGTTGGAAGCATGAACCCTGAGGAAGGCGAGCTCAGACCGCAGATCCTCGACCGGTTCGGTTTATGCGTTGAAGTTTCAGCATCGATGAACCCTGAGGAGAGGATAGAAATAGTCAAGCGCGTTGAAGAATTCCATGAAGACCTCATAAGCTTCTACAAAAAGTATGAGAGCGAAGAGAAGAAGCTCACGGAGAGGATCGTTAAGGCGAGGGAGATTCTGCCGGAGGTCGAGATAAGCGACGATTTGCTGAAGCTTTTGGCTGAAACTGTCGTTAACCTGGGAATTAAAACCAACAGGGCCGAGATAGCAACGATAAAGACGGCCAAAGCTATAGCTGCACTAAACGGAAGGAGAAGGGTCTCACTGGAAGACTTAGAAAAAGCTATGGAATTAGCTTTACCGCACCGCCTGAGGGACAGGCCGTTCCAAAAGCCACCCCAGATGAGGCCCCCGAAGCCTAAGGACGATAGCAAGCACAATCACGACCACAAAGGCGACCATAAGCATGAGCACAAGAAGGAAGAAAAAAGTGAAAGGAGAAACCAGGAGTCTCGAAGTCAGGGGATTGGGAATTTGGAGCAGAATTTTCGCTCAAGCGAAGCTAAAATCCCAAGGATAGAAAGTAAAAACTTTGATGGAAGCGAATTCACAGGATACCGCTCCTCAAGAGATGTCAGCGTCACAGTGGTAAACTTTCCGAAAGGCATTCCCGTCTCTTACGTTCCCCCTAAAGGTGAAATAAGGGATGTTGATTTTTACAACTCGGTTATTTGCGCCATGTTGAATGGCAAAAAGCCTCCAATAAAGCTTGATTTAAACGACCTTCGCGTTAGAGTCAGGAAGGCAAAGGCACCGACGCTCTGGGTTCTGCTCCTGGATTCGAGCGGAAGCATGGCAGTGCAGAAGAGGATAAGCATCGCGAAGGGAATAGCGGAGAAGCTGGTTGAGAACGGCTACATCAAAAAGTCAAAGATGGCCCTGATCGTTGCGAAAGGTAACCAGGCGGAGATATTCGTCCCACCCACCAAGAACTACTGGGAAGTGCTTGAGAAAATAGAGAGCGTTCCGACTGGAGGGAGGACACCTTTAAGCTCCGCCCTCTACAATCTTCTGCTTTTGGCGAACAGGGAGAGGATGAAGGACAGGTCGGTCAAGGTGAGGGCTTTTCTAATAACCGACGGAAAGGCGAACGTGCCGCTCTTTGGAAAGAGGATTAAGGAGGAAATAACAGAGCTGGCCAGGGTGCTGAAAAAGAGAGAGGTCGAGCTCACGGTTTATGACACTAGAGGAAGGGGGATAAACCCGGGCCTGTCGTATGTCCCCATCCTGGAGCAGGTTGCGGGGGCGAAGGTACACAAAGTTTAGTCTGCCTAAAAGCCATCAGTTTTTTAGTATCTCAATAGAATCGTCTCTAAAAACAAAGTAGAAAAGGGAAATACTTCATCCACTGTAAATGTGGAACTCCACGTATCCTTCAGTGGTGTAGTCCCACCAAAACAGGGTCTTTTTCCCATACTTTGCCCCATAGTGTTCCACCCAGTCCATGGGAGAGCCTTGGGGGACCCGAATCGTTGCGCCTGGCTCTATCTGGTAGGTTGAAGAGCCCACGGGTGCACCTTCGTCAACGTTATGCCACCATTTAGCCAGCTCTAGGTAGTAGTCGCTTTGATCATATACGACGACATCAGGTAGAGTATAGCTCCAAGAAAGCGAGGCGGAGATTGATGCACCATCTTCACCTGCGGAGACGCCAATTGAAACCCCAACCGTGGTGGAGCCAACGGTTGTGGTGGGAGCATAGTCTGAAAGGAAGTAGTCACTGTTATAATAGTCAGCGTCTATCCACGTGTACATATCAGCAGTTTTCCAGCCGGAGTCCCAGAGATACTCTCCCGGAACAGACTGCTGCCTAACGTGAACGCTGTACCAGTCGTAGGTATACGAACCATCGTTGGAGAGTTTGTAGTATAATGGTCTAACGTTTAACCTACCGTAGGGTTCCCAGAGATCAACAGTAGAGAAATCCAGCTGGTATATCTGAGTCCAGTCCCCAGTGGACTCTATGCTCACATCAAGAGTTCCTGCGTTGGAGGGCATGTTGCGAACTGCCCATCTGTATGCTTCTTCTACGGCTCTTCTCCCGGGATCTGGTGAAATAAACACCTTTGTCACGAGTACGCCCTCACTCAGGGGATACACTATGTAACCACAGACTGTCTCTCCTTTTATGGGCCTGCCATCAGGTGTTTTGCCACCAATAATCTCAGGTTTGAACTGGTGAGGAAGTAGTGACTTTATGACTTCTGTGTGTCCATTTACTACTATTATGGGAATCCCTCTAAGAAGTTCGTCTTTTAGGCTTTCCTTAGTCTCAGGATGTTCGGCAACATAGGGTCCATCAACGATTAGTATGTGCGCTTCTTTGGGAATCCCGTTCTGGAAGGGATGGATATTTTCAAAGACTCCATAAAGATCGCGACCGAGATAATACACAGGTACGGTATTCTTTATCGGCTCTTCCGTCCCAGCATTTTGGGGTGAAGGTTCGGAGGCAAAAGCGCCCGCTGCTACAAGTCCTACTACAAATAACCCCAATAGTATGCTAAAAATTTTCTTTTTTATCATAGCACTTCACCTCCGAATCTTCAATAAATTTTCGGATTATAATGACTTAATTTTTTTTACTATTGGCGCTACTAAATCATACCGAAAATTTTATAAATAGTCCAAAGGAACGATAAAACGGATACACTAATTGTAACTAAAAGTCCTCCACCCATAAAAAAGAGAACGGGCGGAGGTGGGGGGAGATGGCCCAGCTCGCGGGACAGCCAGTTGTTATTCTGCCTGAGGGAACCCAGAGGTATGTTGGAAGGGATGCCCAGAGGCTCAACATCCTGGCCGCTAGGATAGTCGCCGAGACCATCAGGACCACCCTCGGTCCGAAGGGTATGGACAAGATGCTCGTCGACAGCCTCGGCGACATCGTCATCACCAACGACGGTGCCACCATCCTCGACGAGATGGACATACAGCACCCTGCTGCTAAGATGATGGTCGAGGTTGCTAAGACCCAGGACAAGGAGGCCGGTGATGGTACCACCACTGCCGTCGTCATCGCTGGCGAGCTCCTCAGGAAGGCCGAGGAGCTCATCGACCAGAACATCCACCCGAGCATTGTCATCAAGGGTTATGCTTTAGCTGCCGAGAAGGCCCAGCAGATCCTCGACGAGATCGCCAAGGACGTTGACGTCGAGGACAAGGAGGTCCTCAAGAAGGCTGCAGTGACCTCCATCACCGGTAAGGCCGCCGAGGAGGAGAGGGAGTACCTCGCCGAGATAGCTGTCGAGGCCGTCAAGCAGGTCGCCGAAAAGGTCGGCGACAAGTACAAGGTCGACCTCGACAACATCAAGTTCGAGAAGAAGGAGGGCGGCAGCGTCAAGGAGACCCAGCTCATCAGGGGTGTCGTCATCGACAAGGAGGTCGTCCACCCAGGCATGCCGAAGAGGGTTGAGAACGCTAAGATTGCCCTCATCAACGAGGCCCTCGAGGTCAAGGAGACCGAGACCGACGCCGAGATCAGGATCACCAGCCCGGAGCAGCTCCAGGCCTTCCTCGAGCAGGAGGAGCGCATGCTCCGCGAGATGGTCGAGAAGATCAAGGAGGTCGGCGCCAACGTCGTCTTCGTCCAGAAGGGTATTGATGACCTTGCTCAGCACTACCTGGCCAAGTACGGTATCCTCGCCGTCAGGCGCGTTAAGAAGAGCGACATGGAGAAACTCGCCAAGGCCACCGGTGCCAAGATAGTCACCAACATCCGCGACCTCACCAGCGAAGACCTCGGTGAGGCCGAGCTCGTCGAGCAGAGGAAGGTCGCCGGCGAGAACATGATCTTCGTCGAGGGCTGCAAGAACCCGAAGGCCGTCACCGTCCTCATCAGGGGCGGTACCGAGCACGTCGTTGACGAGGTCGAAAGGGCCCTCGAGGACGCCGTCAAGGTCGTCAAGGACATCGTCGAGGACGGCAAGATCGTCGCTGCCGGCGGTGCTCCGGAGATCGAGCTCGCCATCAGGCTCGACGAGTACGCCAAGGAGGTCGGCGGCAAGGAGCAGCTCGCCATCGAGGCCTTCGCTGAGGCCCTCAAGGTTATCCCGAGGACCCTCGCCGAGAACGCCGGTCTCGACCCGGTCGAGACCCTCGTGAAGGTCATCGCCGCCCACAAGGAGAAGGGCCCGACCATCGGTGTCGATGTCTTCGAGGGCGAGCCAGCCGACATGCTCGAGAAGGGCGTCATCGCCCCGGCCAGGGTTCCGAAGCAGGCCATCAAGAGCGCCAGCGAAGCTGCCATAATGATCCTCAGAATCGACGACGTCATCGCCGCCAGCAAGCTTGAGAAGGACAAGGGAGACAAGGGCGGCGACGACTTCGGCAGCGACCTTGACTGAAGGCTTTGAGCTTTAGCTCTCCTACCTTTTCTGTTCTCCAACTTTTGGCTGGGCTTCCCTATGGCAAGCCTTTTTTAAAGAACCTTCCATTCTCAACTGGAGATAAACCTAAGGGTGTTTTCCATGAGGGTCATAGGCGTCGATCCCGGAACGAAGAGCTTCGACGTTATAGGGCTTGAAGACGGGAGGATAAAGCTTGACCTTACCTTCCCGAGTGAAGTGGTCGCAGAGGCACCTGAAAAGATTGTCAAGGCCATTGAGGACTTCAATGCCGATCTTATAATTGGGCCCTCAGGCTACGGAGTCCCGCTGAAGCACATAAGCGAGCTGACAGACAGAGACCGCTTCGAGATGACGCTCGTGAGAGAAGAGGAGATGAAGGAAATCCCTGTCCTCATCGGGTTACAAAAGATGGTAAGCGAGATGGCTGAGAAGGGCATGAACGTCTGGTTCATCCCTGGTGTTATCCACCTCCCGACGGTGCCGGAGTGGAGAAAGTACAACAAGGTTGACATGGGAACGGCCGACAAGATGGCGATAACAGTGCTCGGTATCCACGACCAAGCGAAAAGGTTCGGAACCGAGTACAGTGAAGTTTCATTCGTCCTCCTTGAGGTAGGTTTCGGCTACAACTACGCCGGAGCGGTTAAAGGCGGAAAAATCGTTGATGGCATCGGCGGAACCATTTTCCCCGGTCCGGCCTACGTGAACAGCGGCGCCCTCGACGGCGAAGTTGCCTACCTTATGGGAGGGGTCAAGAAGTGGCACCTCTTCTGGGGCGGAGCTACGGTAATAGCCGCCAACGAGATACTCCCGCCGGAGGAGTTTGCCAAGAGGCTCGACGAAGAACCGTTCGCAAAGGCTTGGGAGGCCATGAAGGACGGCTTCTTAAAGGCCGTTGCGAGCGAGCTGGCCGTTGTGGGCAACGCTAAGGAGATAATTCTCTCCGGCAGGCTGATGCGCATAGACGAGCTCAGAAAGGACGTGGAAGACCTCTTCGAGGAGCGCTTTGGACTTCCCGTCGTCAAGCAGAGGGGTCTTGAGGGCAGGGCTAAGGAAGCCGCCCAGGGGAGCGCGATAATAGCGGACGGCCTCGCGGGGGGCCAGTTCAAGGATCTCGTCGAGCATGTCGAGATAAGGAAGGCCAGGGGAAGCGTTTTGGACTACGTAAAACTGCCCCTTCAGCTTTGATGCTTTATTATTTTGGGACATCTCCGCAGGGAGGAGGAACCAGTGATCGGGAGAGTTTTTACGTAACGGCCTTCTTGAGTTTTTGCTGGCCTTCTTTTCCAGGTCAGGTTTAGGGGACTTAAGGGGGTGAGTTTTTGTAGACCAAACGCCAAAGTGTTTCGTGGTGGAACAGATGGAGGAAATTGAGGCCGTCTATGAGAACGGTATATTGGGGAGGATAGAAAATGATAGTAATAGATGCCGTACTAATTTTTTATGAGTCGAATCACAAAAATTGTCTGGAAAAGCTCAAAAGTTGTCATTATTGATTACTTGTGTTCTTTTGTTCAGTCTTTTACTCTCCCTTCCCATCGTCCCACTCATCGCGTACACTCTGCTGAAGACGCTCGTGTGGATGCAATCTCATTAAGGGCAAGTGGCGTTTATAACTTCTCGACCTCTTCCTCCAACCTCTTCAGCTTCCCCTTAAACCTTCTCACCTGCTCGTTCGCGATGTCCACGATTCTCTCGATGTAATCCTCGCTCACCCAGAGCTCGCCATCCGCGCCGAGCGGAACGTCCATTCTCTCCGTCGAGCGAATCTCAACGAGCAGTTTCTTGTGGCTCACGCTCTTGATGTTGCTGTACTTGAAGCCCAGTCCGATGGCAAGGTTTAGTAGTTTAACCGCGTCCTCCATCGTCCTCGCGCCGACGTGCAGGATAGGGCTCCTTACGAGAAACCAGAGCTGACCGCTGGAGTGCTTTTTGATAGCTTCAAGGACTTCCCCGAGCTCGACTTCCCGGTGCCACTTGCCGAGCCAGGCGGCGTTGACCTTGTCTCCAAATTCGGGCATCTCCATTACCGAAATCCTTCCTGAGCAGGAGGATGTTGTGAAGTAGTTCTCGAGCGAGTTTATCTTCTCCAAGAGCGGAATTATGTCCTCATCCACCTTGCCCTCTTCCAGTGCCTTCCTAAGGCCTGCCATCGCCCTGGCCTTCTGCTCGTCGAAGTTCTTGGTAAATAGGAACATGGCCCCTCATCCCCCGTTGGTCTTAAAATCATTTCCAATCTCAACGAACCTACCCTCAGCTTTCACGAACTCGATGAACCTTTTGTAAGTTGAATGAACGCTTAAAGTTTCGGAATCCCCAACCACTATCAGCTTCCTCTTTGCCCTCGTCAGCGAGACGTTTAATCTTCTCAAATCCTTCAGGAAGCCAACCTCGCCCCTCTCGTTTGAGCGCACGAAGGAGAGGATTATGACTTCCTTTTCCCTGCCCTGATAGCCATCCACGGTTTTGACCTCTATCTCTTCGGGAACGAGTGAGCTGATTAAGTCACGCTGGTCGTCGTACGGCGTTATCACGCCAATCCACTCTGGCTTGACGCCCATCTCGAGGAGCTTCTCAACGGTCTCGGCCACTATCCTCGCCTCAAGTGGGTTCTCCCTGCTTTCGCTCCCGCGCCTCTGCCTCTCCCACTTCTCCGGGTGTTTGGATGTGTCTATAAAAACGAGCACATTGCCCGCTTTCAGGATTTCATCCCATGGTTCCCCAAAATTGGGGCACTTAATTCCGAGATCTGTGAGAGTGATGCACTTAACTCCGGGTGCTGCCTTTATTTTCCCATCGTAGAACTCCCGGTTCGGAAATTCCATCAGCCTCTCGTTCATCCTGTACTGAACGGTCAGCATAGCGCTGTCCTCAGGATAGCGCTCAATCAGTCCCTCAAAAAGTGTCCTGCTGAGCTCCCGCGCCTTCTCACTCAGTATTGTCGGCGGCAGCTGCCTGTGGTCGCCCGCTAAAACGAAGCGTTTGGCACGGTTTATAGGTATTAGCACGCTTGGTATGGTCGCCTGGGTCGCCTCATCTATGATGGCCACATCGTAGTCTGCGTAGCCGATTACCTCCAGCCCGGCCGAAGCGTTGGTGGTGAGAACAACGTCTGCCTCCTGAATTATCTCTCTGGCTATTCTCTCCTCCAGCTTTCTGGCGTCGTCGAAGGCCTTCTGGACGAGCTTGTTGA
Organism: Thermococcus sp. GR5; assembly: GCF_012027535.1. NCBI lineage: Archaea > Methanobacteriati > Methanobacteriota > Thermococci > Thermococcales > Thermococcaceae > Thermococcus > Thermococcus sp. GR5. The sequence continues at coordinate 67,162 of NZ_SNUN01000001.1, read as the reverse complement.
GCTTTATCCAGTTGGCCATCTCCCTGATGAGTTTTGCCGGTACCCCTCTCGTGCCCCGCCTCCTCCTCGACAACGCAAGGATTTCAATGTCGGTCAACCCGCGCCTGTACTTCGGCAGGGGCTTTGTGAAGGTGTCACGCTTTTCCGCGAGGTTCTGTGCCGTGACTCGGAGTTCTCTCAGCTCGCCGTATAGGTCATGCTTGGTCATGAGATATGCAAGAGTTGTCTCGTGGAGGTGTTTGGAAACGCGGCTTGGGTGTCCAACCCGGACGATTTTCAGGCCCGATTCTGCTAATCGCTCAACGAGGTTGTCCACAGCCACGTTGCTCTCTGCCGTTGCAAGAACCTTGTGGCCGCGCTCCACTTCCTGCCTTATCAGCTCGGCCAGCGTTCTGGTTTTGCCCGTTCCAAAAGGCCCGTGGATGAGGAAGAAGTTGGGGCTCCCGAGTGCCTGGCTGATTGCTCTCCTCTGACTCGCGTTCAGGCTTTTATCGATCGGATCAAACTCGACCGGCTCACTTTCTTCCGGATCCCTTAGGCCGAGATAGAACTCCAGTGCCCTCTTTCCGCCCTCATGGAGGTGTTCAAGGTTTTCAATCCAGCGCTTGAATGTGATATCGTTGGCGTAGAGGTCCAGCCTTACTCCTTTAAGCGCCCATTCCGGGACAGTTTCAAGGGCGACTGTAATGAATCGCTTCCCCTTCTCTACGACGGTTCCAACTAGATCGCTCTTCAGGGGATCGCGTTTGCTGATAACCACCAAATCCCCTACGCCTATTTCCGTCTTAATTTCCCGTTCTCGACCGTATTTTACCAGGAAGTAGCCGAGTTCTTCCCCGATTATTTTGCCGTTCAGGCCAAGGATTGCTCTGCCTACCTTCTCACGCTCTCTGCCGCTTAGCCTTTTCATCTCTGCCCTCATGGCTTCTATCTCGGCCTTTCTTTCGTACTCTACGAGAACCTTGAGGTGGTTGATGAACTTCTCAAGCTTCATTCTCGCTCCCAAGCGGAGGAAAGAAGAACGTCTTAAAAGGTTGAGGGTTGGTCAGCCCATGCGAGTTTCCTCACCGCTCGGACGAAACTTCCCTCATCATCCCAAGAAGAGTAGAGAAAGGGGGTTAAAAAGCTAACCTGTATTTAACTCAAGGATGTTATATCAATAAGTATCCTCGATCAGAAAAGTTTATGTACTACCATCCAAAGTTTTCAGTGATAAGTTAGTAGGTGGTTTATATGACGACTTGGGGCTTGTGGTATTATAAGTGGAACGGGTCGGAGTACGAGGTCCTAAGCGATTGGAACGACCAGAAGTTTGATTACATCATTGTTACCGATGGAGGGACAGGGGGGACTGAAGGAAAAACTACCAAATATTCAGGACCGGGATATAACGATGGGTATAATGATGCCGGGGAGTTGATTGAAAAGATAGAAAATCAGTGGTTAAAGGGTAGGAATTATATTATTGAGATACCTTATTTCTACGTTTCTCCTGAAGGAGGCAAAAAGGCGCGTCCTCTGGATTATTGGCTTGGCTGGATTGATGGTGCTGCCGCTCAGGGTATTTCGAGACTCAAGGGATTTTATTGGTCATTGGAAAACATTAGGTATATTCAAGTGGGAGAGCTGCGCAGATACACGATAGAGACTATATGGGGCAGAATAATGGAGAACAGAAGAGAGTATGGGGAGAATTACCAGTTTATCTGGATACCTAGCTTGAGGAGTTTATTACTGGATGATAACAGGTATTTTTCATCAGAGCAAGATGTCTTAGAGGCAGTAGCTTATGAAACGGATGTGCCAAACATAGCGAACTACTTCAACAAGGTTTTTATCCAGCCAGGGTATTATTTCATGAACATAAACGGCCAAACTATTAGTGGGGGGATACCATATTCATACTCTCTTTTTGTTGACATCCTAAAAACAATAAGACAGTACATGCCCTCAAATGTCTCCATTGAGATGGAAGCCGATGGTACCGTTAGGGTCAATGATGATGCTGAAAAGTATGCCTGTAAGTACGTAGATGCTCAGAGAGAAGCATTTGGTTATGTGCTGCCAGATAGAGCATACTATTTTGACACGGAGGAGCGTACTGTTGATTACATGAGAACTAACTGCCCGGGATGGTGAGGTAATGAAGAAACGTATTTCCATACTTTTCTTTTTAATTCTCCTGCTTTCTCCCTACGCTTCCGCCTACTCCCCAAGGATTACTGGAATAATTCACTATCGAGGCGGTTTTCTGGTTCTGACTCATTACCCCAACAACACTACTCAACTCTGGTTCTTCGAGCCTGGAAAGGGCCTCAAACTCTTAAACGCCACTTTCCCAAACCTAGCCTTCATACACTCAACCGGAAACAGAGTTCTCATGTATCAAAACTTATCAGATATATACTCTGCGCCGGACGTTCAACTGTACACTTATGACGGCAAATTTCATCATTTGGGTGATTTTAACGGAGTAACCGATTGTGGTGATAAACTCTACATCTACTGGAACGGGGAGTTCTATCTTTTGTTCCAGCCGTGGGATGCCTGTCAGATGACGGGTTACGACTGGTATGCAATAGTGAACGGCTCAATCTTTAAGTTGCCTGGCGATGACAGGGGTTGGTCTACTGTTCGCATTCATTCAAAACGCTACGTGGATAACCTCCAGGTCGTTCCGCACGGCTACATGGTTGGCTACACGGACTTTTACACGCAGCTGACAACCCTCCGTCTTGTAACCCTCTCTTCCACAGGAATCCGGATTAAGAACATCACGTTTGGAAACCTCTATGCAGACTGGGCTGGGGCCTGCTTCAACGGCACCCATTTTGCAACCATACTGGGCAACTGGATGGAGGTGCCCGTCAATAATGAGTCTGTGTTGAGGTTCTATTTAGCTATCATCAATACCCGGGGCGATTACAAGATAATTCCTCTGGATTCAATTCCATCCAACGATAACGTTTCCCTTGAACTCCTTGGGAGCTACGATGGAAAGTGGGTCGTGAAAAAGTACTGGTTCAGGTATCTGTCAAATTCCTCTGGGGGTTACAAGAAGACCAAGACCTTAGGTTATTTCATCGTTTCTCCGAAAGGCGTCGTTGAAGTGGGTAACGAGACCAAGGTTACCGCCATCTGCAGGAGGAATTATCCCCAGCTGCTTTTCGAGGGAAGGCACGTTGTTAAATCACCGTTGAAGCTGAAGGGGAGAAGCGTTGCAATCAACGGCACGATTCTCTTCTATGCGGGACGGACCTTCAAACTTCCATTCAATGCCACCCTTGCCGACTGCGGTAACGGTTGTTTGCTTTCTAATGGGAAAGAACTCGCCTACTTTAATGGAGTGAGGGTGGAAATCGTTAAATTCCCATCGAATCAAGCAATGATCCACTGGCTAATCCTATTCGGAATAACCTTCACCCTGCTCCTCGCCGTATGGTTAATGAAAGCGAGAAGGCAATAAACGACAAGTGGAAGAAGAGGGGTTAAAAAGCTAAGCCTTCTCAAAGGAAATTACTGCGATGATATCCCTTTGGAAGGATTTCACTGCCTTCATGTGCCTTTCTTCAACGCGACCGCAGCAGGCGACGCGGTTGTAGAATATCTCCAGCTCCCTGAGTAGATCCGCGAGCTCCCTCTTGGTGCTTTCACTGTATCCGTTGTTCAAAAGCTTGCCCCTCAGAAACGGCATCACTTCCGACGGCCTTCCGAGGGCCGCCCAGAAAAGGCCTTCCTTCAGTATTTCACCTAAAATCTCCTCAAAACTAAAGCTCCTCACATTCAAAATCTTTTCCTTAGCGATGGGTTTGGTACTCCCCCCTCATTGTGAAATCACCCACATGGATGGTTGTCTGGAAGTATTTTGGCTTTTCGGTGTAAGTATTGATGTGATGACAAAATGTAGGGAAAAAAGGTCTAAATTTTGGATGAACCTCTTTGTAGTCCTATGTTCTTTGTCACATCGCCAGGGCGAGGACCCCAAGGATGAGCAATATCGGTGCCGCGTAGGATAGGGCTATTGCGAGTCTTTTCATAGATGCCACCGTGCCCAAACGTACACATTTGTTTATAAAGTTTACGTTTGTAAAGTTGTCAAATGTAAAGCCATCGGTTCGAAGCTGTACATTGAAACCGTGGTTGAGTTCGATCCTCGAGGTAAAAACCCTTAAAAACCCTTGACAGGTTCAAGTTAAAAAGGATGGGGAGGTTCGCGAATTATGGGGAAATTTGAACAAAAACTTGTCAATGCAATTAAGGGCTACACCTTCGACGACGTTCTTCTGGTTCCGCAGGCAACCGAGGTCGAGCCGAAGGACGTTGACGTTTCGACCTGGATAACGCCGAGGATTAGACTCAACATCCCGATTCTCAGCGCGGCTATGGACACCGTCACCGAGTGGGAGATGGCGGTAGCGATGGCCAGGGAGGGCGGCCTCGGAGTGATCCACAGGAACATGAGCATCGAGGAGCAGGTCGAGATGGTAAAAAAGGTCAAGCGCGCAGAGCGCTTCATCGTCGAGGACGTCATAACCATCGAACCCGATGAGACTCTTGACTATGCGCTCTTCCTGATGGAAAAGAACGACATCGACGGCCTTCCGGTGGTCGGAGAGGACGGAAGAATTATTGGAATCATCACCAAGAAGGACATAGCTGCGAAGGAAGGCAGGCTCGTGAGGGAGGTCATGACCAAGGACGTCATAACGGTTCCGGAAGACATCGCCGTCGAGGATGCCCTCAACCTTATGGTCGAGAACAGGATTGCCCGCCTCCCCGTGGTCGATGGGGACGGTAAGCTGGTCGGAATCATCACAGTGAGTGGCCTCATGATGAGGAAGAAGTACAGGAACGCGGTAAGAGATGAAAACGGCGACCTGTTGGTTGCCGCCGCGGTTGGTCCATTCGACTTGGAGAGAGCCAAGGCCCTTGATGAGGCTGGAGTTGATGTTATAGTCATTGACACGGCCCATGCCCACAACCTCAAAGCGATAAGGGCGATGAAGGAGATAAGGAGCGCCGTTGATGCCGAGTTAATCGTCGGAAACATCGCCAATCCAAAGGCCGTCGATGACCTAACATTCGCCGATGCCGTCAAGGTTGGAATAGGACCCGGAAGCATATGCACCACACGCGTTGTCGCTGGCGTCGGCGTTCCGCAGATTACCGCTATAGCTATGGTTGCCGACAGGGCACAGGAGTACGGTATTCACGTCATCGCCGACGGAGGAATACGCTACTCCGGCGACATCGTCAAGGCAATAGCCGCTGGAGCCGACGCTGTTATGCTTGGTTCGCTCTTGGCTGGAACCAGGGAGGCCCCTGGAAAGGAGGTCGTCATAAACGGCAGAAAATACAAGCAGTACCGTGGAATGGGCTCCCTCGGAGCGATGATGAAGGGAGGGGCTGAAAGGTACTATCAGAAGGGCCACATGAAGACGCGCAAGTTCGTCCCCGAAGGAGTCGAGGGGGTCGTCCCCTACAAGGGAAGCGTTGGAGAGGTTCTCTACCAGCTCGTCGGTGGCCTGCGCTCGGGAATGGGCTACGTCGGGGCGGGGAACATCGAGGAGCTCAAGGAGAGAGGCGAGTTCGTGATAATAACCCAGGCTGGCGTTAAGGAGAGCCATCCGCACGACATCTTCATCACCGATGAGGCTCCGAACTATCCGGTCGGGAAGTGAGCTTTTCTTCCTTTGTTCTTCTATGCCTGATTCCAAAAACCGTTATAAACCCCCTTTTTGAGCCCCGTTGGGGGAGAACATGACCAAGATTGGAATCGTCGGCGATGGTGCAGCTGGTTTAACGGCTGCCATAGCCCTGGCGAAGAGAGGTTTTGACGTCACGGTCATAGGTAAAGGGTTTAAGAACACCAACTCATATTTAGCCCAGGCTGGAATAGCCTTCTCGATTCTTGAGGGAGATTCACCTAGGGCTCACTTCCTCGACACGGTTAGGGCTGGCAAGTACCTCAACGATGAGGAAGTAGTCTGGAGCGTTGTGAGCAAAGCTCCCGAAGCGTATGATTTTCTAATCTCGCTCGGCCTTGAGTTTGAGGCCAACGAGACGGAGGGGGGACACTCCTTCCACAGGGTCTTCACGATAAGGAACGAGACCGGGAAGTACCTGATGAGGAGTCTCTATATTGCCGCGAGAGAGCATGGGGTGAACTTCGTTGAAGGTCTTGCCGAAGAGCTCGCGGTTAGAGACGGTATCACCTACGGCGTCTTTCTCGATGGGGAGCTGCTGAAGTTCGACGCTACCCTTCTGGCCACGGGCGGCTTCGCCTCGCTGTTCAAGTACACCGCCGGCTCGCCCCTCAACCTGGGGACGCTGATAGGCGATGCCGTCATGAAAGGTGCTCCCGCGAGAGAGCTGGAGTTCGTCCAGTTTCATCCCACGGGCTTCATCGGAAAGGAGGGTGTCAGGCTCATCAGCGAGGCCGTCAGGGGAGCCGGGGCCAGGCTCGTGACGGATGACGGCGAGCGCTTCGTGAACGAGCTCTCCACGAGGGACATCGTGGCGAGGGCCATATACCGTCAGATGCAGGCTGGAAAGAGAGTCTATCTCGATGCAACTGGCATAGAGGACTTTAAACGTAATTTCCCTCAGATATATGCCTTCCTCATCAGGGAGGGCATAGATCCCTCCAAAGACCTTATTCCAGTCTTTCCAATAGCTCACTACACCATCGGCGGAGTAGCGGTCGACCCCTGGTATCGTACGGGCATCAAAAACCTATATGTTGCTGGGGAAGCCATGAGCAACGGCTTCCACGGTGCGAACAGGCTGGCGAGCAACTCCCTGCTGGAGTGCATTGTGAGCGGACTTGAAGTTGCCAGAACCATATCGAGAGATAGGCCGAGGCTTGGCGAGGTTTCAGAGGTTCCCTACACCTCTGACTCTCTGGGTGATGTTGAAGCCCTCAGGGAAATACTGTGGGAGCACGCTGGAATAGTGAGAACTGCCGAAGGCCTGAGGTTTGGCTTGGAGAAGCTTAACTGGATCGAGGCTGATGGAAGGCTTAAGCTGCTCGCGAGGGGTGTTCTTGAGTGCGCTTTGGCAAGGGAGGAGAGCAGGGGGAGCCACTACCGCGAGGACTTTCCCGTCATGAGGAAGGAGTTTGAGAGGCCGAGCTTCTTTGATGGGAGGTGCAGGCTCTGAGCCCAAACATTTAAATTCTCATCGAATCCTTATCATACCCGGTGAAACGGGTGGAGCTCCTCTACCTCATAGCCTCCTTCGCAGTCATCATCGCTCTCATCTGGCTTAAAATCAACATCGGTGTCTCTATATTCGTCGGCTCACTTGTTCTGGCCTTTCTGTTTGGCATGAGCCCTTCCGATGCGGTTATGGCCCTCTACCACTCTGTCGTCTCCTGGGAGACCATCAGGCTCGTACTTATCATCGCCTTCATAATGGGAATGACCTCGGTGTTCTCACAGATCGGCTATTTGAAGGATATGGAGGCCGCCGCGGGCAACCTCTTTCCCAAGGCCAAGTACTCACTGGCAATGCTTCCGGCCCTCATAGGCCTCATGCCGATGCCCGCTGGCGCCCTCGTTTCGGCCCCCATGATAGACCCCGTCGCGGGCAGGCTTGAGATGGAGCCCGAAGAGAAGACGCTGGTCAACTACTGGTTCAGGCACATATGGGAGCACTCCTGGCCGATGTACCAGGCCATAGTAATCGCCTCCGCCATCGTCGGGATTTCCATAAGGGAGATAAGCACCAAGATGTTCCCCCTGACGGTTCTTATGGCCATCATCGGCTACCTGATGCTGATTCGGCCCCTTCCAGATGACGGGAGTGACGAGGGCGACTTCAGAACCGGCCTAAAGCTCCTCCTAAAGAGCACGTACCCCATACTGGTTATCATACTCGTTTCAATCGTTCTGGGCATCGACATGGTTTACGGTGCTTTTCTCGGATTCCTCTCGGCTCTCATTCCCAACCTGAAGAGGGTGAGCCTGAAAGAGGTCATTGCTCATGCCCTCCAGCCCAAGATAGTCTTCCTCCTCGTTTCGGTCATGTACTTCAAATACGTCCTTGAAGTTACGGGGGCTGTGGAGGCCCTTCCAAAGGCCATGCTGGCCATGAACCTCCCGGTAATCCTTGTCCTCATGGTGACGCCCTTCGTTGTCGGCCTGATGACGGGCATAAGCTTCGCCTACGTCGGCATGACCTTTCCGCTGTTGCTCCCCTTCTTCACGAGCTTTGACAGGGTCGCCCTTGCCTATTTAAGCGGCTATATGGGGATGCTCTTCAGTCCCGTCCATCTCTGCTTAGTTTTCTCGGCCGAGTACTACGGGGCCGAGCTCCGGAGGGTCTATTTGAGGCTGCTGGTTCCCGCTCTGGTCCTCTTCCTGCTCGGGCTTCTTTACATCGCCGTTGTGCTTTAGAACAAGCTTTTATACCCCCGGGCATAGCATTCTCTAGGTGAGAACATGAAAATGGAGGAGCTCGTTAGGGAGATTGAACGCCTCAAAGAGGAGAGAAACGCTATAATCATGGCCCACAACTATCAGTTGCCCGAGATTCAGGACATAGCTGACTTCCTCGGCGACAGCCTCGAGCTCGCGAGGAAAGCTGTTAACGTTGATGCGGACGTCATAGTTTTTGCGGGTGTCGACTTTATGGCTGAAACTGCCAAGATTCTCAATCCAGAGAAGACCGTTCTGTTGCCAACGAGGAGGGCAACCTGCGCGATGGCCAACATGCTCAAAGTCGAGCACATCCTCAAGGCCAAGGAGCAGTATCCGGACGCGCCGGTGGTTCTCTACGTAAACACCACCGCCGAGACCAAGGCCTACGCCGACGTTACGGTTACCTCTGCCAACGCGGTCAGAATAGTTGAAAAGCTCGACTCGGACGTCATAATCTTCGGCCCGGACAAGAACCTCGCGAGCTATGTGGCAAAGATGACCGGCAAGAAGGTCATCCCCGTCCCCGAGTACGGACACTGCTACGTCCACAGGCAGTTCACCCTTGAGGACGTTGAAAGGGCTAGAAAGCTCTACCCGAACGCCAAGCTGATGGTTCACCCGGAATGCGAGCCAGAGGTACAGGAGAGAGCCGACATCATAGTCTCCACGGGCGGAATGATAAGGCGCGCCCCCGAGCACGACGAGTGGGTGGTCTTCACGGAGAGGGAGATGGTCTACCGCCTTCAGAGGCTCTATCCGGACATCAAGTTCCACCCGGCTAAAGAAGACGCCATCTGCATCGGCATGAAGGCGATAACGCTCAACCACATCTACGAATCGCTCAGGGACATGAAGTACGAGGTTGAAGTTCCGGAGGATATAGCCGAGAAAGCCAGAAGGGCGATAGAGAGGATGCTGGAGATGAGCTAAGTCTGTAGGGAAAGATTCTACCATTTTTGTTAAGTACAGAGGGAAACTTTTTAAGGATTTTTACCTCTTTATCTAACATGGGCCGCGAGGAAACGATAGCCCAAATTGTGATGGACTATCTCAATCTCAGCGTTGAAGGTGTCGAGCGTGAGCTGAGGGTTTCTGAGGACATCCGAATAAACAAAGCAATAACAATAATCGGCCCAAGAAGGGCTGGAAAGACTTTCTACATTCTTCAAAAGTTTTCCAAACTGAGGAAGGCTGGTAAAGCAGCCGTCTTCTTCCCTCTCGACGATGACAGGATATACCCTCCAACGCCCGATGACCTTTCAACTCTCGTGAGGGTGTTCTACGAGCTCTTCCCGGATGCCGACGAGAAGTACCTTTTTCTCGACGAGATTCAGAACGTCCCCAACTGGGAGCTTTTCGTTAAGCGTGTCATGGAACGTGATGGGTTCAGGGTTTACTTAACCGGCTCCTCTTCAAAACTCCTCAGCAGGGAGATAGCAACGGCCCTTCGGGGAAGAACTCTAACATTCGAGATGCTGCCCTTCAGCTTCCGAGAGTTCCTTAGAGTGAAGGGGATTGAGGTGGGTAGGTATCTCTCGACGAGAGAAGAGGCGGTTGTCAAGACTCTTCTGAGGGAATACCTAGAGTTCGGCGGCTTTCCAGAGGTTGTTCTTATCGAGGACACATACCTAAAGCGGAAAACGCTTTCCGAGTATGTGGATGTGATGCTGTATCGCGACGTTGTTGAAAGGCACGGGGTAAAGAATTTAAAAGCTGTGAGGCTGTTCCTGAAGCTTCTCATAACGTCCTTTGCCAAGGAGTTCTCGGTGAACCGAACGGCTAGGTACATGAAGGGCATTGGCGTGGACGTCAGCAAGAACACCCTATACAGCTACTTCGACTACTTTGAAGAAGCTTACGTGATCTTCCCGCTCAAGAAATTTTCCTACAACCTGAGGGAGGTTGAGAAGAGCCTTCCCAAGGTCTACGTCGTTGATACGGGTTTGATAAACGTCTACTCGCTTCGCTTCGGGGAGACCATTGGTAGGCTCATCGAGAACGCCGTTTTCCTTGAACTTAGAAGACGTGAGAAGGAGCTCTACTACTTCAAGGACGAGCGCGGGAGAGAGGTTGATTTCCTCGTGAAGGATGGAAAGGATATCTCGGAGCTCATACAGGTCAGTTATTCACTTGAAGCCCCCGAAACGTTCGAACGGGAGATCTCGGCACTGGTGAATGCCTCGGAGAAACTCGACTGCGAAAACCTAACGATAATAAACTGGAACAGAGATGACATTCTTGAGGTCGGAGGGAAAAAGGTCAGGCTCATCCCTCTCTGGAAGTTCCTGCTTGGAGGTGAAGGTAATGATTCACCTTAGTTATCTCATCCGCTTCATAGAGGAGGACGCTCCCTTTGGCGACGTCACGAGTGAGGCGGTTATTCCGAAGGAGTTGAATGCAAAGGCCGTAATCATCGCGAAGCAAGAAGGAATAATAGCGGGCGTTGAGGAAGCCAAGGCTCTCTTCGAGCACTTCGGGGTTAAAGTTGAGGTTAAGAAGAGGGATGGCGAGGCCGTGAAGAGGGGCGACGTCCTCCTTGAGCTCGAAGGGAACGCGAGGGCGATACTTCTCGTCGAGAGGACGGCATTGAACGTTATGGGCAGGATGAGCGGCATAGCGACCGAAGTCAGGAAGCTGGTCGAGAAGGTGAGGGCGGTAAACCCGAAGGTTCGGATTGCCGGAACGAGAAAAACCCTCCTCAAGCCGATAGACAAGAGGGCGATACTCATAGGTGGCGGTGAGCCCCACCGCTTTTCCCTTAGCGATGCCGTACTCATAAAGGACAACCACCTGGCTCTTGTCCCCCTGGAAGAAGCCATAAGGCGCGCCAAGGCCTTCAGCGTCTACAAGGTCGTCGAGGTTGAGGTCGAGACCCTCGAGGACGCCATCAAAGCGGCCAGAGCAGGTGCCGACGTTGTGATGCTCGACAACATGAAGCCTGAGGAAATAGCCGAGGTTTTAGAAGCCCTCAAGCGGGAAGGGCTCAGGGAGAGAGTTAAAATTGAAGTCAGCGGTGGAATAACGCCCGAGAATATAACCGAATACGCCAAGCTTGACATCGACGTCATAAGCCTCGGAGCTCTAACGCATTCCGTCAGGAACTTCGACGTCAGCCTCGAGATAGTTGGAAAGGCCTGAGCGGATTTCCTTCTTTTCTCCTATCACTCGATCGAAGGTTTTTCGGAAACATCGGGGCGTTTCTGCGGCAAGGTTTATATTCAAGTTTTTTCTTGAGATTATTGCAAGTTACAGCTTGAAAAGGTGATACCGATGGGAAGGCTCCACGTTATTGAGGCTAAGGGCACGGAGAGGCTGAAGCGCGGTTTTGCCAGGATGGTTAAAGGCGGCGTCATAATGGACGTCACCAACGCCGAGCAGGCGAGGATTGCGGAAGAGGCAGGTGCAGTTTCTGTCATGGCCCTCCATAAAGTTCCGGCCGACATTAGGAAGGCCGGCGGCGTCGCTAGGATGGCTCCGATAGAGAAGATCCAGGAAATAATGGACGCGGTAACGATTCCTGTCATGGCCAAGGTCAGGATAGGCCACGTCGCCGAGGCTAGAGTCCTTGAGGCGCTCGGTGTGGACATGATAGACGAGAGTGAGGTATTAACTCCAGCGGACCCGTTCTTCCACATAGACAAGAGGGAGTTCAACGTTCCCTTCGTCTGTGGAGCGAGGAATCTTGGGGAGGCCGTCAGGAGGATATGGGAAGGCTCCGCCATGATAAGAACCAAGGGTGAGGCCGGAACCGGCAACATCGTCGAGGCAGTCAGACACGTTAGGCTCGTCGCCGACAACATAAGGCTCATCCAACGCATGACGGACGAGCAGGTTTATGCCGTGGCTGAAAAGTTCGCCGAGCCGTACCTCAGGCTGGCCAGGCAGATAAGGGAAATAAGCGGCCTGCCGGAGCAGATCCTCGAGAACGAGCCTGTTTACGGCCACTACACCTACCGCGAGATAGTTGACGGTCTCTACAAGATTCTCCTGGAAATAAAGAAGCTCGGAAGATTGCCCGTGGTTAACTTTGCCGCCGGAGGAGTTGCCACTCCAGCCGACGCCGCCCTGATGATGCAGATGGGCATGGACGGCGTCTTCGTTGGTTCAGGCATCTTCAAGAGCTCCACTCCGGAGAAGATGGCCAGGGCAATAGTTGAAGCCGTTAACCACTGGGACGAGCCGGACGTTATAGCCGAGATAAGCAAAGAGATCGGCGAGCCCATGAAGGGCCTGGAGATTGAGGAGCTCGAGGTTCGCCTTGAGGAGAGGGGCGTCTGAGCTTTTCTTTTCTATATTTATGGGGGTGAGAAAGTGCTCAGAGTCGGAGTTATTGGTGTTCAGGGGGCAGTTAGTGAGCACATCGAGGCGGTGAAGAGGGCCTTCGAGAGGCTCGGCGTCGAGGGGGAGGCATTCTGGCTGAGGAGGCCCGAGCAATTGAATGCTATTGATGCAATAATCCTGCCAGGCGGAGAGAGCACGACCATATCTCGGCTGATGCAGAAGAATGGTCTCTTTGAGCCGGTTAAGAAGCTCGGTGAGGAGGGGCTTCCAATAATGGGCACCTGTGCCGGTTTAATCCTTCTCGCAAAGGAGGTCGAGGGAGCCGTTGAGGGACAGCGCTTTCTGGAGCTCCTCGACGTCAGGGTTAACAGAAACGCCTACGGCAGGCAGGTGGACAGTTTCGAAGCCCCGTTAAAGCTGTCCTTCAGTGATGAACCGTTCCCGGGTGTCTTTATTCGTGCTCCAAAGATAGTCGAGCTTCTGAATGATAAGGTCAAGCCCATAGCCTGGCACGGCGATGAGGTCGTTGGCGTAGAGCAGGGGAACATCATTGGCTTAGCGTTCCATCCTGAGTTAACCGACGACGCGAGGCTGCATGAGTACTTCCTCAGGAAGGCTCTCTGACTTTATAAATTTTCATATACTCAGAATAAGGAAGCTCAGAAGCGGAAGGCCCACTCTTGATACTCGCCGGTGAGACAGGGAGTGCAGAGCTCCTTCTTTCTCACAGCCTTTTCAGCCCCTCGACGCTTAGATAATTCAGACTATCAACCTCAATGGCTTTTCTGACCTTCCTGGTGTTCCACTTCGATAAAGATGACCTAATAAACGCCCATAAGGGGCTCTACGGGTGTCTTATTGGGTGGGCCTAAAGTTAGACTCGTAGGTTATGAAAACTGTGTAGCAGCCCTTCTCGTCTTCAGTTATTTCTATCTTCTTCAGTTTTGGGCCATATTCCCTAACGACGTCTTCCACGATCTTGGACAGCTCCTCAAGGAAGGCCTTTCTTTTAATGGTCATTTCCATCAGGTTCACCAAGAAAAGTTGGGTGGAGGAATTAAAGCCTTATCCTAGAGCTCTCCACGACTATTTTGCGACTCACTTACAGCGGGCAAGATACAAGGGACATATCAGCACCGGACGAGAGATGTTGATAGAGATAAGGCAAGCTCTAGACGAAAACCGGCTCAATGAAATATTGACACAAATTTGGAAAACATTGTGTGAATAGATTTATAAATTGACGGTATTATGCAGAGCAAAAGGTGGTGCTCATGTGGGAGAGCTTCATTGATGAGAAGGTTAATGAGATAAGGGAAACGGTTGGAGATGGGAAGGCCATCATAGCGCTCAGCGGCGGTGTTGACAGCTCTACTGCCGCGGTTCTGGCACACAGGGCCATCGGGGATAAACTTCATGCGGTCTTCGTGAACACTGGCTTCCTAAGGAAGGGCGAGCCGGAGTTCGTGGTGAGGACCTTCAGGGACGAGCTCGGTATGAACCTTCACTACGTTGACGCTCAGGAGAGATTCTTCGAGGCTCTCAAGGGCGTAACCGACCCCGAGGAGAAGAGGAAAATAATAGGCAGGGTCTTCATAGAGGTGTTCGAGGAGGTTGCGAGGGAAATCGACGCAGAGTTCCTGATTCAGGGGACTATAGCCCCTGACTGGATAGAGAGCCAGGGCAAAATCAAAAGCCACCATAACGTCGGAGGACTGCCGGAGAGGCTGAACCTCAAGCTCATCGAGCCGTTGAGGGACCTCTACAAGGATGAAGTCAGGGAACTGGCAAAGGAGCTTGGCCTTCCGGAGAAGATATACAACAGGATGCCCTTCCCGGGCCCGGGGCTGGCCGTCAGGATTCTTGGGGAGGTTACCCCCGAAAAGGTCGCCATCGTCAGGGAGGCCAACGCCATCGTGGAGGAAGAGATAGCTAAAGCTGGACTGAGACCGTGGCAGGCCTTTGCGGTTCTCCTTGGCGTCAAGACTGTCGGCGTTCAGGGTGACATAAGGGCCTACAAGGAAACGATAGCTATTCGCGTTGTTGAAAGCCTCGACGGCATGACCGCCAACGCCATGAACGTTCCCTTTGAGGTTTTGCAGAGGATAGCCTTCAGGATAACAAGCGAGATTCCAGAGGTTGGCAGGGTGCTGTATGACATCACTAACAAGCCGCCGGCGACGATAGAGTTCGAATGAGGTGAAATGAATGATAATCATAATGGATAACGGCGGCCAGTACGTCCACAGGATCTGGCGCACTCTTCGCTACCTCGGCGTTGAGGCGAAGATAATCCCAAACACAACGCCTCTCGAGGAGATAAAGGCAATGAAGCCGAAGGGTATAATCTTCTCCGGCGGCCCGGACATCGAGAAGACCGGCAACTGCAGTGCTATACTCGATCACTACGACGAGTTCAACGTGCCTATCCTCGGTATCTGCCTCGGCCACCAGCTCATAGCGAAGTACTTCGGCGGTAAAGTCGGCAGAGGCGAGAAGGCCGAGTACAGCCTCGTAGAGATTGAGATACTCGAGGAGAACGACATATTCAGGGGACTTCCCAAGAGACTCAAAGTCTGGGAAAGCCATATGGATGAGGTGAAAGAGCTCCCGCCCGGTTTCAAACTTCTGGCAAAGAGCGAGACCTGTCCGATCGAGGCTATGAAGCACGAGGAATTGCCAATCTACGGCGTTCAGTTCCATCCAGAGGTCGCCCACACCGAGATGGGGAGCGACGTTTACCGCAACTTTGCTCAGCTCTGCGGAGAGCTCTAATCAGCTAGTCGATCCTCTCCTCATCTTTTTATCGGCAACGGGTTTAGTCATCATCCCCCAGCTATTCTCCTTCTTTGTCTTAAAGCGTTTCCCCAATTACGATAGTACATTGCAAAATCAAAAACTTTTTAAAGTTTTACTTCTTACTCTTTGTGGTGATATCTTGGGACACACGGTATACTATCGCACTCGAATCGAGCGGTGGGATGACTTCAAGCGGTTCATCGAGGGAATCTGCGATGGCCTTGGATACGAATTCGTGGAGATGGGGGAGTCTGTACTTGTGGTCTCAGGGTGTCTTCATGTTGAGCCCCTACAGATAAAAAGAGAAGGGTTCGGGTTTGCCAAAACCAACCTGGTTGAGCCCTGTCACTCGATTTACCTGTTAATCCTTCATTCACTTTCTTCTTTCGGCTCCGTTGAGGTCTGGGAGGACAGATAGACCTCTATGATCTTAGTCGGCACCGCGCCTCTCAGCCGTCTGTCTTCCACGATTAGCTTCACGACCCTCCCGACCTCTAAATCATCGACGGCATCGACCCAGTAGCGGCCTGGCTTGACGTTGGCGGAAATGTCATCATGGACGAATACCTTCACAATGTCCCCACGGATTTCCTCTACAACGCCGTAGGTCCAGTCACGTCCGTATTTAGTCTTGAAATACCATCTGAATGCCATGACTGCTATGAACACCAGCACAAGGTAGCCGTAGTAATAGTAGATGCTTGTGGCGATTCTCCTGATGAAGGAGTAGCCAAGGAACGCACCAAAGGATATCAGGGAAATGAAGTAGTAGAAGAATCTGTACGGCTCTGGTTCTATAAAGAATTCCCTGTTTCTTGTGAGCAGGTAGCGAAGGTAGAGGAAGTATATCAGGGCTATCACAGCGAGCCAGAGGGGATTAAGCTTTAGGAACAGGACTGCGAGGTTTGTTAGGAGATATATTAAGAATGCAATTTGGAGCTTAAGGCTGAGGAACTCGTGGGTTGTTAAATCCTTCTTTATCAGCCGTGTGAGGTATCTGAAAGTGGGTGGCTCTTCTGATGGAGAGGGGTTGATAAACTCAATTAGTTTGTGAATTCCGGAGTCCACCGCTTCACCTATATTATAAAGGAAATCTTCCAACGACATAATTTCACCTCTTTAGTAGGTCGTTCGCTCCTTCAGCTCCGAAGATAGCAGTGGCTGTTTCGTAGTCCATGAAGAACGGAACTTCCAGGGGATTACCGAGCACCGTGTTCATGTCGTCAGGGTAGGCGTAAGAGATACCCCATATGCGGTACCCCTGCCCTGTTATTGAGGTTCCCCCGTTGAAGTAGTAGTTGAGGAAATTGTAATCCACGCTGGAAACACCTTCTTCCGGGTTCTTCTGGAGGTTGGCGAAGAGATTGTACAGCTTTTCATCGTAGGTTCTGTAGGGGACCATGAAGCTGACGAGGCCTATTGGGTAGTACTCGTCACCGTACTTTATCCCGAGCTCGTCCTGCATCTCCATCGCGAGCCTGAAGTAGCTGGCGTGGTTGTCGTCGCTGTTCTCCAGCCTCTCAAAAAAGGACCAGCCGGAGTAGGTTCCGAAGTACCTCATGTCCATCACGCACTCCAGGAAGGGCTGGAGATTGTAGGCCCTGGCAGTGTATGTGGCGGTGGTTTCGGGGGCCGTTTCAACGCTCGAGCTGATTATCTGGGCTGGTTTGACGGATTGGTAGCTCCCCAGACCTATGATTATCCAATCGAAGTACGCATTGTTGTTCTGATTGTCTATGACAATTCCAATCTTTATGTTATCGGTGGGATAGCCCGACACGGAGGTTCCGACGCGGTCAATGGAATCGGTGGAGGATATGCGTGCAAAGGACAGCTCAACGTTTCCGTTGGAGGGGGTAAAGTTCACCTCGTAGCGATAAACGTACGAGCTGTAGACCGGAGCGATTGGGGTAGATACCACACTGTCTCCCCAGTTCTGGAGGATTCCCAGGAAGTCGCCGCCGTGGTCCTCGTTGGTGGCGCTCGTGTCGTCTATGAATTGGAGGTCGTAGGTTATCGGGTGGTTGGTTATATCGTACGAGAGCTCATCGTCGTCTATAAGCTTCCTCACGAATATCCAGTCGTAGGTTGCCCCCCTGTTTTTGTTTTCGCTGTCTATGACGAGGAATATGTAGTTTAAGTAGGAGTACAGGGTCTTGTAGGTTTCACCGTAGTTGTTGGTGATGCCTCTGGTAAAGTCTGTGAAGCTCGCGCTGGTGTTGTAGACTTCCCTGACCTCGTAAGTATGGTACTCGTAGTCCCTGTTTGAGACCTGACCGCTGTCAAGGTCGTCGTTGTCGTACCACCAGCTTTCTATCCACCACGTACCATCATAGCCCCACTCGGCCCAGTGAATAGCCATGGGATCGTCCTGGGGTATATCGTCCGTAAAGAGCTGCTCTGCTATGTAATACTCCCCGTCCCAGTCCTCACCGACGTATCTGATCCAGCCGTCCCACAGTCCAATTCCAGCGTCCCAGTCCTTATTTTTCTGGAAATTGGGCTTCATTCTGAACCTAACCCCAAAATCGTACCTGATGTTTAGGGGCTGTTTGTTTCTCATAGCGAATACAGAATTTCCTCCATCTATCGTGACCGTTCCGTTTCCGGTGGTGTCTATGCTGGCCTTCGCACCCTGGTCATAGGGGTCGATGGTCCACTTGGAGAGAGTCTCGTTAAAGTCGTCGAAGAACGGGAACACGGCATCGCCGTCTCCCCTACGGTAGGTTCCCGTGTTGTACTTGATGTAGAACGTCCCAGGCAGGTCTCCCCGTATCCAGATGAGGGCGCCGTTGTCGTTCCAGTACTCTATCCAGAATGGGAGTGGAGACGTCATCTGGGGATCGGAATACACTTCTATCTGAGCCTGGCTCAGGTCGTTGTGGAGTATCATCTGGGCGGTGGTCGAGTCCAAGTAAACAGGTATCTGGACATCCTGAACATTTGACGGATAGTTTACGGTAACCTGGAGGTAGCCTTCACGGGAATCCGTCGAGGACGCCACCTGAACCCCTGCGTCGAAGTCCCTTACGGCCCTCTCGGGGGCCATTCTGAACCTCACGAAGAAGTTTCCGGTGAGCGCGTCCAGGGTCTGTAGGACGAGCTTCTCCACTCCGGCAGGCACGACGAGGTTGCCGTTTCCGTCCAGGTACGCCCCGCCGGGATTCTCCCAAAGGCCCGGGTTTGGTGATGAGCCAGCGCTCCCGTCGAACGTGTCTATCAGCCAGAACATCTGGCCCGCGTTGTAGCCGCTGGTTGCTTTGTTGGGATCGTCCGTGAAGTATATCGAGTATGATGTTCCTGTGGACTTTATCCATATCCAGGCGTAGGTGCTTCCCCAGTACTCTATCCAGAAGTCCACCTGGTTGCAGCTTCCGTCACCGCTGTATATAACTAGGGACGCATTGTCCTCGGTGGAGTATATCCCTGGAAACATTGAGGTCGGTACCTTCAGCAGGACGAGGCTTCCCCAGGGTGTCTGGGGTATGGTGATGTTCACCCTCCACCTGTACGAGGCATCGCACCAGTTGCTGGAGCTCGTGTCACCGAAAACCAGAACGCCGAAGTCGTCGTTCTTTATCACGCTGGTTGGGTCTACCAGGTCTCCCCCGGGCTGGAATACCGTTCCGTTCAGGAATGGGGTGTCATCGGGGGGGCTTCCGGACTTCAAAACGTACGCGTGGGCGTCTGCGTTGGGGTAGGTTGAGCCGAAGAAGATGTAATCCAGATCAGGGGAGCTCTTGTATATCCCGGCCACGTGGTCCCTGTCGCTGTTGCCGTTGCCGTAGAGAACCTTCACGGGCCTGTCTATGAGCTCGGGATAGGTGTAGTTGCAGGGCTGAATGGAGCGGAAGTACCTTCCGTTCGTAAGTGCCGAGAACATCGGATCCTCGAGATCCTGTATGGAGATTATTGAATAGACGTATCCCTGCCTTGGAATGGACCCCTCGTAGACGACATTGTTGGCCGTGTCGTATATCTTGACGTTCTTCAGCCTGGTCCTTATGACGATCCTGAAGGAGTCGAGGGGGGCGACAGTTATGTCCACGTTGTTGATGAGGAAGTCCCTCAGCTCGCGGTCGCTCATCGTCTGGAGGTCCGTCAGGGGGGTGTTGCTTATCTCCATCGTGTAGCCCTGCTTTTTCAGTTCGGTGGAGACGTTTATCAGCCACTTCTTGAGCGTCTGATCCTTCATTATCTTATCCACGTAGCTCTGGGAGATTCCGCTGGCTTCTTTAAAGAGCACCAGGTCACGAATGGTGACGTTGGCGGGGCTGTCCTGGGGATCGAGGAAATCCCCGGTGCTGGCTATATAATCAACAACCGTGACCAAGGCCCTCTTTCCTGATATCTCCAGGGCCCTCTGGAGGTCCAACTCGACGTACGATACAACCCTGTACGTTCTCTCAACCTGCATTCTCTCGCTCTGGGCGAAGATTATCTGGGAGGAGACGTCCTCGTAGGTGGCGAGAAGGAGCATCAGGGGTATGATGAGAAGTATAACAGTAGAGTTTATGATGTAGGCTCTCTTTCTCATCAGCCTTCCCTCCAGACGCGAAGGGTTATCGTTATCGGTTCAAAGAGTCCAGGTATGTTTCCCATTGAGACGAAGTCGATCCTGACGCTCTCCGGCAGGTCCACGTCTATCGGGTTGGTGCTAGAGCCGTCAAAGGGTTCGCTCTTCCACTCTCCAGGATTCCGGTCGTCCTCGAAGTTCAGCTTCTCGAACAGCCTGAGTATCGCGTCGTCCACCGCGTATCTGGTGGGATCAAGTTCGTCAATGGAGATGTCCTTGTAGGGCGGGTCTCCTATGAGAATTGTCCTGGGCTCGCTACTGGGTCCATAGTAGTACTGGAGACGGTAGCCCTGGTAGTTGGGGTATCCCTGAAGGGCCTTGGGGAACACCTCGCCGTAGCCAGCGTATCCCTCGATGAAGTACTTGATTATTCCCCTCGTTGCCTGGTACCTGTATGAGGTCCCGCCGTCGTCCACTCCAACGGAGAGGGTGGCTGTGAATGTGTTGTCCCCTTCCTTCATCATCCAGTCAAACATCTTGGTATAGGCTATCCTTATGGCGTATCTTCCGTTGGGACCCGAGTAGAACTCTTCCCCGTTCTCCTCCAGCGTCTGAGTGGTGGAGTCGCTAAAGCAGTACCCCACCCAAAGGTCGGCATACCAGGGGGTGGCCTTTGAGGGGAGCGTGTAGGAGATGCTCATGCTCTTATAAGTGCCGATACTGCAGTGGTATCCTGTGTAACCGCTGTAGGCGGGGTCGTCGTAGTCCACGTAGATGGACAGGGGTATGCTGTACCTTGAGGTGACCACCTTTGACAGGTAGTTTATCTTGACGTAGGAATCGGGGTAGCCGTAGAGAACCCTCTCCCTAACTCCTCCGCAGTCACTGCACGGGTACGAATCCGAGCTGGCCCCACCGTAGTAGAAGTGCTGCGTATCATCGTTGTACTTGGCATCCACAGCTAGGACGAAATCGAAGACCATCTTTGAGAGGTTCTCGTAGGTTATTCCAAGGTCATCGAGGGCGCTCTCTATCTCGCTGTTCGTGAACTCCACTGTCTCAATTGAATTTGGATCCACCCTCTTTTCCGCGAGGAGATATAGGTTTCCGCCGAGACCGTAGTAAAGCCTGACGACCTGTGCTCCCTCGACCTTGAACTTCATGTCTATCGAGGTTATGTTGCCCGGTACAAAGTTCTCCAGGAGGTACATGAAGCCTGTGTAGCTGGAGGTTATGTTGTAAACCTTTACCAGGCCGGGATCATCGACGTTGAGGGAGTTGGACTTGTAGTTCACGTAGATTGTGGTACCGCTACCTATTCCTATCTCTCCCGCGTAGCCGTCTTGGGCCTTGTAATCCCGGAAGACCATCT
Organism: Thermococcus sp. GR5; assembly: GCF_012027535.1. Taxonomy (NCBI): domain Archaea; kingdom Methanobacteriati; phylum Methanobacteriota; class Thermococci; order Thermococcales; family Thermococcaceae; genus Thermococcus; species Thermococcus sp. GR5. The sequence goes on along the minus strand of NZ_SNUN01000001.1, from coordinate 45,771 downwards.
TTACCTCGTTGTCCCCCGGGACGAGGTATCTCTCCAGGTTGGGGGCGTTGGGCTCTGAAGAGGTCAGCGTCACCTTCTGGTCGTTTATATACACGTCCTCCTTCTCGTAGAGCCTGTGTATGAAGTTGCCGTCGGCCTCGTATATGGAATCGGCATCGACCGCCGGAATGTTTATCTTCCTGGTGACGACCAGGGTGTTGCTTTCACCGTCGCTCGACTCAGCTGCGGCAAGAACTCTGAACCAGCCGAAGAGGTCGCTCCTAGTGTACTCCGCCTTGGTCAGAAACGCCCTCGCCATGTATCCCCTTGGGGTCTGGTTGTAGGCGTAGCCGCTTATTATGAGCGTGGCAGGGGTCACGTCTGAGGCCGTTGAATAGTTGGCTCCAGTTTTTCTTAGATATGAGCTTGTGTAGTTGTTTATCATGAGTTCATAGTTGTAGTCCGTTAAGGTATTGTTGAGGACGTAGCCCATTATTACCTCCGCTTTATGCCTAAGGTTTGCCTCTGGGAAAACCGGGGCGATTGCCCAGTACGTTGCCACAATGTCAATCGGGGACATATCTGGAGTCACAAGCGTTGTGTTGAGAGTTCCATCGCTTATCCACTCTTCGAGCTTTTCTGGAGGAACGAGCTCCCTAAGGGGAAGGGTTCTGAACATGGTTAGGGTATCTTCCGCCACATATTTGGACTGGGAACGCATGTATGTCGAGTAAACTTGGGCGTTTGGGTTAATCTGGCTTATGCTAACCACAAACATTGTTACGAGTAGGAGCGCAAGTATGGCGTCGAGTGTGAATACAAAGCCCCGTCTCTTCATGAGTCATCCCACACCCACAGCTTTAACACAGCGAGGCTCGCCTGGGGCTTCATTATTGTCTTGATTCCATTTAGGTCCGTTATCTCAACTTGGTCAATGTCTCTCATCTCGTATACCCAAACGTGGATGTCTAGGCTCTCGCCCTGTTTTATCTGGGTAAGGAACTCCTTCCACTGGACTATCACGTAATCCGGACTTCCGGAGGTGTAGGACTTAACGTATGTCTTCCCATTGATGGTCTGATTGATAATGAGCTGTATGTTTGAATCGACAGAGGCTTTGTAGGCAGCCAAGACAGAATAACCCGAGATGTTAGTTCCCCTCATCCATGCTACCATGACAATGTAGCCTGTATCGTTGAACCCTACCTTAAGGGCCATATAGTCCGGAATTGAAGTGTAAATACTTCCAACATAAAGCTCTTTTGGAAGATCATTCGGTGTCACTGTGTAGCTTCTGTTGTATATCATCTTGGTCATCGGGACCCTTCTCTCGGTGTAGGTTATCCACGGAGAACGGTCCATTGAGGCCCGGATTATGCTGGAATCTTCCACAAAGGTGCCGTTTATCATCGTCATGTTATAGTCAGCGTCAACGACCTTAGTGGCGTAGACGTACCTTATCGTAAGATTTGTTGAGGAGACTTCCCCTTTCTGCCCCCACCATATTGTTCCTGTCCATGTTGTCCAGATTTGTTCTCTATTTCTGTGATATGGGATCCAAAGCTCATAAATGCCATTTCCGAGGTAATTCCATCCTATGAGTACATAACCGGTGTCGACGTCTATATGGACAACAGAGCCTGGAGATATCTGGTAGTTAACAGGGCCTCCAAGATTGTTTGGTCCTATAAGGTCAACCCTCACGTTTGCACCTTCTGCAACTTTGAAACTGAAACTTTCTCCAGCACTTATATTGATGATGTAGTCTATGTTGCCAGCTCCATAGTAATCAATTCTTTCGGGGTTTATCCATTCAGCGTAGAGACCCTTCCCATATGCATATCCAGTCCTAGGGGTAACTGACAAGTGTCCTCCTTGGGGAATCTCTACGGAACCTTCAATATTGGGGGGTACAACACTTACGTTGCCGATAATCTCAACCCTAGTCAGGTAAAATCCAAGCGTGAAATCCTTACCCATGCTCAAATTGGCAAGGGCACTCCTAATCGTTGGGTCATTATCATTAACAGCCTTGTTTAAGGCCTCTATTTTTAGATAGTCAATGGTATTGGGATATCTGCTGCTCTCGAGGCCTAAATAGACGAGGTTTGAGGGATCGCTCTCCCAGTCAGATGGAACTCCGGGATTTTTTACGATGATATCGAGCATGTTGTCTCCTATATTAGCCCTCTCGTACCAGCCCAGCATGATGGTTATATCATCTTTTAGTGCACTGGATGTGCTGGTTATCATTCCCAGCATGAGTATAACTATGATCAATGAGAGCATCGCGTCAAAGGAAAGTAGCTGACCTCGCCTCATTTTCTCACCACATCCACGTTTATCTCAACTTCTTTTCCACCAAAATACAGCTTGCCCCCGCTCAGCCGAACGTTCGTGTTTGAGGCAAGGTCATTGACTATATACTGCTTTATGTTGGTTTCTAGGGTTGCTTCAGGGACGGCGCTTCCCGAGTATGTTATGATGATATTGACCTGTATCTTGCTATCCAGCTCGTTCATGCTAATGGATGTGAGTTGGAATGTGTGGTAAGTGTAGTTGTCAGCCTTTATTATTACGTTCAATGGAGTGTATCCAGCTTCGTTGATCACAACCCCTGTGTTCAGGTACGCACAGGCGTTGGACGCAGAATTCCTTGCATAGACTACTAGTGAGATATCTCTGTTCTCATTCAGGTAGGGGGGTACTATTATTAGAACACCGGCCAGGATTATGGCAATTATGAAGAGAGCCTCAATCGCGGTTTGAGCCCTACGACGAGATATCGACATACAGCCTTCCCTCCATCTCGTTGTACGTTGCCGCTATCTGGAATTCTCTATCGGCCTCTGTGAGGGTCACTGAGCTTTCCCGGTAAATTGGCACGGGACTGTTCTGAATGACGAGGTACTTCCTGCCAGCTATCGTGGCGCTTATCATGATGGTATCGTTGGATGGTACGAGTGTAATCGTGACTTTGTCGCCTGAATCGAGGTCCATGGGAAGTTCTTTCTTCACGCTGAAGCCGTCCCCAACAGCGTAGACTTTTACAACCGAGTCTCTCACGTCTATCGAGAATGCTTTGAGCTTTGCAACGGCATCAAAGGTCTCGGCGTGGGTTGTCTCGCTACTGGCAATATAAACTAGGTTAACCATTGTTAAGGTTATCAGAGTAACCGCAAAGAGGAAGTCAAGGCTTATCTGTCCCCTCTTCATATTCATCTACCAGCTTTAATGTTTATTCTAAGTTCGCCCTTCGTGGAATCAAACATCCAGCTGTTGGGATTGTCGGGGTTCCACTCGACGACTATTTTTAGGGTCGCAGGGAGGTCATTGGGGTCTATCTCCAGGCCGTAAATAGTGTCCGCGCCAATAGTGATGCTTCCCAGGGGGGACCATATGGACGGGTTATCGTACAGCACCGCCTGATACATCGACCTGCTCCAGAATATGTTCTTATCTCCACCACTAAGAACGAGGTTAAAGCCCGTGCCAGTGACTGTGACGTAAGTACCGTTGCCATCATTGCTGTAGTTGCCGTAGGTTATGAATATTCTCGGACTCTCTAGGTTCAGGGCCTTTTCGAGCAGGCCTGCATCCCTTAAGTATGTCAGCCTGACGTAGGTGGTGGATTTGGCACCGGGTCCCTGGGCATAAACTTGGCTTATGGTGTTGGATATGGCGTTGGCGAGGTTCTTCTCCTCAAGACTTACCTGAATACGGAGAGTTTCGGTTGAAGTTGAGCCTTCCCGGAAAGTAACGTTGTTCACAGAGTAAAGTAACAGTATAAGCATTATACCGAATATGAGCATAAACTCCAGTGAAACCTGGCCACGCTTCGCTTTTTTCATCATACATTCTCCCCTCAGTATTGATATGGTGTGAACATCTATTTAATGGTTACTCTCGGATTTTTCAGCTTTTATTACTGCAAAAAGGCCCGTTCCGGCTTTTCTGGTTGTAACTCCGAAGTAATCGCCGCTGAATATCTTGAACTTGTACCTTTCGGGGGGTAGGGAATGCTTCTCCACAAGTTCAGTCAGCTCATCGATGAAGAACTGTGTGAGCTCGTAGTAAATCAGGTCGAGCTTCTCCTTCGTGTAGTCCCTGATGAAGAGAATCACTGGCAGCATCGCGAGGCCGAGAATTAAGTAGGGCTGTTTTAGCAGCAGGGAGGCCACTGCCGTGGCTGCAATGACACCTCCTACGGCGGCGTATGCTGCTTTTTCCTTTTTCTTTATCCCCTTGATTTCCTCTACCTTCTCTTCCCAGATGTCCAGAAGCGCCGGATTGTAGAAGTCAAAGGCGGTGTGACGCTTTCCCTTTGCAATCCTTTCCCTGATTAAATCGTCCCAGTCGTCCCTGTAATAGATGATCTCTCCATGGAGCCTGGCCCTTTCAGCATCGAGGGAGGAGATTATCCTGATTATGTCCTCGGCGCTTTCGTGGGCTATGTGTGCGTAAACCTCCTTCTCGTCGAGCTCCAGCGCGACCTCGACGGAGTCCTTTATTGGCTCGGTCATTCCCCATCACCGGGATATATGTCGTCGAAGTCAGGCAGACCGCTTAGCAGCTTCTTCTTCTTAGCCTCAGCCTCTTTCTTGGCCTTCATGAACGACTGAGCGTAGCGCTTGGCAGTTAGTACTATCTCTTCGATGCTCTTGCTTTCGTAGATGCCGCTCAGCAGGGTTACAACTTCAACCTCTCTCTCGCGCGGATCTGGATAGAAGCCGCGGAATATCTGCTTACCTCGTATCTTGTTGGTGAGGTAATCGAGGGCCTCGAATATCTCCGTAGCTTTGAGCAGCTCCGGCGGCCCATGAATTGCAACGAGGCCGTAGAGCGCTGACTCTATGTTTGCATCCAGATAAAGCCCCTCGTTCTCGAAGGACTTCATTATGAGCCTTGAGAGGCTCTTGACCTTGTTAGCGTCAGCTTTCGCGTAACCAATGGTGGCAAAGCTTCCAAAGGCCTTGAGAACGAACTTCAGATCGCTCGCGTCAAGCGTCTGCTCGCCGGGAACGTCGACAAGTGCCAGCAGGGAGGCTATGCGCTCGACTATCGTGTAGTTTATCCTCTCGTAGGCCTTTGTTATGTCGTCGCCGCTCTCTTTCAGCTTGTTGTTGTCGATGGCTATGATGGAGTCGGCGATCTTAGAGAGCTTGTCTATAGTTATGGCCGCGTTTATGGTCGGCCTTATGCCCTCCTCCCTGAGTGGAAGTGCTCCAATGGCCACGACGAGCGAATCGGGGTACTCCTCTTTTAGAGCCTCTGCCAGAACTGGTGTTCCTCCGGCTCCAGTTCCACCGCCGAAGCCAAAAGTTAAGAAGAACACGTCTATGTCTTCGTAGCCGATTATCGACCCTATCTTGCGCATTACCATTGGTAAATCGCGCTTCATTGCCTCTCTGCCAAGTAGTGGATTGGCGTTGACACCCTTTCCACCGGTGAGGCCCTCTCCTATGAGTATTCTTCTCTCGTGAGGAATGTGTTTTAGGTAATCTAGGTCTCCCCTGGAGGTGTTTATCGCCAGTGCCTCAAAATCAACTAGGGCGAAGAGGTCGGCTATCTTCGTTCCGCACTGGCCGACCCCTATGATTAGAGCCCTCACCTTTTAATCACCCCACTACGATGACGCGCACCTTCCCATTCTCTCTGAGGAGTACCATTGCCTCTCCCCTGATGTATCTGATGAAGCCCGTGGTGAATATCTCCTTCGCTATCTCCACGTTCTCTGGTTCGTAGAATATGAAGAACACGACACCCTTGGGAGTCTTGCCGGGAACGAGAACCACTGCTTTGTCGGTCGGAACCGTGACGTTGCCCACAGTAACTGTACCATCCTCAATGTAGAACCTTATATAGGGGTTGTAGTCTCTGATGCAGTAGTCGCCGAAGTTTGCCATCACTATGTAGCTCTCCTCGCCGATGACCGTCGAGTTGGCCGGTATGAAGCCTCCGCTGAAGAGATCGTTCAGCGTGGTTATTATCTCGTTCACGCTCTCCGGATCCATTCCGGGTGCAATGATCTGGAACACGTCGGTGTTAAGGGCCCTCTCGATGTCGTAGAGGTTAACGGGCGGTATGTACTGGAAGCGCGAGAGGTAGAGTATAGCGCTCGCTGTCTCTAGGGTCTTGTCCTCTATCAGTCCGCTGTCCCTGGCTTCCATCACGAAGTCGAGGGTCTCATTGGTGTAGTTGTGACCATACTTGATGAGCAGGTCGGTGACCCTGACGGTGAGCTCGACGCTCGGGGTTCCCGGGAATTCTTTGTTCTTCTCCCAGACGTAGTAGGTCTTCCAGTAGGGCCAGCCGCCATTAATCCTCTGTTCTATGAGCCACTCAATGTGGGGTTGAAGTTCTTCGGGCGTGGCTATTCCGTCGAGGGCCTCAAGGACTGTGAGCGTGGTCAGGACGTCAGGCTTGAGCATGTAGGCAAAGTACCTCGTTGTCACGTAGGTTCCCCAACCGTCGTTGGTTATGCTCAGGAGCCAGTCCTTAGCCTTCTGGATTAGCGGGTCGTCCGAAGGAACGCCCAAATCGCGGAGGGCCTTAACGGCCAGAGCGGTCTCGTAGGGCTGAGGCCCGAGGACGGTGTTGCCCCAGAGGCCGTAATCGAGCTGAGCGTTGCGTATGAGCTCTATTGCCTGAGCTTTTTCCTCCTCGGTAAGATCGTTGTACATGAGGAGTATCTCGAGAGCGTAGTAGTAGCCGACGGACATCCTGCCGTCCTGCTCTATCCAGAGGGCATCCTTCTGGAATGCTTCCCTTGCCCACGCCACTGCCTTATCTATGGCCTCCTTCTCGGGATAGCACTCCTTGATTGCCATAAGGGCGTAGTAGGTAGCCTTCTCGTCGGAGGGTGAGTTCAGAGTCAGACCCCATCCTCCATCGGGGTTCTGCATGTTCTTCAGGGCTTGGCAGGGCATCTCGTATGGGTTTTTAACCTCGCTTGGAGGCAGTATCTCAAAGGACGTGGAGAGCGCCATCAGGGCAAAGGAGGTTGTCGCTATGAGCTCGGTGGAAGAGAACAGATTCGGAGTGTTCATCCAATAAACGAGGTCGTTGGATGTTTTGCTGTAAGATTCGAGTTTTATGAGTATCCTCGCGGTGTCAAAATCGACTGGGGTGTGGAGAACCAGGGCATATGTGAGCATCGCCCTCTCTTTCATAGTTATCTCGCCGTTGAGGAGGACGTCCTTGACTTCATCTATAGTCTCTTTGTCGACGGGATATCCTGTGCTGTGATATGCGATGAGCTTAAGGGCGAGGGCTTCGTAACCGGGAATCTCACAGGAGGCGTTTTCAAGATATTTAATCGCATCGCGAACAATCTGGCTGTTGTAGGTGTAGCCAGCCTCACCGAGGGCCCACACAGTCACGACCGTCGGGTAGCATGAAACAGGTGTTCCCGGGATATAGCCCCAGCCGTTCTCGCTCTTCGCAGAGAAGAGATAGGAAATTCCATTTTCGAGGGCTGGCCTTATCTTCGTCTTGGTCATTGTATCCAGATGGGGATACGCTCTCTCCAGCGCTATGACGGCATATGCAGTGTCGAGGACGTTGCTTGTCTCACCTGGATAAAGACCCCATCCCCCATCCGGGTTCTGATATGAGAGAAGCGTCTCCAAAAGGGTTGAGATGTCCGGGACAATGCCCCCGTCCAGGTCGCTGGTAGCCCCGGATAATGCCATGACTGCCAGGCTTATTTCCCTCGTCTGCTTTGTAGATTCAGCCGAGTCACCAAGAAACTTTACAGAGCCATCTATCGTTCCGGCACTAACGGCTGGAATCAACATGAAAACAATCATCATTAAAGCCAGAACTTTCTTCATCATCTTACACCCCTAGGTTCATTCTAAGCGGCCAGAATAAATAAACTTTTTCCATAAAAAGGGGAGAGAAAGCTCAGTGCTTTATGAAGCGTTCTGTTTTGTCCACATCATCGCGCATTATAAGAACGACACGGCTCGGCTCGTACTCGTCCTCGATGTGGTAGCCGGGCAGGTGCTTGACAAGCTCCTCTGCGAAGGCCTTGATTTCTTCATGGCGCGGCATGTTGTTTATCGTGAGTCGGTTCCTCGAGAAGCCGACGAACATGTAGGCTTTGGCCTCGACGAACATTGGTTTGGCCTTCATTATGAGCTTTGCGTAGCCCTCTGGATTGTGCATGTTCTCGTCCTTGACGAGCGTGAGTCTTATCACCGTCCTCGTTGGCAGACCGTTCATGAGCTCGAGGGTTCTTGTTATTTTCTCCCAGCCGTCGGGAATCATTGGGACATTGACGCGGTTGTAGGTCTCTATGTCTGGAGCGGTGAGCGAGACGTAGAGCTGGGTCGGAAGCTTGTCCTCCTTAATCATCTCTTCGAGTCTCTCCGGAGCGGTTCCGTTTGTGACTATGAAGGTGGTGAATCCGCGCTTGTGGAACTCCTCAACTAGATCGCCCATGTATGGATAGAGCATCGGCTCACCGGAGAGACTTATGGCGGCGTGCTTCGGATTCCAGGCCTCCTCGAACTTCTTCATGTTTATTCCAGGCATGCCCTTGTAGCCGACGAGGAGCTTGCGCTGGGCCTTTATGCTCTCCTCGACTATGAAAGCCGGGTCGTCCCAGGGTCCAGGAAGCTCGGTTCCAAGGAAGCCCTCCATGGGACGCCAGCAGAAGATGCAGTTGTGGGTGCACCATGCAGTAACCGGCGTCATCTGCAGACAGCGGTGGGAGTGTATTCCGTAGAACTTCTGCTTGTAACAGAACCTGTCGTGCTTTATGCTCTCTTTGAGCCAGTGGCAGAGCTTGACTGAGCTGTGTCTGCCCACGAGAGCGTAATGCTGCTTTTTAAACAGTCTCGCAATCTCGCCCGGCATGTTTGGATTGGACTTGAACGTTATCGCCATTAGTCTCACCTAACTCCACTTCAGACACCCTTTTAAAAAGGTGTTGGGAACAAAGCTGTCCCATATTTTATCGTCGAAAAACTATTCGTCAATCGGAGAAAAGTTTAAAAGGAAAAGTTCGAGGTTAAGCCCATGTTCGAGCGGGTAAAACCGATTCCAATGCTCAAAAAGGAGGAGTTCGAGATCTTTCCCACGGAAGAACCAGAGGTCGAGAACAAGCCGAAGGTTAAGTTCCTGTTTGAAGTTAAACGTCACCATTTGGCTTAATCCTCAAGCAGGGCGTTTATCAGGACTATGTCCTCAAAGAAGACATGATTCTTAGCGGCTATTTCTCCCTTTAGACCCACTTCTTTCAGCCTCTCGAGAGTCTCTTTTATTCCTGTTATGGAGCTCTGAACTATTTGAACGATTCCACCGGGCTTTAGATAATCGGCAACTTCATCTATGAACCTGTCGAGGACTTCCCTTCCGGTTTCTCCCCCCACCAGTGCAAGGTCTATAGGCTCCTCGGGTTCGCCGGGCAGATACGGCGCGTTGAAGGTGATGACGTCAAACTCCCCATCAACCCCCTCGAAGAGGTTGCTCTGGATGAACTCAACGTTTTCAATGCCGTTGAGCCTCGCATTTTCCCTTGCCAGCTTAATGGCGAGGGGATTTACGTCAACGCCGAGGACGTACTCTGCCTTTCTCGCCATCAGAAGTGCTATTATGCCCGTTCCGGTGCCCATATCGAGGGCAACGTCGCCATGTTTAACCGCCAAGTTCTCGGCTAAGAGAAACGTATCCTCCGCTGGCTCGTAGACTTGCGGATGAAGTTTGAGCTTTAGTCCCTTGTAATATATCATCATGAAAGTAGATATCTTCAGAACCTTTTTGTGTTTAACCCTGTGTCTTTTTGGCTTTTTGGGATATTTTTCGAATATCTTTCGAACATTTTGAAAATATTCTTATGTTTTGTATACTTGTCAACGTATTGTCCTGTAGAAATGCCACATGACAGAACTTTCTTGCATTTGATGACGATTTGTCATATGTAACCTACGAAAGACTTAAGTATGTGTGCCTTCATGTATAGGTGCATAAAATCGTACTGGGGTGTTGTTGAATGAACAGGAAAGTGACTATAGGTAGTTTAATGGCCCTGTTGCTTCTGGCAGCAATCTTTGCCGTCCCCGCTGTCGCTGAGAAGCCAGAGACTATCAGGGTTGTCGCACACATAGACAGGGGCCACTTCAAGGCCGATGCCGTCAAGGGAATCGGGGGTAAAATCGTCTACGAGTTCAAGCTGATCGATGCCGTTGTCATTGATATCCCAGCTAATGCCGTCGGCAAGCTGGCTAAGCTCGACGGCGTTACCAAGGTCGAGTACGACCACGTGGCTCAGGTTTACAGGGGCGGTCCGCCGTGGCTCATCAGCCAACCGACCCAGCCTGCTCAGACGGTTCCGTGGGGAATTGAGCGTGTTCAGGCTCCAACCGTCTGGAGCATAACCGACGGCTCCAGCAACGGCGTCATTGAAGTTGCAGTCCTCGACACTGGAGCCGACTGGGACCACCCGGACATTGCCGCCAACATTGTCTGGGGAATTAGCACTATTGGTGGTGTTGTCAGCACGGATCCTGCTGACTGGTACGACGGAAACGGACACGGAACCCACGTTATAGGAACCATAGCGGCCCTTAACAACGACATTGGTGTCGTCGGAGTTGCTCCGAACGTTGAGATCTACGCCATCAAGGTCCTTGACGACAGGGGAAGCGGAACCTACACTGACATAGCCATTGGTATAGAGCAGGCCGTTCTCGGTCCGGACGGAGTCCTCGACGCTGACGGAGATGGAATAGTCGTTGGCGACCCGGATGACGACGCTGCCGAGGTCATAAGCATGTCTCTCGGCGGTCCGAGCGATGACCAGTACCTCCACGACATGATAATCCAGGCCTACAACTACGGCGTTGTCATAGTTGCTGCCAGCGGCAACGAGGCCGCTGACCAGCCGAGCTACCCGGCTATCTACCCGGAGGTCATCGCCGTTGGTGCCACCGACTCAACCGACGCCATAGCTTACTTCAGCAACCTCCAGCCCGAGGTCAGCGCTCCGGGTGTTGACATCCTCAGCACCTATCCGGACGACACCTACGAGAGCCTCAGCGGAACCAGCATGGCCACTCCGCACGTCAGCGGTGTCGTCGCTCTCATCCAGGCTGCCTACTACAACAAGTACGGCAAGGTTCTCCCAGTTGGAACCTTTGATGACATGAGTACCAGCACTGTCAGAGGAATCCTGCATAGCACTGCTGATGATCTCGGTGAAGCTGGTTGGGACATCTACTACGGTTATGGAATAGTAAGGGCTGACTTGGCAGTTCAGGCGGCCATCGGCTGATTTCTCTTTTTTATTTCTCTGTTTTGATAGTCTGAGCAAGGTTTTCTTAACTGCAACAGAAGCCTTAGTTGTTCTCAGGAAACGTTCAAGGGATTGGAGAGAAAAAGAAATCACTTCCTCTTCCATTCGGTGTAGCCGCACCTTCCGCAGCTCCAGCGGTCCTTGTGCTCGGCCATGAAGACACCCGGACCACAGCGCGGGCAGAACTTGTTCTTCCTCTTGACCTTACCGCCCTGAACCTCATAGAGCTTCCACTTCTGTCCCATCTTCACTCCTCCTCCTTGGTTATTATTCCGTCCCTAACAAGGATGTACTCGGGCTCTATGTAGAGCATCCTCTCCTTGCTCTCATAAGCCTTAGCGTAGCCCTTGCTGACCCTGCTACCGAAGTAGGACTTTATGTACTGGAGGACGGTAGTCTCGGGGTCGAGGTCGAGCATGGCGACGAGCTTGCCCTTGACGTCCTTCCTGCTCGGGGTTGGCTCACCCTCGTGAATGACGTCGAAGTATATCTCCTTTCTTCCGAGGAGCTTGTTCTCCTTAATCTCGGTAACCTTAATCTCCATCGCGAACCACCTCCATCTTAGACATGAGCCTCCCGCACTTGAGCTTGCATTCGGGTGTTACCTTTATAAGCACTACCCCCTCGTCGGGCTGGCCGTAGAGCACCACCGAGCCCTCGGGGGCGTAGAGCACGGCCGGAATCGCCGCGAGGTCTTCCTCCCCGCACACCTTTATGTAAACCTTTCTGCCCCTCTCGGCCAGTCCAAATCCCTTTTTGATTGCGTTTAATAAAGCTTTCGTTATTGTTCCGGGCGGATTCTGCACGGTCATTATGACCGCATCGCTCTCAATGTCCGGACTGTATTCCTGTCTTTTAGTTTTATGATCGTAGATGGCCAGGCTCGGCTTTATCCCGAGCCTGAGGACGTTTTCTGTAACAACGTCGCCGACGGTGACAACGTGCCTGGCCCTTTCAAGCTCTTCCCTAATCATGAGGTATGGCTTAGGTATCTCCCCCCGGATGAGCTTTCCGAGGGGGTCCTTTAACTCCTTCCTGAGTTCGGGGGTTAGCTTGAAGTGGAACATCATCTAACCCTTATGGCGTACTTTCCTGGGACTTTGACGCCCAGTTTCTGGGCTATTTTCGACTTCTCGGGTTCAGTGATTATGACGAGGTCGAACCACTCGTCGCTCAGATCCCTGCTGCCGCAGACAGGGCAGCGGTCTTCCGTGGTTATGTAGTGGCAGTGCCTGCAGGCGCGCTCCTTCATGCCTCTTCAGCCTCCTCCTTGCGCTTCTCCTTAGCTATCCAGTCGGACTTGCCAAGGCCGGGCTGGCGCATGGTGAGGCCTATCTTATTCTCCCTGATAACGCGGCTCTTAATGCTTATCGCTATAATTCTCGCTTTGACCTCGTCTCCAAGCTTGAGGATTCTCTTGGTCTCCTTACCGAGGAACTGCTTGTTCTTCTCGTCGAAGACTACGTAATCGTCCATAAGCTGTGAGATGTGAACGAGACCGTCCATCGGACCGATCCTTATGAAGGCTCCGTAGGGAGCGACGTCTATAACCTCTCCCTCGACAACCTCGTGCATCTCGGGCTTCCAGACGAGGACGTCGAAGACAACCTCGTGGTAGGTTGCGCCATCGCCGGGAACGACGACACCCTGGCTTATCTCTTCAACATCCATGACGGCTAAAATAACCCCTTCATCCCTGTCGTAGATACCCTCGTAAGTTTCCCTGAGGACTATCTTTGCCGCCTCCTTGGGATCCATGGTGAACATCCTGGGGGGAATCCTTACAACATCCTTAATCTTCAGGAGCTTGTACATGCCTTTACCTCCTTGGTGAAGGAAATAAGAGGAAAGAAATCACTCCTTCTTACCGAACTTCTCTTTGTACATCTCGATGGCCCTGAGGATTTCCCTCTTGGCCTCCTCGGCGTTGCCCCAGCCTTCAACGGTGGTGACTTTGCCCTGGAGCTCCTTGTACCTCTGGAAGAAGTGGGCTATCTCGTCAAGGAAGGCCTTCGGAACGTCATCGATGTCCTTCCAGTCGTTGAAGTACGGATCCTCGACGGGAACGGCGAGAACCTTCCAGTCTTTGTCTCCGCTGTCCTCCATCTTCATGATGCCTATCGGCCTGGCCTCGACGATGGTGAGCGGGTAGACTGGCTCGCGCATGATGACCATTATGTCGAAGGGGTCGCCGTCGTCGTACCAGGTCTGCGGGATGATTCCGTAGTCAACCGGGTAGAAGAACGGGCTGTAGAGCACTCTATCAAGCTTGAGAAGGCCGGTCTTCTTGTCGAGCTCGTACTTGTTCCTGCTTCCCTTCGGAATCTCTATAAGAGCGTAAACGACCTCTGGAACCTCCGGTCCGGGCTCAAGCTCGTGGAACGGGTTCATCCTTACCACCTCTTACTCCTTGTAGAACTTCTAGGTTAGGCTTTCGGATAGGGCTTTTAAAGTTGTTGGTTGTGAAACCGAGAAAAAAGCAGTGGGGAGAAGGAAAGGGCTTCAGTTGTCCTTCTTCTCCTCTTTGGGCAGAGGTTTTCTGTACTCGTAGGAGATGCCGTCGTCTATTATTGCGTGGACCTCTTCCTCACCATCTATATAGTGCAGTATCGGCTTGTCCAGCAGCTCGAACGTCGTCTCCAGGTCCTTGGGAGTCCTCGGGACGATTAAGTCCCCATTCAGAAGCTCTTTCTCTATCGTCGGGCCTCCCGTAATGATAAGCTTTATGGAACAGGTCGATATAATTGCGTCTCTGCCTTCCCAGTGGGCGTACATCGTGATTGGTATGACGTAATCCCAGGTTCAATATCGCCGACAGTTACGTGGCCGCTGAACGTGTATTCATCTTCCGGGGCTATCATCCTCTCGACGCCGCTTTCTGTTTCTACAAACATGTCAACCTCGCTTGGAAGGTTGAATAGCCCGTCTGGAGCCATATCCAAACGTCTTTCATTTCGTTCAGGTAGTTCCTGACGGTTAGTGCGTCAAAGTCCGTTTCGCTGTTAACATCGTACCTCTACAATGGCGGCGTAATCGTCCTCGCACAGAAAACCTATGTATTCTTCTTCGTGGGGTACTACATTGACCCTCACTTACCTACTTGCATCAAAACTCATGAACGTTCCACTTGAACCCATGAGAATCAACGACGCTAGAGCAAATGTTATTATCACTGAGAAAATACTCTTCATCTCTTAGGATGTCATCCCCTAAGGTCGGTAATGCTGTTGATTTTTCCACCTCCATATTAGGCAACTAGTTTGGAACACTATAATGTATATTGTCTCTCATGTTATTTAAACGTTCCTAAAAAGTATTATTTTCGAATTTTCTCTGCTTTTATGTCTGTTATAGTAAAAAGGGCCATTCATCTTCGAGAAATTGCTAAAGAAAGTCTTTCTTGTTGTTTTTTGAAATGGCGAATTCCTGGATCGCTGGAGAATATTCAATATTTTGATAAAGATTCTGTCAGACATAAAAATGGCTGTATTTCATCGGATAAGGATCCAAAAGGCCAAATCCCAGAATGCTGAATGCCCACCACAAAATACGTTTTGTGGTACAACATGCGGGTTGAAGAAGAAACTTTGGAAAGCAGTAAAGGGATGGGGTTCGAGGTCTGGAGCCCAGTTGGATGGTAGCCCCGCGGGGATTCGAACCCCGGTCGCGGGATCCAGAGTCCCGCATGCTTGGCCGCTACACCACGGGGCTGTGCCCGTTGATAGGTTCAGGTATTGATTTATAAATTTTATCCTCTTCCCTGGAATTTCATACTCCTAGTGGGGCTTATGCAAAAATTTATATTTTTCTCTACTTCAATAGTAACCAGTGAGGGTAATGGACTTCGCCCTCTTCATGGAAAGGTACGGCTACCGAATTTTGGTGCTGGTTTTTGGCGCCGCTATACTCGGAATCATGCTCGCGCCCTTTGTGATGACTTTCTGAGCCTTCAGCAGCAGCGGCATTGCGGCCGCAGTTATCGCGGTGATAGTGCTTGCAATAGGCATTGCATTGATGGTCGTCCCGAAGTTCTGGAATTTTGCTGACAAGATGAGACAGACCCACGTCATTGAAGACTGGAACGAGGAAAAGTAGCGCCAAACTTTTCTAGTGAAAAGGTTGATCAAAGAGCAAACTTCCCGCTAAATAGGCTATTGAGTTCGCATGTCTTTCAAGATTGTAAGTTCAAAGTGGGTTTGACTCAAAAAACAAGCAATCCAAATGGTTTCACTTTCCTCTTAACGCCTTTCGGGCGTTATATTTGCAGTGAAACACTGTAAAACTGGCAATTGAGGGAGTAAACCCATTTAAGAACCAGCCATTTTAGAATTGACATGCGAACCTTGATCAAACTTCGCGCAGGTGAACAACCTTTGCACTGCAAAGGTTGATCAAAGTTTTAAACTCACTCAAAACTTAACTGGAAAGAGTTCGTATGTCTTTCTAAAAGTGGGAATCACAAATTGGTTTTGTTTTAAGCTTGGCTTTTTAAATTGTTTCTATTTTCTTTTGGCGCCCTTCGGGCGCTTTCTTGAGTGAAACACTGGAAAAGAGCCTTTGGATTAAAACCACTTGAGAATTAGCAATCCAAAAGCGACATACGGACTTTGATGAAACTTCAGCGGAGAACGAAGTTCTCCGTGTGTTGGGGCGAAGCTCCAACATTGCTTGGCAAAAGTTTCTAATGGTGGGGCCGCCGAGATTTGAACTCGGGTCCCCGGCTCCCGAAGCCGGAAGGATAGGCCAAGCTACCCCACGGCCCCATGCCCGCTGATAAGGGGACTCGCAGGACTTATAAAGTTTACGGAGTAGTCTAGTGTACATGGTGGAGGAGTGGAGAACATGAAGGTCTCGGTGATAGTACCAACGTACAATGAGCGAGACAATCTTGAGGAACTCTTCGAGAGAATAAGCACAGCCCTTACTGATTACGATTATGAAATCATCGTTGTTGACGACGATTCCCCTGACAAAACCTGGGAATTTGCCCAGAGGCTCGCCGAAAAGTATCCAGTTAAGGCTATCCGCCGGACGAAGGAGAAGGGTCTCTCCTCAGCGGTCATCCGCGGCTTCAAGGAGGCGAGTGGCGACGTCTTCGTCGTGATGGATGCCGACCTGCAGCACCCTCCGGAGGTGATTCCCCGGCTGCTGGAGGCAATCGAGAACGGCGCGGACATAGCCATAGCCTCCCGCTACGTTAGGGGAGGAGGTGTTAAGAACTGGTACTGGTACAGGAAGCTTATCTCCAAAGGGGCCATAATGATCGGCCGCATCGCCCTGCCGAAGATAAGGGACGTTAAGGATCCCGTGAGCGGCTTCTTCGCCCTCAAAAGGGAAGCCGTCGAAAACGCCCAGCTCAACCCCATCGGCTTCAAGATACTTATGGAGATACTCATCAAGGGGAACTACAAGAAGGTTACTGAAATTCCATTCACCTTCGGCCTCAGACACGCCGGCGAGAGCAAGCTCGGCGGAAAGACGATACTCAATTACCTCAAGCACGTTTACAGGCTCATGAAGTGGGAGGGCGAGCTTGACAGGCTGATCAAGTTCATGATAGTTGGACTCTTGGGCGTTCTCGTGAACCAGGGATTTCTGTGGTTCTTTGTCTCCAAACTCGGCTGGGACAAGATACTGGCCAACATTCCGGCCACGGAGCTGGCCATACTCAATAACTTTACCTGGAACGACCTCTGGACGTTTAGGGATCTTAAGATGAGACCGCTTCATCTCCGACTCCTGAGCTTCCACCTGGCAGCGCTGACCGGAGCAGTCGTTCAGTGGATAATTTACGCTGGTCTGGTCCTCCTCGGGATGCACTACCTGCTGGCGAACATGGTCGGCATTGTGGTCTCTTTCATAGTCCGCTTCCTTGTGAACAGGCACGTTACTTGGGGCTGATTCTTTGTTCTTTTCCGGACAACCTTAAATATACCCAGATTTATTCTCCCGTTGGGGATTAACATGAGACGCTTTCTGAAGGAGACTGAGGTTTTTGACTCAACGAACGTTCTCCACTACATTGCCGAGATAAGCCAGTTCCACAGGATACAGGGCTCGAAGGAACTCCCCGAGGCAGTGAGGTTCATTAAAGAGGAGCTGAGGATCTGGGGAGTTAACGCCCAGCTCTTTGAGGAGTTTTACGATGGAAAGAGCTGGTATCTAACATTGAAGTCGCCGATAGCCTGGGATTTGGTCTATGGAAAGGTTGAGCTCCTCGGAAATACCCTAACAACATCTCTAAGCCCACTCGTCGTCATGGCTCACTCCCCAGGCGGAAAGGCAGAGGGCGAAGTGGTTCACATAGTCCGGGAAGAGGACTGGGAAAAAGCGAAGGGGAAGATAGTTCTCGTGGGAAGGGAATGGCGTGAGGCTTACAGAAAGGCCAACGAGGCTGGTGCTAGGGCTTTCATAGCTTACCGTGAGGGAACCGGGGATGCAATCCCCTACATCGGCCTCTTTCTCACTAAGGATGAACTCGAATGGGCAAGGATCCCTGCCGTTGCAATTTCGGAGAGCCTCGCCAATAGGGTCATAAACAAGCTGAATTCGGGAGAAACAGTTAAAGCGAAAATAGAGGTCGAGACCCAGATAAACGAGCGTCAGGTTCTCCCGATCCTCTACGCCGAGATAGGTAAGCCTCCTTTCATACTCTTCACCGCCCACATCTGTCACCCAAAGCCTGGAGCCAACGACAACGCCAGCGGAAGCGCAATGCTCATAGAGCTCGCGAGGATTCTGAACGGCCTATACAATGACTCCTTCCGCTTTGGCTTTGCCTTCCTTTGGATACCCGAGTACTACGGAACCCAGGCCTTCATCGAGAAGTACGCCAAGCTTGACAAGTACTATGCTGTCATAAACCTCGATATGGTTGCCGGGAGCGAGGACAGGGCAGGCTCGACGGTGATGCTTGTCAGAACGCCGGCTTCGAGATTTTCCATAGTTTCCGGTGTTCTGGAGTACTTCCTCGAGCTTTCCAATGGGGCCGGAAAGAGCTTCTCTGGCAGTCCGATGCCGAGGCTAAAGCTCAAGTCATACCCCTATGAGATGGGCAGCGACCACGACGTCTTCAACTTCTTCGGGATTCCTTCGGTTATGCCTATAACCTGGCCCGACCGATTCTACCACTCCAGCGAGGATACGGTGGATAAGGTGAGCAAGGCAACCATCGAGCTGATTGGTAAGGCTGTTCTGGCGACTGCCCTGGCACTGGCAAAGGCAGAAAAGGAGGAGCTCCAGCGCTTTGCTAGGGGCTATGCCATGAAGTACCTAGGAGAGCTGGGTAGAGACAGAGACACGGAGAGAATAGAGCGGCTTGTCATGACTGGCCTCGCTAGGGATTCGCGCTTCCTCGGGATCGAGAGCGGCCACGAGTTCGAGAGGATGCCATGGCTCAGGTGGGTCAAGAAGGGAAGAGTATCCGGTGAGTTGATTAAGGAAGCGGATAAGGAAGCCTACGAGGAGTTTAAAGAGCTGACTAGGGACAGGAAGATTCTCGTCTACCTCCACGAACTCCTGATGCTCGGCGAGTTTCTGCCGAAGGAAGAGGCCTTTGAGGCTTTAGAAGAGGAGTTCGGAGAGGTGAATAGGGAAAAGCTCAAGAAGCTGGTCGATGTGCTCGAAAAAACGGGAGTCATTGAGCTCCTCTAGTTCCTCTGGCCTGAGGGACTCTTCAGCTCTTTTTCCAGCTCGTTTATTCTCTTTACAAGGTTCTCTTTAATGTGTTCGAGAACCTCACTTGGGGTCACGGCGGTGTAGACGTAGCCGAGCCAGCCCTGCTCTATCAGTCTCCTCCTGAGGATACCTTTGCGATAAAGGCTCAGCACGTGCTCTCTGACTGAGCGCTCGCTTATGCCCAATTCTCTCTGGATTTCGGTTATCCTCATAGGCTCGCTCTTCTCAAGAAGGAGTCTGTATATCCTCAGCTCCGTCCTCTTGAGCCCCAGTGAGCGCAGCAGCGCCTCGAGCTTCTCATAGACGTCGCTCATTTCACACCACCTGATGTACTTTCATCCTACCTATGAAATATTATCTTCATATACATTAATAAAGCTTGCCTATCTGAAGGGAACTTCGCCCACGTAGATTCCTTCTGGTAGAAAAGCTTTTCCACTCTTGGTGTCTTTCAGGAAGGGTACCATCTTTATACCTTCTCTCACGTCGAAGCCCTCAATGAACGGGTTCACCGAAGGTAGAATAAGGAACCTTCCAACCCTGAGGAAAATCTTGGTTTTCTTGGCTACCCCTCCGGATTTGAAAGTGTATGCGGGATGAATGTGGCCGAGATATGCCTCGCTGAACTCTACCTTCGGCAGATTTGTATGGCCGTGTAGAAGGAGTATATCGTCGGCCAGGATGTGTTCCCTGACCTCAACGTTCGGAAACTTTTCGGCAACTTCCTCTATTCTTCCGTCATGGTTGCCCTTGGTTATAATAGTCGGAATTTCCCTCAGCTCAGAAAAGAAGCCCATTAGGAGTCTTTTCATGGTGGAGCTCATCCCTATTGGCTCCTTAACGTCCCCCAGAAGAACCAGCAAGTCTGGGTCCTTTTCGACTATGAACTGAGCCAGTCTCTCCTCGAAATGCGTCCTTATCCTCAGCCCGCGGGAAAGCTCGAATCCTATATGCGGATCTGCCATGAGAAGAGTTCTTCCACGTGAAGTTTCAATTTCCAGTGAGAGCCTTTTAAATGCTTCAAAAGAGTTCATAGCACCACCAAAAAGGAAGCAATAGAAAATGAATGGAAGGGCGTCAGATGAGTCCGCGCTCCTTCCTGCGCTGCCTCTTGAGGCGCCTGATCCTCTTCTTGATCCACTTCCACCTCATCCTTCCCTTCTTCTTCCACTTCCTCGGTCTCCTCTTCATGAGCATCACCCCTGAGCTCTAACTCCACCCTTAGCTCCAGCGGCTCCTTTTTAAGCTTTTCCGTGGGGAAAGGTTAACTCCCTTTGGACGGTCGAAAAGATGCACCAACGCTCTAACCTGCCCGAAAAGCCGATAGAGGATGGGTTCTTGCTTTCCAATTTTTCCAGCATGTGTGGGGCTTTTATATTTTATCTGTGGCCTATTGTGGGTCTTCAGGCTGAATGCGTTGTCAACTATATAGCAACTGTCCAGATTGGTCTTGTAAGCTGGAGTAGATTAAATATGGCTGTTTTCAAGTTTGAAACACTTCTCCACTAACCTTATCTACTTTTCCTGATAAAATCCCACGGTGGTGGTATGAGGGTCGCCTATGTCCAGATGGAGCCGAAGCTTTTGGAGCCTGAGAAAAACTACTCCAAAGCGGAGAGGCTTATAAAAGAGGCCGCCAAGGAAGGGGCGAAGCTGGTGGTTCTCCCTGAGCTCTTCGACACCGGCTACAACTTTGAGAGCAGGGACGAGGTGGAGAGCGTCGCCGGCCAGATTCCGGACGGAGAAACCACTGAGTTTCTTGTTGAGCTTGCCAAGGATCTTGAGGTCTTCATCGTCGCGGGAACTGCAGAGAAAGATGAGAAAGGAAGGCTCTACAATTCCGCAGTAATAGTTGGCCCGATAGGCTGGGGCTATATCGGGAAGTACCGCAAGGTTCACCTCTTCTACCGCGAGAAG
Organism: Thermococcus sp. GR5; assembly: GCF_012027535.1. Taxonomy (NCBI): domain Archaea; kingdom Methanobacteriati; phylum Methanobacteriota; class Thermococci; order Thermococcales; family Thermococcaceae; genus Thermococcus; species Thermococcus sp. GR5. Next base: position 24,896 of record NZ_SNUN01000001.1, on the reverse strand, counting down.
CTCTTCTTCGAGCCCGGAAACCTCGGCTTCCACGTTTTCAATATCGGCATCGCAAAGGTCGGAGTTATGATATGCTTTGACTGGTTCTTCCCAGAATCGGCAAGAACGCTCGCTCTGAAGGGAGCGGAGATAATAGCCCACCCGAGCAACCTCGTCATGCCTTATGCGCCGAGGGCCATGCCAATCAGGGCCTTGGAGAACCGTGTTTACACTATAACCGCTAATCGCATAGGCGAGGAGCGGGGCCTTAAGTTCATAGGCAAGAGCACAATAGCCTCACCGAAGGCCGAAGTTTTGGCGGTGGGAAGTGAGGATAGGGAAGAGATTGGTGTCGTCGAGATTGACCTGAACCTCACCGGGGACAAGAGGCTCAATGAGCTCAACGACATATTCAAGGACAGACGGCCTGAGTTCTACCTCCTGTGATAATCTTCCTTTATCTTTTCTTGGATGTTGTGTAAATGTCTCACTCTCCGGGAACGATATCTTGGATGATCATCAGCGATGTTGCAGAATCCCCAAACATTACTATTTTGATTTCCATAACCTACAATGGTTGGCTATTTTCGTTGGATAAATCACATAAAAAACTCTCCACAGCCCTCCGTTTCAGTTTTGGAGGCTTTTTTCGAAAGGGTTTTAAGAAATAAGGTTACAGATAATAACAGGTGCTTAAAATGAGAAGCTCAATCTTCCTAGGGCTTGCACTAGTGGTTGCCTTGGTGGTTGGCTTCGCAGTGCAGGCTGAACTCTTCCCGGCCAACTATGTCTACCAGAAGAGCTATCTTTGTTCTGACAAGATACAAGCTGAGTTTATCCCAGCTGACACTCACGTCACTGGCTACATACGGGCAGAGAACCCGTTCTCGGCCTACGTCGTTGTATCAAACTCTGGATACTTTGAGAGCCTTGAAAAGAGTGAGGTTGTCCACAGTTGGGAGAACGTGACAGAAGTCAAACTCGATTTTGATGTGCCGGGTGAGAACTGCTACCTCGTAGTGAAGAACGGGAACACGAACCAGATAGTCGAGATAAAGTTCAAAGCTGAGCGCTGAATGAAAAACAGAGGATCAAAAATCAGCGAGCACCTCTCTAGCGGTGTTCTTCTTCGGCCTTCTGAAGTAGAGCAGGTGGGAAACACCGTTGATCCCATGCTCGTTTCTTGTGATGAGCTTCCATTCCCTGAAAAAGATGCTCCCTATAGCCAGCTGGGAAGCGAGATCCCAGAGCCTATGCTCCTCTTCGGTGATCTTCTCGAAGCCCGGTAGCTTGTAGTACGTCCTCTTGAAGGTGCCCCTCTTGAGGTTGTAGCCCTCGTGAACCGAAATCAAGGTGTAGTCTTCCGTTTTGGATTCAACGAGGAAGTCCTTGTAACCTACTTGGTAGAGGATTCCGTAGACCCTGTCAGTTTCCTCCATAACGAAAACTCCGTCTTCGTTCAGGCTCAGGGCCACGTTTGCGAATATTCTTATCACATCGAAGGGGTCAAAGTGCGGCATTGTGAGTCCCCAGAGCAGGGCCAGGTCGTGCTCTCCTACGAGCTTTGAAACTTCCCTCACATCCCCGGTGACGAGTCTGAGCTCAGGACTTATCCCAGCTATCTCGATCCACTTCCTGGCCTTCTCAAGATCCTCCTTCCTTGCGTCCAGAACCGTTAGCAGCGGGGCATTAGTGGCTCTAGCAGCAGCGGCCCCAGCAATCCCCGTGCCGGCGCAGAGGTCGAGTACTCTGGGCTCTTCTGGCAGGAGCCCCTCCATGAACTCGAAAACCTTCATTATCCCCCAGAACCTCCCAACTGCTAGCTCATCATCGGGATCCATTCTCCAACGAAGGTAGCGGTAGAGCTCCTCCAGTGACATGGTATCACCACAGCCAATAATACATGAAGTTATTTAAATCCGTCGAAAGACTTAAATATTTTGTCAACTTACATAGGTTGACAGAGGTGAAGACCATGGCCCACTTTCATGGCCACTGGATTGAAGATATCCTCATTGTTGCGATAGGTCTCTTGGCCCTTGCCTCCCTGCTTACGGGCGTTAAGTGGCTGACAACCTTGGCCGGCACCCTGTTCTGGGTCAGCCTTCCAACGCTCCTGTTCGGCAGGGGAATAAAGATTGAGAACGGGATAATTCTTGAATTTGGTTGGCCAATGAGACTGTTTAGGATTAGGATAGCTCCAGATGACATAGTGGAGATAGTTGACCTCGAAAGGGCTGAGGGCATACCTCTAATAAGATACTACAGACAGATAATAATTTTTACTGCCCTGTGGCTTGTTGTCGGCTTCACTGGGCTTATTAAAAGGCCTGAATGGGCCTTCATGTGGTTTGGCTGGATATACTGGGGGCTCGCGTCGGCTGTTCCTCTAATTTTCCCAGGGAGAACCAGAAAGCTGGGAGCTTTAGCTCTCCTTCTCTTTGGCGTGCTGATGTCGGGTGTGGCATATCATCTTGGCGTTAACGTGTATCAGTTCTATGCCATTGGAGGTGCCCTTCTGGCCTTCGTATACCTTACCGATGTCCGCGAGAAGACAATCGTTCTGGTGACCGAGAAGGGCACGTATTTTGTGTGTTCCTATAACTATGATGAACTGGAGGAATTCCTCGAAAGGATAGGCAAGCTGGTAAGCGGTGGTGCTGATGCTCAGGCTACCTGAGGGTATGGAGAGGATCTGGTTCCTGAGGGCGAGGGGGTTGAGCGAGGCTGAGATCGCCCGCTCGCTGGGGGTATCGCGGCAAGCCGTGAACAAGGCGCTGCGCGATGCCAGGGTAAAGCTTTTTGAGGCCTTCTTTAGGCTCGCCGAGACGTTCTCATGGAAGGTCGTTAGGATAAATGCTGAGAAGGGCTTCGCGGTCTTTGAAGGGAACTGCAACGGCCCGGTTAAGGTCTACGCCCTTTACATTCCTGGGAAAGGGGTTAGGGCCTTCATCAACGGCGATTTTCCAGACTACATCTTAGAGCATGCCGTTGAGGTTGGTCTGGTTGAAAGAAAAGACCTTGAGGAGCTTGTGAAGGTCATTGAGGGCTAATAGTACCCCTCCTCGTAGGCGCTTACGATGGACTTAAAGACGGCGTAGAACACTGCACTGGGGGAAAAGAACGTGAGAAAGATTGCTTCGATCGGCCCGGTTCGTAGCCTGTGGCAATTAGGAAAAGCCAGAGGGTTATCACAGCTGAAACTACGGTTAAGGCCCTGGCGAAGCCGAGTGCCATCTTCCCCTTGAAATTCGGCGCCAGCTGGAAAACGAGGGGCTGGGAGAAGAGGACCGTCAGCGCGAGGAGGAAGAGCTTGGTGAAGACGATGACGGCGATTCCCGCTTCTCTTGGGAGTTTCCCGGTAAAGAGGAGCGCAAGGGAGATGCCGACAAAGGCCGACTGAAGGGCCACGCATTTCCTTACTTTAGGAGGTTCTATCCTCCTTCCAGGTTTCTCTGGAACTTCCTCCGAGAGCTCTTCAAGCTCGTACTCGCGCTTTGCCACGAGGTAGGCGATAAGAACCGTTCCGCCGAGGCCGAGGACGATAACTACCGCCAGCCAGGCCATCGGGAGAAACGGCGAAAGGAGTATTATGAGAACTCCCGTTGCAATGGTTCCGATTCCTGAGACACGATTAGCTTTTCTCCTCGCCCGCTCGGATAGATAGGTATAGCCGATGCGAAAGCCGATTCCAGGCTCGTCTCTGGCCGTGAAAGTCAGCATTCCCATAGCTATCAGAAATGCTCCCATGAAAAGGGCATAGAGGGACCTAAGGAGCAGATAGGGTTCCATCATATCACCTCGCCGATAGTGTCCTATATATTCCGACGAAGGTCACAGTGAGGAATACGAAGGCACCGTAGGTTATCCAGTTACTTGGAATTAGGCCTGCATTGTAGAGGAGTGCCATTGAGGCTATCGCCGCGATTCCCGCTCCAACGAGTGTCATCAGCTCTGCAAAGACCATCCAGCCTTTCTCGCTGAACTTAAGCTGTGGTGCAAAACCCGGCTCCCTGAGGAGAAGGGTCATCATGATTGGGAGGACTTGGGCAATCAGGGGGAGGATAATTGCTCCCACCTCTTTAGATGCGAAGTTGTCCGGTTCTCCGCTCGCGTTGAAGTGGATGGCTACCTTTTCCGGCAACTTGTCCCAGAGGAGAATCGTTAGTACGAGATAGAAAACCACTGCTGAGAGCTGAACGATTATGTAGGGTCTGACGTTGACATTTATGGGCTCAGTTGGTCTTTCCGGGGCATTATTAGAGAGATCCTCAATCTCATAGGCTTTCTTTGCAATTAAAGTGCCAAGAAAAAGGAGCAGAAGGATGCCGGCTATCATGACAAGGACGAATACGTTGAGGGAAACGCCCGCGATGGCCAGGACGAGGAGGAAGAGCGATAATGCCATCATGAATATTCCAGCGAAGGTGTTTGCCTTCCTCCAAGCATCGTCTGACTGATAGGTATAGCCTATCCTGAAGCCTATGAAGTACTGCCTTTTGTTTCTGAAGGCGAAGGTCAAGAGACCAGCAACGAAGAGCGTCATAACGATGTATAGTTCTACCCACTCCATTCAAATCCCTCCACACGCTCAAGAATTGCACGTATCTCTTTTATTTCACTCCTCAACTCGGTTAGAACTTCCCTTCCGAGATCCGTAAGTCTGTAATACTTCCTCGGCCTTCCGCCGACCTCAGCCCAGAAGTCCTCAACGAGTCCGTACTTCTTCAGGCTCTTGAGGAGGTCGTAGAGAGTCCCCTCGCTCGGAACAAGCCTCCCATCACTGAGCTTTTCAAGCTCCTTCCTTATCACATAGCCGTGCATATTCTCTTTCCTTTCAAGGAGAGAAAGAACTAAGTAGGAGTACAGGCCGGAGCGGAGTTCCTTGAGAAGCTTTTTGAGTGCCCTCTCCTTTTTGTTACCAAGCAATTACTTCACCATATTACTTTTTCTTCCTTAGGCTTTTCGACCTTCACCCTGGGGATTATGTAGTACATGAGCGCGAGCGCTATTACGGCAAAGATTGCCTCAGTGGCGTACATAAATGTCTCGCTCCCCCTCAGCTGGTAGTAGGCTGCCATTGAATCAACAATCATATGCAGACCGACGATTGCGATCAGTCCCTTCTTTCCGAAGCCTTCTCTGTATGCGTGGGCGAGGAAGACCGTTGTCCCTACATGGAAGAGCACGGCGAAGTAGCGCTCGACCAGAGAGAGGAGGGCCGTGCTGACCGGAACGTCCAGTGGGATCTCGCTCGCTATCGCGGCAACGGCGGCAATTATTCCCACAAAGAAAGCCTCGGTGACGCCAAATCCAAGTCCCACGAAGAGAGCAGTCCTCAGGTTCTTTCCTTTAACGAGAAGATATTTGGTGCCCTCCTGGACGAGGCCGGCAACAAAACCCAGCCACAGCGAGGCCGCTATGGTAAAGGCCGCTCCCTTGGCTATGACATCTGCGTTCGAGTGTATTCCCAGAGCCAGCAGGGGCAGCTGCTGGATTGGATTTTGGACGATTATCGCAATGAAGAATATCGCCAGCCCGAATATGAACTCCGACCACTTCGTCCTTTTGAAGCCCAGAAAGTATATCGTGGCCCAGGCGAACAAACCTCCCATTATTGGGAACGGGAGGAGGTACATGGCAATCACTCCTTTTCCACGACTACCGCAGTACCGTAGGCGTAAACCTCGGCAACGCTAGAACCGATGTTCGCAGTAGCGAAGCGGACATTTACAACGGCGTTGGCTCCGAGCTCCTTGGCGTAGAGTATCATCCTTTTCAGGGCCTCCTCTCGGGCCTCGGCCATCATCTGGGTGTACTCCTTCACTTCTCCTCCTTTGATGTTCCTGAAGAAAGCCGTTATGTCCCTGCCCAGGTGGGTGGCCTTGACTATTCCTCCCCTGGCTATTCCTTTGATCTCAACTATTCGGTATCCGGGCACGCTTTCGGTCGTAACCACTATGATGTCCTCCATAACGTCACCCCCAATACCTCGGACTTCGAGGTATATTGGGTGTGAAAATATAAAAATGTTTCCTCCCTTTCTGGGGAAGAATTTTAAGGCCTCCTTATGAAGGCTCATTGGTGAGAGGATGCACGAGATAGATGAGCGAGAGATATTGAAAGTACTCGGAGAGCTTAAAGCTAAGCGCGTCCTTATCCAGACTCCTGAGGGGCTCAAGCGCGAGGCTCAGTTTCTGGCCGACTTTCTTGAAGATAGCGGGATAGAGGCGATAATAAGCGGCGACATCAATTACGGAGCCTGTGATCCGGCTGACAGAGAAGCGAAGGCTCTTGGTTGTGATGCACTGATTCACCTCGGACACAGCTACATGAGGCTTAACCTTGAGGTTCCCACTATATTTGTTCCAGCTTTCGCCAAAGTTGACGTTCTTCCTGCGCTGGAGAAGAATCTGGACGAGATTAAAAAGCTCGGGAGGAAGATAGCGCTCGTTACAACCGCCCAGCATATACACCAGCTGGAAAAGGCCAAGGAGTTCCTTGAAAGTGCCGGCTTTGAAGTCCTTATAGGTGCAGGCGACGGAAGGGTAAGCTGGCACGGCCAGGTTCTCGGCTGCACATTCACCGCCGCCAAAGTTGACGCCGATGGGGTGCTTTTCATTGGGGCAGGATATTTCCATCCGATAGGAGTTGCCTTAGCAACGAAGAAGTCTACTCTGGCAGTAAATCCCTACAGTGGCGACGCGATATGGATGGAGAAAGAGGCTGAGCGGATTATTCGGAAGAGATGGGCCCAGATAGCGAAAGCCTATGATGCCAAAAAGTTTGGTGTCGTTGTAAGCACCAAGAAAGGCCAGCTCCGCTTGGCTGAAGCCAAAAAGATTGTAGAACTCCTGCGTGAGCATGGCAAATACGCCAGGCTAATAGCTATGAACTACATAAGCTACTCTGCGCTGGAGGGTTTTGACTTCGATGCCTATGTAGTCGTTGCCTGCCCGAGGGTGCCCATAGACGACGCCGAAAACTGGAGAAAGCCAGTTCTAACGCCTCCGGAGGTTGAGATTCTCCTAGGTCTTCGCGAGGACTACCAATTCGATGAAATCCTTGGCGGGAAGCGCGAGAAGGACGAGCCGCTCGGCATAGCCCTCCACGGGGTGAGAGGGTGAAAAAGAAGCACCTTGCGATGATACTTTCAAAGCTGAAGGGCTTCCCCGAGCCGAAGCCCGAACTTGAACAGTACAGGACCCCTGGCGATGTCGCGGCAGAACTGCTTTGGCTGGCTCACTCTCTCGGAGACATTGGGGGAAAAGTTATAGCGGATTTAGGTGCCGGAACGGGAGTTCTGAGTGCCGGCGCATGCCTGATGGGGGCTGAAAGGGTCTACGCCGTTGAAATCGATGAGGAGGCTTTAAGGGTCGCCAGAGAAAACATTGAATCTCTCGGTATCGAGGACTGCGTTGAGTTTGTGAACTCTGACGTCTTAGATTTCTCCGCTCGGGTTGATACCGTGATAATGAACCCTCCCTTTGGCAGCCAGGTGAAGCATGCCGACAGACCCTTTCTTATGAGGGCCTTCGGGATAAGTGACGTTGTCTATTCCATTCACCTCGCGAAGCCTGAGGTGAGAAGGTTCATTGAAACGTTCGTTAGAGATGCTGGTTTTTCAATAACTCATAGAATAACCCTCACCTTTGAAATTCCTGCCCAGTTCTTCTTCCATAGAAAGAAACTGGAAAGGATTTTGGTAGATATTTATAGGTTTGGAAGAACTTGAAACACTGGTGAGCGAAAAAAATATATTGGATAACCTCCAACTAATAGCAGTTGCTATAATCGGTAATGGTGGCTATAATGACGGGGGTTTCCGTTGATAAAATTAGGGAGTTAATACTTTCTTGGCAGATGAGAGATGTAGTAAAGTTGTCTCAAGATAGTGAAGGGGTTCTCTTGACTCTCATTGAACTCCTAAGCGAGGAAGACAGTATCACAAAGATACGAGCTCTATCCGCTCTGGAAGAGATTCTCAAGGGGGCCGACAAAAAGACAAAGTCCTTAATACTGAGGAATGGCTTCGATGCAATAGTTGGTACCCTCCGGGAAGAAGATGAACGGCTGAAAGTGAGAGCTCTTAGAGTTTTAAAACGTCTGCTTGAGGGAAATCCCCTAACGAAAAATCAGCTATCTAAGCTTGTGGATGCACTTGTTTCGCTAGGTTCTGATAACGACGGTCTTTCGTGGCTCGAAGCAGTGGAACTCACAGAAAAGATTTCTACGGCGTATCCCATCGATGGAGTGCTGTCTAGGATTAACTCCCTTCTCACTTCGTTTAATCTTCGTGAAAAGGCCCTGGGTATTCGGTTGCTCCTGGCCTTAGGAGTGTTCTCAGAGGAGAACTGGGATCCCATAGTCAGCGGAATCTCTGAGCTCCTGAGGAGCGAGGATCCCCTCCTTGTGGAGGTTGGTCTTGATGCTGCGGCCAATATGCTAAAGCTTCCCATTGTCCTTCCTATGGAAAGGATCCTTGGGAATATTCTTCCTGCCCTCAAGAAGCTTACAAAGGGTGCAGATACTCTAGTCCTGCGCGCAAAAGCTAGGAAAGTCATGAGTCTGTTGGAAGGTGCACTCTACAATTACTACCGCTCTAGGCCCATTGAGGCACGGAACGCCGTTAGGAAGTTCCTTAGTGAGGGCTTTGTTGAAGAGGCTATGATGCTTTCCTTGGTCGTGGGGGACTCTTCGCTACTGCTCGGGACGAGCAGTGGTGTGGGATCATTCAGCGTGCCGGGACAGAGATTTGATGAGATGCCGTAGTTCAGGATAGGTCGTAACTTCTGTTTGTATTCTCTGACGAATTAGTTAAATGAACCTTGAAGTTACTTTGGAATTCGGAAAGCGAAATCAATATATGTACAGATTCAAACTCTATAATATAATGCCCGCGAATAACCCCATATCAAAGACTGAGCTTAGGGAGTTAGTGCTTTCGTGGCAGATATTGGACGCAGTTAGTCTAGCCTTAGAGGATAAGCGGGCACTTTTTCTGATTCTGGAGCTTGCAGGAGAAGATGATGAAACCACACGCCTTAGAGCTTTCGTAGCTTTAGGTGAGATTCTCAAAAGGGCCGACAGTGATCTTAGGATGATGGTTCTGGAAAGACACTTGGATGTGTTTATCAATGCACTATCCCAAGAGAACGAAAAGGTTACTATCAAGGCCCTTCGTGCCCTTGGATACCTGGTTGAGGGTGTCCCCCTGGAATCAAAAGCGTTTCTGAAGGCGGCGAAGACTCTGGTTAGCTTGTTAGAAAGCCCGGACGACATGATGAGGATAGAGACCATCGATGTCCTTTCAAAGTTACAGCCCTTAGAAGATTCGAAATTGGTGAGGACATACATAAACGAACTTGTGGTTTCCCCTGATCTCTACACAAAGGTGGCGGGGTTTTGTCTGTTCCTCAACATGCTGAATTCGTCCGCTGATAGTGGCCATTTGACACTTATACTTGATGAGATTCCTTCTCTTCTCCAGAACGACAACGAGTTTATTGTGGAACTAGCTTTGGACGTGCTTGAAAAAGCTTTGAGTTTTCCTCTTCTAGAAAACGTGAAAATCGAACTCTTGAAGATTTCCCGGATTGTGGATGGTTTGGTTTACCGGGAAGGAGCACCCATAATACGACTGAAGGCCAAAAAGGTTTCTGATCTGATTGATTCTGTGATTTCCACTTGACTCCAGTTGTTCGCAGACTTTAAAACCTCAACCAGGAACACCCAATGAGGGGTTGAAGTGGGAAAGCTTAAGCTGAGTGACAGGCAGCTCTATGCTATCATTGAAGCTGTTAAGCTTGGTGAGGAGCTTAAGCCGAGTCAGCAGGCTAAGAGAAAGGCCTTCGCCAAGTATAAGATTGAAGGCTGGGAAAATTCTAAGCTAACGGGTATATTCTACTCCATTCAGCGCAGACTTGGTTTGATAGATGAGATAATAGAAGAACTAATTGGCATTTCTCCACTCATCCTTGACCCCTGGCTGAGGGCTACGCTGAGGGTTGCCATTGAGGTGGCGATCTTTAGGGATCCAAGCGAGAGAACGAGGCAACATCTTAAGGGGCTCGCCCAGTTTCTATCGAAGAAAACGCACCCCTTTGTGGGCTATTACTACTACGACCTTCTTCCGAGGATTCTTGAGTACGTTCCAAAGCTCGATACCGAAGAGAAGCGCCTGAAGTGGGACTACCTTTTTCCCGAGTGGTTCATAAAAAGAATGAAAGAACTCATTGGAGACGAGGCGGAGGAGCTTCTCAAGGCCCTCAACGAGACCCTGCCTATGAGCATGAGGGTTAACCTGCTGAAGACGAGCGTTGACGAGGTCGAGGATTATCTAAAAAGCAAAAATGTCCGCTTTGAGAGGAGTGAGCGCGTTGGAACAGTTTTGAGAATCCTCGACTCCTTCAACCCTGAGTGGCTCTTCAACAAGGGCTGGACAATTCCCCAGGAGGAAGCGGCGGCGGTTGCCTCACTAGTTTTGGCTCCAGAACCTGGCGAAACCGTCGTTGATCTGGCTGCCGCCCCGGGTGGAAAGACCGCACACATGGCAGAGCTGATGAACAATACTGGCAAAATCTACGCTTTCGACATTGACTCGGCGAGGATAAAACGCATGAAAGAAGTTCTCAGGAGAGCTGGAGTTGAGATAGCCGAGACCATAAAGGCCGACGGCAGAAAAGCCCCAGAAATCCTCGGGGAGAAGATAGCTGATAGAGTCCTTCTTGATGCACCGTGCACGAGCGACGGGACTATAGTCAAAAATCCAGAGCTCCGATGGCGCCTGCGCGAGAAGAATATTCCAAAGGTCGTTCAGCTTCAGAAAGAGCTCATTGAGAGTGCCTGGAAGCTTTTGAAGCCTGGGGGGAGGCTGCTTTATTCAACCTGCTCGATGCTGCCAGAAGAAAACGAGGAGGTTGTGGAGTGGTTCCTGAAGAGGCATGAGGATGCTGAACTGATACCACTAAACGGCCCTTACGATGGAGGATTTCTGTCCGGAACGATGAGGGCGTGGCCTCACAGGCACAGGACGATAGGCTTCTTCTACGCGCTGATAGAAAAGAAAGGGGATTAGGACTCCTTATCTACCTTTACTCTCAGCTCGTTGGCGAACCAGTTCACTCTCTGCGGGAACGGTATCTCTATTCCCGCCTCGTCCAGAGCCTTCTTGATTCTGGATACGGCCTCAGTCCTGACGTCGAACCATCTCTCGCTCGGCGCCCAGGCTCTGATTGAAAGCACCACCGCGCTATCCCCAAGTTCCTTTACGAACACGACCGGCCCTGGCTCGGCTAAAACGAGGGGCATCTCATTGAGAGTCTTTTTTATAACCTCGATAGCCTTCTCAGTATCGGCACTGTAGGCTATGCCGATCTCAATCTCTACCCTTCTCGCCGGATATCTCTGAAGGTTGATGATATTGCTGTTGAAGAGCTTCTCGTTCGGAATCCTGATGAGCGTTCCGTCCCAGGCGCGAATTCTCGTTGAAAGTATCCTTATGTCCTCGACAATGCCCTCGAGTTCACCTATTTTCACTTGGTCACCTATGTTGAGTGGCTTGTCGAAGTACATGAAGATTCCTGAGATGAAGTTTGCAACGACGGTTTGTGCCGAGAAACCGAGGATGATACCAGTTATTCCTGCCGCTGCCAGAAGGGCGCTCAGCTCAGCACTTATTCCGGCAAAGCTGAGAGCCAGAAAGAAAGCTATGGTGATGAAAGTGTAGTAGAATATCTTCGCCTTTACCTGAACGTCGGAGGAAGGTTTCTTGCCCGCGCTCATTATGAGGTAGTCCTTGGATTTTTTGGCGATGAGGTATGCAAAGTAGAAGAAGCCGACCGCGAAGGCGATGTTTCCAACGCTGGTGGATCCTATCTGGTAGTTCATCACGCCTATCACGTAGAGCGCCCATATCATGCCTCCGAGCACGAACATGCGGAACACTATGTCAGCGGTGTCCTCGTTGATTATCCAGGTGAGAGTGGTTTCCTTTGACTTTCGAATTATGAGCTTTCTCAGAATTCTCCCGAGAATTATCATGCCTATTACGATGAGAATCGCCTCAATGCCCGTCCAGAGACTTATCTCAATAGGTATCAGACTTCCCACGCCTCTCGGTGAATTTGTGGTCGTGTTGCCCGTCACGTTAGCCATCGTCACCACCTCATCTTGAAGTTCGGTAGAGGTTCTGCTTTATGGGTGGCCTTGAGCGTCCCATCGGGCGGGTTGCCGGTGTTATTGACCTCGTAGGGCTCTTTCGTCGTCAGTATCACGAGGGGATAGTAGGCCTTTTCGCTGGAGTAGAACATAACACTGTTCCTTATCGGGACGGTTATCCTTTCCACGAGCTTCCATTCGTCAGTGGGGTTGTTTATCACGAGCTTCATGATTCCTAGCTCGTCGGGAATTTTATCGTGGAACTCACTCACGTGATAGCGCGCTATCACTCCGATGTTATTCTCGCCATAGAGGGCGTATTTCTCCCTTCCTACAACAAAGCGGTCTATCGTGGCGTTTCCGCTCTTGACTTCAATGTCCACGGGGGCGGAGAGGTATCCGGTCAGTCTTTTCCTGGGGGGAACGGCTATCCTTGGTGAGAACCTTATCATGAGGAACTTGACGCCATAGCCCTCAGCTGGGGCCGGGAGTACCCTGAAGGCGCCATCGCCCTTCTTTATGAGAACTCGAACATCATCCCGCGTGTAAAGCACGCTGTCATCGGCCCTTTCGAGGAGGTGTATCTTCTTGTTGAGGATTTTGATGAACTTCGTTCTGAGCTCGTGCTCTCCGAACATGAAAGAAAATAGGTTTTGAAAGATTTAAAGTTTGCCTGAAAGTGGAAAACTGAAAAGCAAAAAAAGCCTTGGACCTTCCCAAAACCGATGTCCTCGATTTGAAGTGGGTGAAAACGTTGGCACCGCCTGTTCGATGGAGACTCCCCTGGCCTCAATGGGTACTGGCAGTTGGCCGTTGGAACAGCCTCCCCCTGTCCGGTGACGTCGCCAAAAGTGTACGTCCACCTGACCGTTGATATTTTGAAGTTTTTTGCCTCCGAGTGCAATCGTTCCATCCGGCTCTCTCGTAGTTGTACTGTCGGCCCGGTATTCTCCAGCTATCCTGTCTTGTAGAGGTTTTCACCCTCCAGCACAGCCCAGAAGCTGAAGTTGCAGAAGCCGAACCAGCTCATATGGATAATCTCCAGATTAGGTATGTTTGGGATCATATCGATGTCTCCTTCCTGGTACGGAGTTACCCCCTCATGTTGCCGACCGCTTCGGGGTTGTAGAACTCGAATTCCTGATTACCATACTTCATTCAGATGTCCACAGCGTCCCTCTCCGGCGTAAAGTGGTTAGTAAAGGTTTTCAAAAGTTTCAAGTGAGCCTGTAACTGTTCGAAGAAAATAAATCTAAGTGTTAAACCTCCTCTGAACACATTTTCCCCATAAACTCAACGAATGGCCTCGCTCCCTTTCCGAGCTTCTCGCCGACGTATCCAGCGAGGTCAAAGACGTGGGGAACTCTGACGATTATCCCCACATCCGCGGTGGCAACCACCTCAAAGGCCTTGAGCTCAAAATCGGGGCTTTTAACCAGTTTTACTTCCCCAGGAATATCAAATTCCTTCAGCTTCTCCTCGGTCAGCCTCTTGACCTCTCCGCTTCCCGGCACGTTCTTCCCGTAAAAGAAGACCGTCTTCTTAATCCCCAGTTCCTTCAGGGCCATCGCGATTTTAGTAAGCAAATCACCGGTCCTCTCGTTGATTCTATACCTCCCTTGGTACTTCAGGTCCCTTATCAAGCCGTCCTCGCAGAGTATTGCTTTCCCATCGAGGAGAGATTCGAGGGTTATGAGGACGTTGAAACCGTCTACCGCCAGAACCTTCCCGACAAGTTCTTCGGGTTTTAGGAGCTTTCCCTCAACTTCCCTGATCCATCCATCAGAAAAGACGCATCTGGCCAGAAGATGCCGCTCTTTTTTCGTAAGCCTGTAGTGGTTGGCAACGAATTCTAATGCATAGCTTTTCCGGTAGCCCCTGTTGAGCAGATATTTGAGATCAACGTAGGCATCTCGAAGCATGGAGAAGGTTGGGATGGAAGGTTAAATAACCTTCTCCATTATCTCTTCGCCGACGTAAATTCTTATCCTAACCTTTCCGCTCAGTACTGAGCTTTTGACCTTCTTGGTGAGAATTTCGTCCACTTGGAAGACTCCTGCGAGGTGCTTCATCCATATCTCAATGAGTATCGGCTGCTCCTCGTTTCCTTCCCTTATTTCGACCTTCTCTATTGCCAGGGCTGAGACGGCGTGTATGTCAACGCGGTCCTTCTTGTGGACGAGCCTGCTCCTTCCGGCTTCCATATCGCAGCCGTCCGCTATGGTGACGAGGCTCCCCTCAATGGTTGTGCACGGCACGTGCTCATCGTGCGTGTAGATGGCGTTCAGCGTGAGCGCTTTGAGGAGAAGCCAATCATCCGTTTCAAACTCCCTGGCGAGCTTGTCTATTATTGGCTCCGTAAGCAGGGCACTGAACTCGTAGTGGTTTATTCTGTGTATCATGTTGCCGACGTCGTGGAAGAGCGCTCCAAAAGCAACGATGAACTTGCTCCAGCGGAAAGGCTTGCCGAGCTTCTCCGCTGTGGTCTCAATTCCAAACTTTTTGATAATTTTCAGTAGCTCCAAGGCCCGTCTCGTTGTGAGGAGAACGTGGATCGGTCCGTGGTCGTTGAAGCCGTAGACGTTGAGGACTATGTAGTTGGTGGTCTCGAAGTAGTAGATGTGTTCCCTGAAGGCCCTCTCGTACATCTGGTAGAGTTCGTCGTCCTCCATTAGTTCCCTAATCTCTCTCAAAAGATCCTCTTCGGTGTACATATTTCCCACCCAAATGCATGGAGAAAAGGAAGTTTTAAGGGTTTTGAACGCCCAGGCGAAAAGAACTCTTTGAATGGTTGTTGGGCTTGGACAGAAAATAGCTCACTCCAGCATTCCTTCAAGCTCCAGAATCTTCTTGGAGCGGAGGTACACGACCGGAATGCCCTTCGCGCGGAGCCTCTTTTTCAGCCCCTTATCGTTGGTGCAGACCACAACACGCTCGTTATTCAGGGCGAAGTCAAAAATCTGGTCGTCTATTGGCCTCTCCCCAAACCAGCCTATATCCACGGTCTCGAACCTCTCAGCCAGCTTCTTCGCCATCCTGATGGCCATCAAGTCCTTCCCGCGGGACTTTCTTTCGATGACGTCCAGTTCCTGAAGGACAACGTTTGGAATTACAATCCTGAACTTCACATCGAGAACCCTGTTCAGCTCGGATATTATGTCGACGCCGAACTGTCCCGGGACGAGGAGAAAGTTGGTATCGGGAATAACGAGCCATTCGCGGTGCATGGAGACCACCAAATGAGAAAAGAGAGGGTCACTCCCTGATGAAGCCGTAGCCTATGAGGCGCCACCTGCTGCCGACCTGCCTGCTGATGGCAACCCTGTCGCCGACCTCGGCGCAGATGGGTATCTGGAGCTTGAGCTCGATCTCGTCCTTGCCGAGTCCGGTGACGAGACCCATCGTTCTTGCCGTTCCAACGTTGAGGAGCAGGACTTCCCTCCTTTTGATCGGCTCGACCTTGAGCTCCTCCTCGGTTCCCACAACCCTCTCGAGGAGATGAACCTCAAGCCTGAGCTCGTCCCACACCGGCGGAAGCTGGCCAGGTTTTCCTACGACGTTTCCGGCCATGAGGTCGCCCTTGGTGAGGTACGGATCGAGCTTGGTGCCGACGCCGACGAGCCCACCTGGATATGCCTCCTCGACGAACCTTCCTCCTGCCTGAAGGGACACTATCTCGGTGGTTATCGGCTCGTACTTGATCCTGCCGTGCTCCTCGTAGGGAACGCCCGGGCGGATCTCTATCTCGTCGCCGACTTTGAGCTTGCCCTGGACTATCGAACCGCCGATGACTCCGCCGACGAGCTTTTCCGGCTTGGTTCCTGGCTTGTTAACGTCAAAACTCCTCAGAACGAGCATCTTGGGCGGCTTGTTCGGATCATGCTCAGGTGTTGGGATGAACTCCTCTATTGCAGCTAAGAGAACGTCAACGTTGGCTCCATGCAGGGCTGAAATCGGAATTATTGGGGCGTTCTCGGCGACGGTGCCTTTGACGAACTCCTTTATCTCCTGATACCTCTCAATGACTTTCTCCCTGTCGACAAGCTCGATCTTGTTGAGGGCTATGACGATGTTCTTATTGCCGACTATCTGAAGGGCCATGAGATGCTCCCTGGTCTGGGGCATTACACCCTCGTTGGCCGCTATGACGAGAACGGCACCGTCCATGAGGGAAGCTCCAGCGAGCATTGTTGTCATCAATGCCTCGTGACCGGGAGCATCGATGAAGGAGACTCTCCTCTCAAATTCGGTTTCATGGCCGCAGTAAGGACATATCGGTGAAGTTGAGTATCTGCCGCAGCTCGGGCACTTCCTTATCTCTGCATCGGCGAAGCCTATCTTGATGGTGATTCCTCTCCTTAGCTCCTCGCTGTGGGTGTCAGTCCAGATTCCGGTCAGGGCCTTCGTGAGTGTCGTTTTACCGTGATCAACGTGACCAACCATTCCGATGTTAACCTCGGCCTGTCTAAACTCCTTCTTCTTTGCCATCTTCTCTCACCCCTAAATTTAGAGAGTTTGGGCATTTATTAAGGTTACCTCAGGGGAAGAACTCGAAGGACATACTCCAAGGCAAGCAGAAAAGCAGTAAGTTGGGGAAAGGAGGAAGCTCAGAAGACGAGCTTCATGTTGATCTGGACGATCTCGGGGCTGATGGTGTTGCCCCTAACGGTCTTCTTCCTCCTCTCACCCTTCTCCTTAGGCCTGAAACCCGGCCCCCTAGAGACGAGGATCTTGACCCTCCTCGGACCATGGACATCGGGCCTCATGGGGAAGCCATCCTTGTCGGTTCCGCCGGTTATCTTGAGCTTGGTATCGGCTGGAATCTCCTCGCCGAATATCTCGGTGAGGTTGAGGCCAAGCTCCTTGGCGGAGATCTCCTCTCCGATCCTCTTTCCGATGAGCTTCTCTGCCTCTTCGCCGCTTATCTCGACCTGCCTGGCTATCCCGTTCTTCGGGTTCGATATGACAAGCTTAAAGGTCGCCATTTCCTCCCACCTCCTATGTCATTAGCGGGATTCATTGGGGAAACCCCTTATCCACCATGGGCTGTGGATTATCTTTTAAAAAGTTTCCCCTATCAAAACTTTTTTATACCTCTCTGGTGGTAGCCATCTTAAGAGGTGAGAGAGATGGCAAAGGAAAAGGCCACACTTCCCCCGACCGGTGCGGGTCTCATGAGGTTCTTTGATGAGGACACCAAGGCAGTAAAGATAAGCCCAAGGGGCGTTATAGCCCTCACGCTGATACTCGTTGCCCTTGAGATACTTCTCCACGCCTTTGGGCCCCAGATCTTTGGCTAAATGAAGCTCGTTTTCTTTAATCCCCTTGCGTTCAGCTCTTCGTTTATTATTGTCCTGACGATTTCTTCAAGCTGGCTCTGGATGAGCTTGTCAACATCGTCCTTTATTTTGTCTATGTCGTGCCTGAGACCTTCGAGGAGCCTTATGTAGTCCTTGGCCATTTCGAGCTGGCCCTCCTGTCTGACCAGTTGCTCTTTGAGGTGTTCGAAGTCCTCTTTCATGACATGGAGCTTTCTAAGCTCTCTCTGAAGCTCATCCAGCTGCTTGGTAAGTGAGTAGTTCTCCTCCTTGAGCTTTTCTATGAGCCTCTCCTTGGTCTCGAGCTCCCTAACCAGGGCGTTGTACTCCTCGGCTATCTGGGTGAGCCTCTCTATCTCTCTTAGTGGGGGCACCTTACCGTTTCCGAGGATTATAACGTCTGGACCAACGTTGACTATATCGCTTGGCCTTATTTTCATCTTCTTCTCGTTGGAGAACATTCCTGGGTGTTCACCCTTTCCAAGGTTCTCCACGAGCTTCATCTTCAGGATGAAGTAGAACTGGTCGCCCTCAACCTCGACGTTGATGTCCGTCACAAACCCAAGTATCTTTCCCTCCGTGAGGGATATCACAAACTTGTTGATGAGCTGGTTGGCTTTAGCTTCACTGCCCTCTACCATAAACACCACCGCGATTATTTATCGCTCGGCCTACTTAACTTTTCCGCCAAGCCTTATAAGGTGAAAAAACTTCAACTCCCTTCGGTGAGAGCCATGATAATCTTTGTGGGACGGTCGAACGTTGGAAAAAGCACGCTCATCTTCCGTCTTACTGGAAAGTGGGTCAGGAGGGGCAAGAGGCCAGGAGTTACGAGAAAGCCTGTGGAGGTTAGCTGGAGGAACCGAAAGGTCGTCGACATGCCTGGCTTCGGCTTTATGAGCGGTCTGCCGAAGGAAAAGCAGGAGAAGATTAAAGATGAGATAGTGCACTTCATAGAGAACAACGCCGATGAGATAGACCTAGCAATCCTCGTCATAGATGGCAAGAGTGTGCTGGAGATAATAGAGCGCTGGGAGAAGCGCGGTGAGATTCCGATAGACGTAGAGTTCTTCCAGTTCCTGCGGGAGCTGAAGATACCGACGATAGTGGCGGTGAACAAGATAGACAAGGTGAAGAACGTCCAGGGGACCATAACGAGGCTCGCCGAGAAGTTTGGAGTTCCCTATAGCGAGATAAACGAGATTTTCGTGCCAATCTCAGCTAAGTTCGGAAAGAACCTCGACGAGCTTAGAATGCTAATAGAGAAGAAGCTAAGGGAGGGCAGGAAGCCCTCAGAGGACTTCAAGGACGATGTGGGTAATGGTCTCCTTGACGCCGTCGAGTGAGGCTATTTCCTCGAGAATCTCGTCGAGCCGGGTCTTGTCTGCCTCGATGATGAGGTCGATGTCGCCGGTGACGCGGTATATCTTCTTTATCTTGAGCCTCTTTATCTGTTCGTAGACGTGCTTTCTCTTGGTTGGCTCTATCCTCACAAAGACGAAAACATCCCCCTTCTTCTCGCCGAGGAGGTCGAGGGCCTTGTTGGTAAGGTCGATAAAGCCCCTACCGGTTCTTATATAGCCAAGCTCCTTGAGAACTTTGAGATGATTGCTTAAGGCCTGTCTGGTTATTCCGAGTTCCTCGGCGAGCTCGTCTTGGGTCTTCTCAACGGTATGAACCTCTATGGTCTTTCCTTCCTCGTAGAACTTCCTGAGCAACCTAATCTGTCTTGGGGTGAGAGTGGGTTTTTCTTCCATTTTTAAAACCTCCTTTGCAAGGTTAGCATTTGCACCTTGTATTAAACCAACTATTTTCAAGGTCAATGTCAAATTTTTCTGGCCTTCACACTGATAGCCCCCGACCACACTTATAAGTTTTTCTCAAAGTTAGCTTTTTAATTCCCAGCTCTAATCAACTCACATGAACAAAGCAGGCTATACTGAGGACGTTCCCCCCGACAGGTTTGAACTCCTTGACAAGATAGCCCAGTCAGAGAGACCCATTAGGGTAATGCTCATCGGCGGAACCGACAGCGGAAAGACGACCCTCCTGACGTTCCTTGCGAACGGTCTCATTGAAATGGGTCTCAGAGTTGCGATAATCGACAGCGATGTCGGCCAGAAGGGAGTTCTCCCCCCAGCAACGGTGAGCTTAGCTTTCCCTGAAGGTCCCTTTGACTCGATCAGCAATTTAAAGGCTCGTGCTCACTACTTCATTGGGACCACTTCTCCCAGCCAGTATACAGGTGAGATGGCAGTTGGTGTCAAGAGATTGGTTGATATTGCCGTTCAGGATGCGGATGTCGTTTTGGTAGATACTACCGGCTTCGTCACCGGTCCGGGCGTAGAGATGAAGCGCCTCAAAGCCGAACTCGTGAGACCTGAACTGATAGTTTTCCTTGAGAGGGAGAACGAGCTCTCTCACATAAAACGGCTACTCTCTCCCTACGGTGAAGTCCTGAGCCTCTCAGTGAGCGGCAGAGCGAGGGAACACTCGAGGGAGGAGCGCAGGGAAATAAGACGGGAGAAGTGGGGGGCTTACTTCTCAAGTGCTGGTCTGATTAATGTTGATTTGAATAATGTCGTTCCAACCGGAACGGAACTCTTCAGAGGCAGACCGTTAACGGCCGAGGAAAAGGAACTTCTATCGTCCCTCTTCAAGTGGCTCGTTCTGTCTGGCTGGAAAAGCGAGCGTTACACCGTCGTCAAGGCTGATATCGAGAGCGTTCCAAGGCACTACAGCAAGTTCGTTATTCACGCTGTTGACTTCGAAAAGCTGAGCAACTTGCTGGTTGGTTTCATCGATAAAGACGGTCTCTGCCTCGGCATTGGGATACTGAAGTGGATAAACTTCAGCGAGATGAATGCCCAGGTCCTGACGCCCATATCTTTAGAAGAACTCGAAAGAGCAGTCGAGCTTCGTTTTGGGCGCATAAGGGTGCTCGAAAGCGGCGAAGAGCTTGGCCTGTTGAGAAGGGAGGAGCTCTAGCAAAGATTTTTAAGTCAATAACCTAATCGAATTAGGTGGCCCTAATGGAACTCAAGGCGTTCATTGAGATAACCCGGCCTCATAACTGTATCCTTGCCGGGATAGTGGGCCTTCTGGGCTCGATAGTGGCCCTTGGTCACTTCCCCGACCCAAAAACGGCTCTGCTTATCTTCTTAGTGGTCACTGTGGGCTGCGCCGGAGGAAACACGATAAACGATTACTTCGACTATGAGATAGATAAAATCAACCGCCCCGAAAGGCCCCTGCCAAGGGGGGCAATGGGCAGGAAGGTTGCACTCTACTACTCGATGCTCCTCTTTGCGGTTGGTCTTGCCCTGGCATACATGATAAACATCTACGCCTTCATCCTTGGGGTGATAGCCTATGTCACGATGTTCATCTACGCCTGGAAGCTCAAGCCCCTTCCGTTCGTCGGAAACATTGTCGTTGCCGGCCTTACCGGTGCAACTCCGCTCTACGGTGCGGTCGCTGTTGAACACCTCGGGCTGGCCGGCTATTTAGCGATCTGTGCCTTTCTCGTTAACGTTGCCAGAGAGGTTATTAAGGACATTGAGGATGTGGAGGGCGATATGGCCAAAGGCGCTAAAACACTACCCATAATCTGGGGGAAGAAGAGAGCGGCCTACGTTGGGGTCCTCTTTGCGCTGCTGACGGTCATCGCTTCGTTCCTTCCTGTCAAGGCAAGTGTTGGCGTCGGCTACTACGCGATGGTCCCTGTTGATTTACTCATACTCTACGCGGCCTACCTGATCCTGAGGAACCAGGACAGGGAGGTTGCACATAAATCACAGAAGCTGCTCAAGATGAGCATTTTCCTGGCGGTTATGGCTTTCCTTATAGCAGCGATAGTTTGAGGAGGTGAGATCATGGAGTTTAAGGATGAGCTCATAAGAAGCCTTGAGGGGGAAGAGCTCTGGACAGTCATCACATTCAAAACCCCTCATGGTCCGGGAAAGACCCTGGAGAAGCTCGTAGAGGCACTTGAAGATGCTGGCTGGAGGATAACGTTTAAGGCCAACTGGTGGACGGCTGACATTCCCTATGGTTTAGTCAGAATAGACGCGAAAAAAGACGGAAAGGAGAAGATAGTGCTTGGCAAGTGGATACTCGGAGGCAAATGCAAGCTGATAAGGATTGAGAACATGGATCTCATCAAGGGCCGCGACGAGTTCTTCCGCATGGTTGACAGCATAACCTCGACTCTCATTCACGACCCTGTCATAAGGACGATGAGGGAGCAGTATTGACTTCTGCTTTTTCTATTTTTCGAGGGGATTAAAAGAGAAAGAGCTCACAGCGGCTCGTAGTAGCCTATCTCCGGTTCGTAGATTTCTCCTTCGGCCAGAAGCTGTGTTATGGCCTCCTCGATGAGCTCCTCGTTGAACTCCTTCGAGAGCTTCTTGATGATGAACTTGTGGGACAGTGCCTTTTGCTTCTCCTTCAACAGATCAAGGACGACCTTCTTAGCCTTTTCGAGCTCTGGGTTCTCCTCAGTCTTTTCCTCGACTTCAGGAACTTCCTCTTCGAAGAGCTCCTCCTCGAGGTTCCTGTGCTCGAGCATTATCGTGTAGAGCTCGTCAATTGTCAGCAGTAGGTCCTCGCTAACGCCCTTATTCTTGGCTATAACCTTGGCCTTCGCAGTGATACCGTACTTATCGTAAATCTCGAATGCTATCTGAGCCTTCTTGGCGTGTTCGACCTTCTCCTTCAGCGTCTCAAAGCGGTGGAGTATCCACATGTTGGGATTGACTTTGGAGATACCCTCGACAAGTATCTGCTTGTCATCGCGCCATTCGGCAACCTTGCCAATTATCTGGACGAGGTCGCCCTTCTTGACGAGCCTGATGAACCTCGTGTCGTCTCTAAAGCCGAGCACCCATATGGTTCCGGTTCCGTCGTCGATCTGGAGCTTTCCATAGGTCTCGTCGTCACTTATAACCGGCTCGCGAACGACGGTGGCGACGACCTTGACGCGGTAGACCTTTCTCGCGTCCTTCGTTATAAGGTAGTTGGGCTCGAAGTCCCCTTCACTCTTAACGTAGTAGCCGTCGATGATGTCCTTGATGTAGACCCTGCTCGCTGGGAGACGCTTTTTCATAGCTCCTCACCTCCAAAGAACTCGATGACGCTCTCCACCCTGGGGAGAACCTTCCTCTCAAGCTCCCTAATCTCCTCCAGCGCCTCCAAATCTGCCTCGCTGAAGTCCTGTATAACCTCGCCGTAGATGTGAATGCCTTCTTCGTTCCTGATGACCCTGCCGACGACCCTAACGGTCTGGCCGTTCTGGGGGAGGACGTTCTCCTCGCTCTCGATGAGTATGACCCCGGTTCCGTCGTCGAGCCAGAAGGTGTAGTCCATCTTGTCAACCTTGAAAGCCTTGCCTATAAGCGCAACTCTCGTGTCGTCTTCCCTTATCTCGCCTATCTTCCTCTCGACGGCGGGCTTGCGCCGCCTGTACCTGACCTCCTCCATTCACAGCACCTCCTTAATGACCTCCTTCAGCTCGGCCCTGACGCGGCTTATCTCTCTCTTGTAGTCCACCTCGTCCCAGCCAAAGGCCTTGAGGATTAGCCCAAGGAACTTGTCGTCCACGACGTTGCCCCTGACGACTATTTCCCTTCCGAGCAGGTAGTAGTACTCCTCCTCCGCGAGCTTTCTGCCGGCTTCCTTGAGGGCCAGTCCGTCCTCCACCAGCTCCCTGAGCTTTTCTGCTATCTCCTCTGGGTCTTTTCCGAGAAGCTCGGCCGCATCGTCGCCGAAGAGCGTCGTCCTTATGTAACCAGTTGAGTCGTCGAGGCCAAAGTCGATGATGGTTATCTTTATCGGCTGGATCTCGCCGTGCTCGGGGCATATCCACGTATCTGTTGCCGGCTCGTAATCAACTTTCCTCCTGCACTCAGGGCAGGCGTCGTAAACGGTAACCCTGTAAAGCCTCGCTATCGTTCCCCTGACCTCAACAAAGCGCTCGCCGCCCATGAGCTCGCCTATCTTTGTTCTTCTGTAGTTGTAGCTTCTCACTTCCTCCAGCGGTGGTATCTCCTCGACACGCGGGTCTTCCGGATTGAGTATTATCCTTGTCCTGAAGTTGGCGTGGAGCTCAACTCCGCTCCTTCCCTCTCTAACGCTCGGATCGATGATCTTGATGATGTCGCCCGGGTTCAGCTCGTTGTAGTACTTTGCCACCTGAGCGTCCCAGAGAACGAGCCTTGTCTTTCCGGTTGAGTCGTAGATTATCACGTTTGCAACCTGGCCGGTTGAGCCGTCCCTCTTCTGGTACTCCCTCGGCGGGTACTTCCTCAGTATCCTCGCGACTATGTTGACGTTGGCCATTCCGGGGACAAGGTCCGCTATGTGGAGAAGTTCCTCCTTGCCCTCCAGGTTAACGCCCAGTTCCTCCGCGAGCATTAAAGCTGCCGCGTGCTCGGAAATACCCTCGCGGGATGCTATCTCCGCTATCCTCTCCTCAATTTCATTCCTCGAGAGGCCCTTCTGCCTCTCGATCATCTCGATGATCTGCTCCTTTGTCAGCACTACCATAACACTCACCTTAATGGTAATACAGGGTGGTGGTATTTAAACTTTTCTCCGGAGGCCGAGTTTCCGGAAAAAGCTTCCGTATTCCTCCCAAGAACAGAAATAAGTAAACTGAGGGGTCAAGAAATTACTCTTCGCTTTCCTGAGGCATTTCTTCTTTTTCTTCTTTCCCTTCGAGTTTTGCTATCAGGTCGCTGTACTCGGCATGAACCACCTTCTTGAATGCTTCCTTGATCATCATGGGGTCGTTCTCTGGGAAGCCGTAGAGCTCTGCGAATTTGGGGGTCGTTCCAAGAAGCTTTGTCCTCTCATAGGGCTCGGCGTAGATAAGTCCCATCTCGAGGAGCTTCCTTATGTGCTCGTAGGCCTGACTCCCGCGGAGTTTAACAAGCTTGCTCTGCTCTATAGGCTGGAGGTAGGCTATAAGGGCCAGGGTCTTCAGCTCGCCAGTCCTTAAGTCCGGTCTTGGCATCAGGTGGACGACCTTCTGTGAATACTCCTGCTTCACCTGCATGACGTATTTATCGCCCAAAACGCGAACCACTTCGATTGCGCTCTTTCTCTCAGCGTATTCAGCTGCTATAAGCTCGATGAGCTTCTCGAGGTAATCCAGCGACCTTATCCCGAGGGCTCTGGAGAGCTCTTTAATGCTCAGCGGCCGACCAGAAACGAAAAGGGCAGCTTCGACAAGGGCCTTGTCCTCTAGGAGTCCCATTATTATCACCTCTCCCTAAAGCCTCTCCGGCGATGACTATAATCTTTTCTCCTTCTTTGACCGTAATCTTTATAAACCCATCCCGATAGGTCAATAGCGGTACGGCGGTCATAGCGGCGGGGTCACACCCGGTCTCGTTTCGACCCCGGAAGTTAAGCCCGCCAGCGATCCCGGGTGTACTG